>CAJFVT010000232.1 GCA_904420525.1 uncultured Clostridia bacterium | reverse complement strand
GAAAGAGAATGGCAACAATATTAAAGGCTAGGGATACCGTATCGGCGCCTCTGGCGACGTGCTACTGCGACATCGAGGGTATCCGGTACAATTTCATGCAGATGATAAATCTTGAGGCTACGATTGAGAAGAACAAGACCGAGGTGCCTATACTCGGCAAGACCGGAAAGGGCAACCGCTCCACCGGATGGACGGGTTCCGGCTCGGCCACGCTGCACTATAATCAGTCAGTGTTCAGAAAGCTCTTGGAGCGCTACAAGGACACGGGCGAGGATATTTATTTCAATACCGTTGTCGAGAACAACGATCCGACGTCGGACGCGGGCAACCAGGTAGTTACGCTCATCGACTGCAACATAGACGGCGGAGTGCTTGCGAAGTTCGACGCGGACGGCGAATATCTTGATGAGGACGTTGATTTCACATTTGACGATTTCACGATAGATACCGAGTTCAGCGAGCTTCCGGGCTTTGTTGTGAGCTGATGATCCGGCGCCGCGGCTCCCTGACTCCCGATCCCGTGGGGTAGGGAGTCGAGGCGCTTCGCAATCACCTGATTTGTATTTTATGAAAGCGAGGTTTTTTATTATGGCGACATTAAACGGTTTTTTGCATCCAAAGAAGATAGATACTGTAAAAACGGTCATAAGCGACAGGTTCTGCGACGAGAACGGCGAGCCGCTTGAGTGGGTGCTCAGGTGCGTGAGCGGCGAGGAGATAACAAATATCCAGAACGAATGCACGACCGTCAACAAAAACGGGACTTCGGTGGATACGGACAGATTTCAGGGGCTTTTGCTTGCCAAGTCGGTCATTACCCCTAACCCGAACGCGGCGGATCTTCAGGACGCTTATGGTGTGACCGAAGCTTCCAAGGTGTTCGGGAAGATGCTCACAGGCGCGGAATATCTTAAGCTTGTGACGGAGGTCACGGGGATAAACGGGCTGGACAAGGATCTTGAGTCGCTCGTTCAAGAAGCAAAAAACTGATAAACGGCGGTGATTACGAGAGCAACTACGCCTTCTACTGGCTGCACGAGTTTCACCGCCCCATACATGAGTTTACAGAGCTGCCGATCGAGGAAAAAGCAATGGTGATAGCCTGTATCGATATAAGGATAGAGGAACAGAAGAAGGCGGAGAAAAAGGCGGAGAATAAAGCTAAACGCGGCAGAAAGAGGTGAGACCGTGGCTAATACTATATCGACGACCATTGCGGTCAATGACAATATGACGAGCGTGCTCGTAAAAATAAACAAAGCGGTGCAGAACGTCACACAAAGCTATGCAGCCATGGAAAATGCTTCGGCCAAAACGGCAGGTACTGTATCAAGATCCATGAACAGCGCAGTTACTGCCACCGGCAAAATAAAAAGCAGTATCGCACAGTTCGACAGCATGTTCAGCGGTGTAAGCAGTAAACTCAGTGCGGTATCTAATTCCACAAAGGTTTTGGCGGATAGGTTTACCGCCGTTCGGGTACAAGGAGCGTTAGCGGCATCAGTAATAAAGACGGGGCTTCCGAACGCGCTGAAAAATCTACCCTCTGCCGCGATCTCCGCAGTTGAAAACGCAATATTAAGGATGCGGATACAGGCGGCACGTGCAAGGTATGATATAGAGAATATAGGCAGCACGCTAAAAACATTACCGACAAAGGCGGTAACGGCGGTAAAGAACGGCTTGACAGCGGTTCAAATGCAGGCGTCCCTGTCGGTTGCGACATTAAAAACGTTCGCGAAAGTGAAGCTGAACAGTACAGTTTCAAAGATGAACGAGATAAGAACGGCGTTGACACAAGGACGGACAGGCGCGGCAGGGTTCGCAACGGCGTTAAAAAACATAGGGAAGATAACCGTAGTCGGAGCAGTAAACTCTGTGAATCGTCTGAAAAACGCGCTGGCACAGACCCGAACGGGCGTTACGGGAGTGGGTACAGTCTTTAAAAGTCTGGGCACAACAATAACGAACACCGCAAAAAACGGTGTGAATGCTTTTAAAAACTTCGCTTCAAATATGGTGTCAAGTATAAAAAGCAAGGTCAAACAAATATCGTCTACATTAAACAAAATGAGCGTCGGTGTTGCGGCGATAACCGCGGCTGCCGGTGTGGCGGTAAAGAAGATCGCTGATTATTCCGATACCGTAATACAGACAAAGGCGCGGCTCGACCTTATGAATGACGGATTGCAGACGACACAGGAGCTGCAGCAGAAGATCTATGACAGCGCGACAAGAGCACGCGGCGCGTATCAAAGCACTGCCGACGCTGTATCTAAAATGGGCATACTTGCGGGCGATGCATTCTCAAGCAATGATGAGATCATCGCATTTATGGAGCAGGTCAATAAACAGTTCACCATAAGCGGCACCACGGCGGAGGGCGTACAGGCCGCGATGCTTCAGCTCACACAGGCGATGGGCTCAGGCATGCTGCGCGGCGAGGAGCTGAACTCCGTTCTGGAGCAGGTGCCCACGATAGTTCAGACGATCGCGAAATATCTCGGCGTAAACGTCGGTATGCTTAGGGATATGGCTTCCGAGGGACAGATAACCTCAGAGGTCGTAAAGACTGCGCTGCTATCTGCCGCTGATGAGACAAATGCGAAATTCGAGTCGATGCCTAAGACGTTCAGCCAGATCTGGGCGGACTTTAAAAACCGCGCTCTTTTCGCTTTTCAGCCGGTGCTCGAAAAGATAAATGAGCTTGCAAGCACCGGGCGGCTCGACACGATGATAGAACAGGCGACAAATACGCTTACTCAAATGGGCAATGCGGCGCTCAGTGTGTTCACATGGCTGAGCGAGCATGGCGAGATAGTAAAAGCCGCGCTGATAGGCGTGGGTATAGCGATAACCGGCATGACAGTGGCGATGTGGGCTTTCAATATCGCCGCTATGGCAAATCCCGTTGTCTGGATCGTGCTCGCGATAATAGCGGGCGTTGCGCTCCTTGCGGCGGGTATATATTTACTGGTCAAGCACTGGGAGGAGGTCTCCGCGGCGGCGGGGCGCTGTTGGGAAGCGATACAGTCGTTCTTCGGAGGCATAGGCGCTTGGTTCAAGGGTATATGGGATACCGTTGTTTCAGCCGTTCAGTCCGCATGGAATGCCGTTGTTTCGGCGGTACAGAACGCATGGAACGGAATAAAATCTGTATTTTCGGCGGTAGGCGGCTGGTTTTCCGGCGTGTGGAACGGTGTCGTGTCTATTGCGCAAAGTGTTTGGAACGGCGTTGTATCAGGAGCGCAGACGGTATGGAACGGAATCGTTTCAATATTTACAGCGGTAAAGAATTTCTTTGTAGGTCTATGGAACGGTGTCGTATCGATCGTATCATCGGCGTGGAACTCCGTATGGGGTGTGATCTCGCCTGTAGTTACAGCTATATGGAATCTCATAAGCGCGATATTCGGCGCCATCTCGTCAATAATCGGTGCTGTAATGCAGGGTATATGGGCGACCATACAGCGTGTTTGGAACAGTGTCGTTTCATTTATCACATCGGCATTGCAGGCTATATGGGCTGCTGTAACTACCGTCTGGAATAGGGTATGGACGGTTATAACAACGGTATGCAGCTCTATTGCATCGACTGTAACATCGATCTGGAGCAGCATATCCGCATTTATCACACCTATATTACAGGCTATATGGACAGCTGTAACTACTATCTGGAACAACATATGGACGGCGATAACTACAGTATGCACATCAATATGGAATACGGTCGTGAGCATATGGAACAATATCACGTCAGCAGTAAGCACGGCTGTGAATGCGGTGCTGTCAGCCGTTTCATCCATCTGGAATACGATAAGATCGGTAACGAGCAGTATATGGAACAGCATCAAAAGCAGGATAGCTGATATTTGGAAGGGCATCGTTTCCGCCGTCACCAATAAGGTGAAAGAGGTCTACGACAAAATAAAGGGCAAGTTTGAGGAGATCCTTGACTTCCTCGGCGGTCTTAAAGATAAGATGATAGCCAAGGGCAAGGAGATCATCCAGGGGCTTATAGACGGTATCGCGAGCAAGATAAACGCTGTAGCCGATAAGATACGCAGCGTCGGAGAGACGATAACGAACGGCATCAAGAACTTCTTCGACATCGGATCGCCGTCTAAGGTCATGCGCGAGCTGGGACAGTGGACGTTTGAGGGCTTTAATGTCGGACTGCTGAACATGATCGATAAGATACGGCGTACCACGGTGAACATGGGCGAGGTAGTGACAAGGGTAATGCCCGTGCCCGACAGGCCGAAAGAGCCGCAGGGGAGACCTTCGGAGTTTGCGGCGATGCGTCAGGTCGTTTCCAACAGATCGAGCAGCTACAAGACGATAAACGCTCCGGTCACGGTCAAGGTCGATAACAATAACTCATTTACGAGTGAAGTTGACATTTCGAGGTTCACGCGCCGTCTGGCGAACGGTATAGCGGAGCAGATAGGAGTGCAGCTGGAAGGGGCGATGGCCTGAGACGGAAGATAAGCGGCGCATCTTATCACCCGGCCCGGCTCGGAGTATACACATACGCCGTCGCCGTGCCGGGCAACAATTTGCTTGCTTCTTTTCCGTCTCAGAATAAGTGAGGATAGATGACTTTTTGAACGGAGGGAAGTTTGAATGGCGTATCAATTTTTCATAGCGGGCACGCGTCTGCCTGTTACTCCCGGAGGTTCCACGATCTCGATACCGTCCCGCAACGAGACCGTGACTCTCATAAACGACGGGGACATAAACATTCTGAAGAAAAAAGGGCTCAAGGAGTTTTCCTTTGAGGTGTATCTTCCGCACGTCAGATACCCGTTCGCGAGCTATACGAGCGGGTATGAGAACGCGGACGGGACGGTGAGCGATATAATACCGCCGCTCCAATATCTGCAGCTGTTTGAAAAGCTCAAGGACGACAGGCTCCCGTTCCAGTTAGATATTTACCGCGAGCTGCCGAGCCGTAAAGGCGGGAACACGTGGTGCACGAATGAGACCGTGGCGCTTGAGGATTATGAGGTCGTTGAGGACGCTGAGAACGGCTGCGACGTTGTCGTGAACATAAACCTCAAGCAGTACGTGCATTACCGCACGCAGAAGGTCGTATTGTCCGAGGACGGGCTTACATATTCGACTGTCAGAGATACGGACAGAAAAGTGAACAGGATCGTTCAGGCACGTGAGGGCGACACGCTTACAAGCCTGCTGCTGCGCGAGTTCGGATACTGCGACAGTGAGCTGATGACGCGGATATGGAACCTGAACAGCGGGACTTTTGTTGATCCGGACGGCGGCGCTTTGATCAGCACGCTGCCTGAGGGCATGAGCATACGCCTTGTGGAGGTGTGATATGGCTACTGTTATAGATAATGCAGTGGATTGGGCGCTGTCGATAGCAAACGATCCAAAGTACGGCTATGACCAGGGGTCACGCTGGGGGCCGGACTATGACTGTTCTTCATTCGTGATCACCGCATGGAAGCAAGCCGGCGTCGACACGGGGGCAACGTATACGGGCGATATGTACAGCCGTTTTACGGCAAAAGGGTTTAAGGATGTTACGGGTTCGGTAGATATCAACAGCGGGTCCGGTATGCAAAAAGGCGATGTGCTGCTGAATGCGGCGCATCATACCGCTATGTATATAGGCAACGGGCAGATGGTGCAGGCATCGATAAATGAGCTGAACGGTGTTACCGGCGGACAGAGCGGCGACCAGACCGGGACTGAGATATACGTTTGCGCATATAAGAACTATAGGTCGTCATGGGACTACGTTCTGCGTTATCCCGGAGGAAGTACAAACAGCGGAGGCTTTACAGTGGCGCCGGGCAGTAACCTGAAAACGTGGGAGGATACCGTCACCCCTGAAAAGTTAGAAGCCGTTTTCGACGGCGCGCTCAAGGGGCTTGGGAGGCTGTTCGTCAAGTATGGTATAGCGTATCAGGTCAATCCGGCGCTCGCCGCGGCAATAGTCATGCACGAGACCGGGAACGGCTCCTCCAAGGCGGCGAACAGTCAAAAGAACCTGTTCGGGTATATGACCAACGGCGGTTCAACGCTTGCGTCCTTTGACAGCTACGAGGACAGCATAAAATCGGGGATAAGAAATCTGTCGCTCAACTACCTATATCAAGGGCTCAACACGGTGAGCAAGATACAGAAGAAATACGCCCCGGTCGGGGCGGCAAACGATCCGAACGGACTGAACAACAGCTGGGTAAGCGGCGTTACATATTATTATCAGAGGATAACGGGCAAAAATCCGAGCGATCTCGGCACGGGCGTACCGAGTGACGCTGAGGCGCAGTCGAATATGGGGCTGATACAGGAGAGCGGCGGGGCGTCCGCGACCGGGCAGAGTTCTATGGATATAACGAGCTCGCGGGTCATGGCCGCTTTCGGACAGCAAGCGGAGGCGCGGCAAAACCAATTCAAAGGCAGGACAGCTGTAAACGCCGATGACGTCGAGCTGTATATCATAGACTGGAGCGGGACGATATACAAGCCGGTCGTTCTTGAGGGAATAGAATGGGAGACAGCCTACAGCGGTTCGCCCGCGCAGCTGACGTTTACTGTTATAAAGGACGAGAACATATCCTTTCTGGAAGGCTCACAGGTGGTATTCAAGTACCGGGGCGCGCCCGTCTTTTACGGCTTCGTATTCAAGAAAACGAGGGATAAGGACCAGCATATCAAGTGTGTGTGCTATGATCAGACGCGGTATCTGCAGAACAAGACAACTATGGTATATTCCGACAAGACGGCGAAAGAGGTGATCGAAATGATCGCTAAGGACTTTTCGCTCGTTGTCGGAGAGCTTGTCGATACAGCGGTGAAAATACCGCTCAGAGTCGAGGACAACGCGTCGCTGTTCGATATAATCCAATACGCGCTCGGCTATACCACATGGAAAACAGGGATATGGTACACGTTCTATGACGACTTCGGCCGGCTCATGCTCAAAAAGAGTACCGACGTCATATCGAACTGCGTGATCGATCAGACCAATGCTGAGGATTTCGATTATGAGTCGTCGATCAACGAGGAAACATATACGAGGATCAAACGGTACTATGATAACAAGGATACCGGGATACGTGAGATATACAGCTATGACGAGAGTTCGAAGCGCCCGTACTACGGTGTTTTAGAGCTGTGTGAGAAGATAGATGATGAAAATATAGACGCGTTCAGAGCGGACGCGGAGGCGCAGATGCAGCGCGATCTCCGGCAGTATGCCGCGCCGACGAGATCGCTGTCGATAAACAATGTGTTCGGCGACGTGATGGTGCGCGGTGGAAGCATTGTTTATGTCGCGATGGACCTCGGAGATATAGTTGTAAATTCTCAGGAAACGGGTCATTATTTTGTGTGCGACAGTGTGAAGCATACGTTCAGCCACGGGAAACATACCATGGATGTAAATTTGACGGGAGGAGGCTATAGATTTATATGATAGACGAAGCATACCTTGTAAGAGTCCTCGGCGAGCTTGTGAAAAAGACCGTCGATGAAAAGATACGCCCGTCAGACTTTGCGGTCGGTGTGGTCAGCTCGGTCTCGCCGCTCCGGGTGAAGCTGTCGAACGATCTGGAGCTGCCGGAGCAAGTGCTGATCGCCGGAGATCAGTTCGGGGCGTTCACGCTGGAGACAACTGACGGCAGGCATACCGTATCATACGACAACTCGCTCAAGACCGGTGATAAGGTCAGGCTGCTTAAAAACACCGGCGGTCAGCAGTATTACATTATCGGGAGGGTGACGTGATGATACCGGAAACATCTTATGCTCCTGAGGTGCTGCAAACGGCGCAGGTCGTGATACAACCGTCGCTCGACTGGAGGATAGATCTTGAAAAGAATATCATAAGCGGAAATATCGATGAAACGGAGTCGGTACGGCAGGCGGTATATATGATCCTGTCCACTGAGCGGTATACGAAGCCTATCTACACATGGAATTACGGCATAGAGACGTATGACCTGTATCAGTCCAACAAAACGTATATCATACCTCAGCTCCAGTCGCGTATCATGGCGGCGCTCTATCAGGATGACCGTATACAAGAGGTGTCGAATTTCAAATTTGATGTTCAAGGCAGCGTGTACCATGTTTCCTTTGATGTCAGGACCGTATTTGACACGACGATAGCAGCAGAAACGGAGGTGAGTCTATGAATTTTTTGGAGGAATACAGCTATTCGGCTGTGCTGTCGAGACTGCTTTCGCGGGTCGATGATAAGTATGACAAGCGGGAAAGCTCGGTCATATACAACACCCTTGCGCCCGCGGCGCTGGAGTTCGCGAACGCGTATGTCGACTTGCAGCAGGTAGAGAACGAGGGCTTCGCCGATACCGCGGGCTACTATTTTCTTAAACGCCGCGCCGCTGAACGCGGCTTGACGCCTGAGGAGGCTACGCCCGCGGTGCTCAAAGGCAGGTTCGATAAGGAGATAGAGCTCGGTAAGAGGTTCACGGGGCTGAATACCACGCTCAATTATACCGTGTCTGAGTTTATCGAGTCAGCAGCCGAGGGCGGCGTTACATACTATTATTACCGCTGTATATGCGAGGACACGGGCGAGGCGGGAAACGAATATATCGGAGGTCTGCTGCCGCTGGACGGCGATATCGAAGGCTTGGGCGTTGCGGAGCTTACGGAGATACTGATACACGGCGAGAATGCTGAGGATATTGAAACGTTCCGGCAGCGGTATTTTGACGACATCAATAATCAGGCCTTCGGCGGAAATACTGCACAGTATAAGGAGATGGTCGAAGATCTTCCGGACGTGGGCGGGTGCAAGGTGTATCCCGTATGGAACGGAGGCGGAACGGTCAAGATAGTGTTCACGAATTCGGAGCATGAGTCGCCGTCTGAGCCGCTTGTCGCATCGGTGCAGGAGCAGATAGACCCAGTCGACAAGCAGGGGCAGGGAGTAGGCATGGCGCCGATAGGACATAAGGTCACTGTCGAGGGCGCGGAGACTGAGTATCTTACGATACAGACAAACATAACGTATGAGACAGGCTATGAGTGGAACGATGTGAGCAACGCGTTCAATGAGGTCATCGACACATACCTTGCAGAGCTAAACGCAGACTGGAAGAACAATGAGAAAACGG
>CAJFVT010000231.1 GCA_904420525.1 uncultured Clostridia bacterium | reverse complement strand
CGTAGTAATATTTTGCTTCCGTCTTGTTTCCGCTTTCACAGTCTGTAACCTGCGCCGCTGTCAGCATGTTTTCAGCATTATAGCTGTATATTGTGATCTCCTTCGGCTCTTCTCTTCCCTGTCCTATCACTATTTTCCGTTCTGTATTGCCGTTAGGCGTAAGATAATAATATGTCCGCTCTGTTACTGTACTTCCGCTCAGACTGCGTTTTTCTATAACACGCTCCGATCTTCCTTTGTCTGCACTCTGCGATGTATAGACAAATTTTTCCGTATAGCTTTCGGCTCCGCTGACGCTTTTCTGCACAATATTATTGCGCTCATCAAAGAAATATTCCGTTGTTGTTCCGCTGTCTCCGTTTGTTTCCTTTTTCAGCCGGTTCAGTGCGTCATAACTGTACTGTGTTACTTTCTCTGTTCCGTCCTTTTCCGTTTCTGTTATCTGCGTTTTGTTGCCGTTATTGTCATAGCTGTACCGGTATTGTCTGATAAGCGTTCCGCTGCCGTCTTTCTGCTCCGTTGTTACCAGCCGGTTCGCTCCGTCATAATAATGATAGCCGGTGTTTCCATTCGGTAAAGTCTCCGTCTTTATAAGTCCGTTTTTATAATATGTATATCCTGCGCTCTTTTCCCCCGCGTCAGACGAGGTCTGTTCCAGCTGTGTTACAAGATTTCGGTCGTTTCTGACATAATCCATTCTTTCCTCAATACTTGAATTCTGTTGATCCTTGAATTCATATCCCACAGGCTGATTTGTTTCATCATATTCAGTGTTAAATACCGTTTTTTTACTCGATTGGAATTTTTCCGTTTCTTCCGAAAGCGTCAGTCCGTTCATACTATAATTATACCATATTTTATTTGATCCTTCAAGTGTTTCTTTTTCCTTTGTTTTTATCTGCCCCGCTTTATCATACGTAAACTTGTTTTCGTAGTCCTCTCCTTTTTCACTTATAAGCATATCCCTGCTGTTGTATTCATACTCTGTTATTTTTCCCTCTCTGTCCTTTGATGAGATAATATTTCCTACACTGTCATACTCATAGCTTTCAACATTGAAATTATCGTCAACAACAGATGTAAGCTGCCCATACTTATCATAATAGCTGCTCCGGCGTACCTCTCCATCCGCATAATACTCTGTCGTATAGGATAAGTCTTCCGCATACCGTACCGTGTTCTTTTCTCCCAGTGCGTTTATTTCCGCCGTCTGCCGTCCGAGCGCATCATACTCATACATAGTACGGTTACCGTTATAATCCGTCATTTCCGTTACGTTGCCGTCAGGATCATATTTAATGTTCTCCGTTACCGGTGTTTCTCCGTCTGGGAATATCCGGCGGCTTGTCATCTGTCCCGCGTTATCGAAATACTCCACCGTCTTATGTCCCTCTTCATCTGTTGTCGTGCGCGATACCGCTATATCATCATATTCTATTTTTATCTCCGACTTATCCGGATTTATTATCTTCGTTACTCTGTCGAAGTAATCATATTCATATTCGGTTATACCTTTTGCGTCCTCAACTGCCGTTACTCTGCCGATAGAATCATAGCTCAGGCTTTTCCTTTGCTCCCATTCTTCCAGCTGCATAACCGTGTAATACAAAATATCGTTTTCTTTCGCATCGGAATAATGATATATGTTGTTATATCCCAGCTCTTCTTCTGTTACGGGCATATCATATATTTCCGTCAGCCTTCCGAAGTCATCATACCCGATCTTTTCCACCGGTCCGTTTTCTTTTATCCTTATACTATACGGTGTAATATAGCTTATATCTTCATACTTCCAATCGGTTACAAATGTATTGTCCGGATATGTGATATCTACTACTTCATTTTTGATATTGTATTCATATCGCGTTATCCTGCCATGGCTGTCTTTTTCCGTGAGCCTGCGTCCGTACTTATCATATGTATATTCTCCGACCACCTTATCATCTTGCTTATATATTTTCACATTCGCATGATCAGGTGTATATTCATAATATTCCGTTGCTGTGTATTCCGGTATACTTTGACGGCTTGTTACATTCCCATACGGATCATATGTGCTGTTTACCGTCTGCAGTATGTTATCCTGATACATTACAGCTATCGTTGATGACGTGATGTTTCCTTTTTCATCAAGTGTGTTTTCCAGATATCTCTCTGTCGGATATCCCGCCTGATAAATCGGTTCTATCTTCTTTGTCAGTACGTTTGTAGCATCGTCATATTCATATCTTTCGGTGTTTCCCAGTACATCAGTATGGCTCGTTATGTTACCCTTCGGATCATATGTATAGCTTTCGCTTACTGTACGGCTCAATCCGTCCTTTGTTATCTTCTGCTCATACGATGTCAGCAGATTATCATCGTTATATTCATACTCCGTCTCAACTGTTGTTCCGTCCGGATTTGTACGCTTCTCTGTTTTTAACAGGCCTCTGTACCCAGATAAGTATTCTGTTTTTACTCCGGTCTGAGTTACTGTTTCTGTGAGCTTGTGACATATTCCGTCGTTTTCGTGATTTACCATTCCTTCGTATTCGTACGTCGTCTCATTTACTGTAATGCCGCTGTTTACAGCGCTGCGCTCATATCGTCTCTCAACCCTCGGATACGTCATTTCACCGATGCTCAGCGCCTCATTATGTACTAAACGTTTCCCGACTCCATATTCATATTCCGACATGGAATTGCTGTCGCCCATATAAACTATCATTGACAATGCAAGCACCGACGTCGTGTCCGGCAGATATGTCGCCGGGCAGCGGACTGTGGTTTCTATTTCTGTATATCCGAATACTCTGGTATTTCCCATTGCCGCTTTTCTGTTCAAAAGCTTTCTGAATCCTTCACTCCCCGGTCTGTCTGCAAGATCATATGCGCACTGTATCTCTCCGTCCACGCTTACCGTTACACTGTTCTCATTGGGTCGGTCTATCGTTATTATCCTCCCTGCCGAGTCGATCACCTTTGACAGCATATCATTCGTGTAAAAGTATTGTATTTTATTCCCACATCGATCTTCCGTCCTTATCAATCGGCCTTTGTCATCAAATATGTCTTTTTTCCCGTCTTTGTATGTGAGAACATACGGGTCTCCCGATACATCCGATTCGAATTTCAGATCCTCCGTTTGCCGTCCGTATATCGTATGT
>CAJFVT010000230.1 GCA_904420525.1 uncultured Clostridia bacterium | reverse complement strand
GCTGCCGATGCGGTGAACGCCCTCCCTATATGGCCCATTGACTGCAGAACTGAGCCTGTAAGCTGCATTATACATATAAAAAGCACAGACGGCGCAGCAAGCCTGAGCATATCCGCAGAATATGTATTTTTGAAAAGTATATACAACGCCTCGCTGCTGAAGCTGTAAATCAGCACCGTAAAAAGCATACCTGCCGCCGCGGAAATCGAGAGTCCCCTTGCCGTCACGCTCCTTATCCTGTTCATGTCACCGCGCTCCGCCGCCCCGGCCGTGATAGGTATTATGCTAATGCCAAGAGTCGCAAGCAATCCTGACGGAAGATTAAGAACTGTCAAGGCATAGCCCGTATATGAGCCGTAAACAAATCTTGCCTCTTCCGCGTTCATTCCTGCGCGCAGCAAGCTCATCCTGAGCAAAGAGGTGTCACACACGGACAAGAACGAGCCTATCACAGACATAAACAGCATGGGCATTGCTATGGACATAAGCTCGCCTGATATCTCACGCTTCCCCGCCGCGCACCTTTTACCGCCGCGGAACGATATCGAATACCAGATAACCAGTATCGCAGTTGCTATAAGCTCGCCGGCAGTAACTCCTGCCGCCGCGCCTGCCGCGGCATACTGTGTTCCTAACCCTGTCAGCCACACGGCAAAGGCATAACCGGCGGCGAGCTTTACCACCGCCTCTATGACCTGTGAGACCGCAGTCGGGATCATATCAGACTTGCCCTGAAATCCGCTCTTTACAGCCGTTCCAAGGGCTACGAACAGGACCGACGGCGCAAGCGCCCTTATTGCCCAGACAGCGCGCTCCTCTTTCATCGCAAGCGCGAAAAACTCCGCTCCGAACCACAATATAAGAGACCCGACAGTTCCCGCTGCGGCAAGCATGACGCTCGCAAGCACTACGGTCCGCTTTGCCCTCGGCGCGTCATTTTTTGCGTATGCCACCGCCGTAAGCTTCTGCACGGCAAACGGCATCCCTGATATTATAAAGGACAGAAACATTACATAGACGGAAAATGATGTGTTATACACCGCCATGCCTTCCTCGTGCACGATATAGGTAAGAGGTATCTTAAATACCGCGCCCAGTATTTTTGAGACCGCATTCGCCGCCATAAGCACAGCCGCGCCGACAATAAATGTATTCTTCACATGATCACCACTCATTCAACTTTTGCTTGTAATATATAATTATTTGTGCTATAATTTTAATATACTGATTTTTATATTAATTTTTGAAAGGAAGCTTCCGATGATCATACATAAAATGAAAAAGGTAAACGGCGAAATAGCTGTTCCGGGTGATAAATCCATCTCTCACAGAGCTGTAATGCTGGGCGCCCTCGCAGACGGAACGACCCGCATACGCGGATTTCTGCGCGGTGCTGACTGTCTGTCAACGATCGACTGTTTCCGCAAAATGGGCATAAAAATAGAAGAGGACGGAGACTGTGTCACAGTCCACGGCCGCGGTCTGCATGGGCTCAGACCCCCGAAAGAAACACTTTACACCGGCAACAGCGGGACAACTACACGCCTGCTCTGCGGCATTCTGGCAGGGCAGCCGTTCGACACTGTTATAACCGGCGATGAGTCAATATGCAAAAGACCGATGGGCAGAGTCACAAAGCCTCTCGCGCTCATGGGAGCGGATATAGAAAACGAATACTGCCCCCTCATTATCCATGGCACAAAGCTGAATGGCATTGAATACAGCATGACAGTCGCGTCAGCCCAGGTCAAGACGGCTCTCATCCTTGCGGGTCTTTATGCTGACGGCGAAACGGTCATAAATGAAATAGAGAGATCCCGCGACCATACAGAGCTTATGCTGAAGGCAATGGGCGCCGGTATAGAGACAGATGGCCTGACTATACGTGTGAAGAAAACAGATTCGCTCAGAGCTCAGAGCATAACAGTTCCGGGCGACATATCCTCAGCGGCATTCTTTATGGTGCTCGGAACTATTATGCCAAATTCTGAGATCACTATAAAAAATGTAGGGATAAATCCGACAAGGACCGGCATTATCGATGCTATGACGGCGATGGGCGCCGATATAACGATCTTCAATGAGCGTACCGAGGGCGGTGAGCCTGCGGCCGATATAACTGTCAGGACAGCTCGGCTTCACGGTACTGAAATAGGCGGAGCGATAATCCCCCGGCTGATAGACGAGCTGCCCGTGATAGCCGCAGCAGCTGTATTTGCCGAGGGCAGTACCGTTATAAAGGACGCTCAGGAGCTTAAGGTAAAAGAAACGAACCGCATACGAGCCGTTGTTGACGAGTTCAAAAAGGCAGGGGTCGATATAACCGAGACTGAGGACGGCATGATCATAAACGGCGGAAAACCGATACACGGCGCCGATTTCGCCGCATACGGCGACCACCGCATGGCTATGAGCCTTGCGATATTGGCGCAGCTTGCCGAAGGCGAATCGACTCTCGACAACGCAGCCTGTGTAGACGTGAGCTACCCCGGCTTTTTCGATGATTTTTACGGACTGGAAAATTGAAAATAAAAAAACAGACTGCATCCAAAGCTTGTATAGGGAATTTCCCGAATTTTGTGTAAACACCAAAATGGTAGTATAATCTAATAGTATTTTATGCGGGGGCTTTATGCCCCCTGT
>CAJFVT010000229.1 GCA_904420525.1 uncultured Clostridia bacterium | reverse complement strand
CGGAAAAGGACAGGGTATACACTGTTTTTGACGCGGAGGGATATGCCGAAGACTATATTTTAAGGGATGAGGTGAGGTAATGGAGCTGTTCAGAAAAGAGGCGGTCGAAAATTTTTCGTCAAGCTCGGGAATGAAAAGCGCTGTCCGCGCAGTGAGCATAAAAACGGCTGTGTTTACCGCGCTTCTTGCTCTTTGTGCTGCGGCATTCGCTTTCTGGCTCTTTTGGGGTACGATATACGAGACAGTGACGGTGAGCGGCGCGATATGGCCGGCCAAAAATAACGGAGACGTATATACTGTCTATGGCGGGACGCTGTCAAAGGCCGCCGTTTCGGAGGGTGACACGGTAAAAGCCGGAGATATTTTAGCGGTCATCCCGCAGGAGGATATTTTAGCCGCGATAGAGGCAGGACGGCAGAGCGGTATTTCAGACACGGAACTGCAGAAGCTGTACGATGAATATGACAGACGCTCCATGATACGCTCCGCGGTGGACGGATCGGTGACTTATATAGCCGATGAAAACTCTTACGTGGCAGAAGGGGCGCGGGTAGCCTCCGTTGTACCGTACGACGAGAGCGGCAACAACAGAACGCTTACAGCGTTTATCCCCTCGGACAGCAGCGGTTTTGTAACACTCGGTATGGATGTTCAGGTGATGCCGGACTTTGCGCCGAGGGATGAATACGGATACATACGGGCGTATATTTCCGAAATAGCGCCGTATCCTGTCACGGGTCAAAGCGTGCGTGAAACAAGCGGTGAGCTGCTTGCGGGACCGCTTGACGATACGGGGAGCTATGTGCGGATAGAAATAACCCTTATACCGGATATGACCGCGCAGAGCGGGCTGAAATGGTCGAACCCGTCTAGCGGCAGTATAGATGTCGCAATGGGCACGGTCTGCACCGCCGATATCGTGGTAGAGAAATGCCGGCCGTATAAATGGCTGTTTTAGGAGGGCGCGTTATGGATAAGATAAAAAAAGTACGCCCCGTATTACAGATGGAGGCAACTGAATGCGGTGCGGCATCGCTTGCGATGATCCTCGGATATTACGGCAAGTCCGTGACGCTTGAAGAGCTGCGCCGCGAGTGCGGAGTATCACGTAACGGAGTAAACGCGAAAAATATCGCCAATGCGGCTATGTTCCACGGGCTTAAGCCGAGAGCATTCCGCGCTGACATCGAGGGCGCAAAGACTCTGCAAACTCCCGCCATAATACATTGGAATATGGATCACTTCCTTGTGCTTTGCGGCTTTAATAAAAAGGGCGCTGTGATAGCGGATCCGGCTTACGGCATGAGAACTGTCGGGCTGGACGAGTTTTCTCGCTCGTTCACTGGTGTGGCTATGGAGTTCACTCCAACGGAAAAGTTTGAAAAAGACAGCGGCGCGAAAAAAGCGGCGGGACATATACGCAGCTGCGCGAAGGCTTTTTTGCCGTACATGATATATTTTACACTGCTTGAGTTGTGTGCTCTTATAGGTAATATGGCAGTGCTGTTTCTTAACTCCGTTTTTATCGACAGGATATTGATAGGCGGTAATTTGCAAAATCTAAGGATAGTGCTTCAAACACTGCTTTGCGCCGGGCTTATAGCCGCGGCATCAGCTGCATTGGGCGAAAGTGCGCGGTACAGGCTCGGTATGCGGCTGAATTTGATGATAAATTCCGGCTTTATACGCCGTATACTGCGTCTGCCGGTAGAATTTTTTGCGCAGCGCAGCGAAGGTGACCTTGCGAACAGGCAAAACGCCAATATGCGCATGGGCATAGATATCTTCCGTATGCTTTCGCCCTTACCCGGATATATCCTGCAGGCGGCGGTGTATCTGACGCTTATATTCGTATTTGACGCGTACATAGCGATTATAGGATTGCTCACCGCTGCGGCGAATATCGCGGCGATGCTAATAAGCTCAAAAAAGCACGGCGAGGAGCTGCGCTCCTACAGCCGCGATATAGGGGCCCTGCAGGGGGATGTATCAAGGACGATAGATAT
>CAJFVT010000228.1 GCA_904420525.1 uncultured Clostridia bacterium | reverse complement strand
TAACAGCGGAATTAACAGCGATGGCAGGCCGCCGCGAGTGGAACAAAACATATATCCGGTCGCAATAGTGGACAGATATGGGAATATGATCAGATATGAATACAACAGCAGCAATGTACTGACCAAGATCATTGACACGTACGGAAGAGAAATAAATATAAGCGATATCCCAAACGGACATAAAATATCATATTATGATCCTTCGGCAAATAAAGAAAAAGCGATAACATATACGACCGAAACACTTCCTGCGTCAGCGATGGATAACGACAGTCCGCTGAATATGAAGGAAGTAAAACGGTTTACCGTAACAAATCAAGAAGGCGAGCAAACAAAATATGATTCGCGGCAAGCTGATTCTATATGCTATTTTCTGGGTGGGAATGATCCGAACTATGATATCATAACAGAGCCTGATGCGGAGCAATATGAGACACAGGTCCTTAAACACGGCAATATAGAACGGATAATATATCCTACGGGAGCAGAGAGCCGGTACCGTTACAAATACATATATAAATGCAATAAGGACACGCGGACAAAAAGCGGAGTATACGCCGTTGATCTGGCGTATGATGTAGAGAGCGGAGAAGCAGAAAATAAAACGGATTACAGCTTTGCAAACACTAAAACCGCAATGACCATAACTGCCAACAACAGCTCGGCAGACTGCACCGTAACCGACAACTATAATGAAGACGGTCTGCTTACACAATCGAAAAAAACAAAATTAAATTGGACAAGAAATGCCGAAACCACGTCATATACATACGATGATAAGGGTAATCCCATTGAAGTATATACCAACGGCAACGGCAAAAGGTTTACAATGAATTATACCTACCGCGGAAGAGTCGCAGCCCCGCTGACCTCCGTCTCAAACGGACGGTATAAAATAGACTATCAGTATCACCAGGTGAAATATACCAATGAAAATGGTATATTAAAATACAAATCAACCGATCTGCCAAGCACTGTCACATATACCGATCTTACCGGTGACAAAGATGCTGTGGATTATAAGATAACAACCACTCTTACAGCGGATAATAAGTCGATAGAATACGAAAGAGTGGAGCAGGACGGTATAATAAAGGCACAAAAGAAATACGAATATGACAGCGAAGGAAATGTCACCTCAATAAAGCAGTGGACGAACGATACAAACTCAGACGGAAAGCTTGATGAGAATGACGAGGTGATAGAGCTGAACAACTCCTATTCCCTGTCTGATCAAAAGCTCCTCACCGTGTCAAACAATGTGCCGGATGTAACTAACGCGGACGGCGAAAATGAGGGCGCAGTCACCTTCGAATACGGATATAATCTTTACGGCTCGCCGCTTTCTCAGAAGGATCCGTACGGAACGGTAACGACCGTAGAATATGACGGACTTAACCGGCCTGTCAAATACACTGCCGCAAACGGAGGGACGCGGCAGATAAAATATAACGCATCTTGGCGGTACACCATAGTGACGGACGAGGCAGGAGTTGAAACAAAATATGAAACGGACGGTCTCGGCAGGGCTATGCTGACATATAAAAAGATAAATTCCACATACCAGAAGGTAGAGGAATACAGCTACGATGCAGCCGGAAGGATAGAATCCAAAACCAACCGGCGGAGCGCGTCAGCAGGAGTAAAAGAGGAATATGAATATGACTGCTTTGACCGTCTGACAAAAAAGAAGGTATACAGCCTGCCCGGAACACTGCTGTATACCGAAAGCTATACTTATAATGATAAAACAACTACTGTAACGACCACGGCGGCGGACGGTTCATCAGCCGCACAGCAGATCAATACTACAGACAATTATGGCTATCTCATTAAGTCGGAAATAGTTTCCGGTGATACAGCTATGACGAGCCTGTATGAATACGACTATCTCGGCAGGGTGATAAAGGAGACCGATCCGAAGGAAAATGAGACCTCATATGAATACGGCTATGACGGACAGGTGACCAAGCTTACCAATCCGGACGGCAATTCCGTAAGCACGGTATATGACCTTGCCGGTCAGGCGGTATCCGTGACCGATCCCATGGGAAACACGACCAATACCACCTATGACAAGCTCGGACGTACCGTAAAGGTGGTCTCCCCATTCGATACTAAAAACTCAGCTGAAACAAAAACATACTACGATAAGAATTCCAATGTTGTAAAAACTGCTGTAAAGCGCAGTGCCAACAAGTATCAGACAGAGGAATACAAGTATGACATAATGGGCAACCGCACAGCGGTAATGGCTAATGACGGCAAAACAGATGTCGTAACACAGTACCAATATGACAAAGCGAACCGTGTAACAAAGATGATAACCGGGCTTTCAGCCTACAGCGAGGAGCCGTCCGGCGGAGCGGTGACGTCATACAGCTATAACAACCGCGGTTACCTTTCACAGGTAACTGATCC
>CAJFVT010000227.1 GCA_904420525.1 uncultured Clostridia bacterium | reverse complement strand
GAGCATAAGCATTATCAGGAATACCATAGATTTTACCATCGTATGTTACCAAATCAAGCATTTGGTCGTTCAATGCGGTATCAAGTCCATTCTTTTTCATAATCTCGGTAATATCACGCAAATATCCTGCCTTTGCATTTGCCTTAATATCTGTAAACATCATATAATTAAAGGTCGGCAGCTGCTTTGCGTTTGCTTTTGCGGCATAAGTTTGTGAATCGATATAATTACCCGCGTCGTCCACAATTACAATATCGGGATTTTCTGCTTGGAAATCATCTCTGAATGCTTCCATGTCCTTTACGCCGTCAACCGCTGATTCTTCGGGCCAAGTGCCGTCATACACATAAACCTTGCCGTCCTTTTCGGCAACCTTACCCTGTGAGCATCCTGCAAGCACACTGCACGACATAACCCCCATCAGCGCTAAAGCTATTAGTTTTTTTGTTTTCATTTTTGTATCCTCCTTATTTATAAATTATTATTTGTACAGGCTCTGCATAATATGACTGTATGAGTATCTTTGAGTAGTCTGCGGTTACTTCAAGATTTCTTAAATCGTCAGTAGTTCCAACCTGTATCGGGTCTTTTCTTCTTGATGAATCATAAATCAGTACAGGTACGCCTTCACAATTCCACTTTTCGTCATAACTCAAAGGAGAATCATAGCCTATCTTCATAACATTATCTTCCATCTCATTTACATAAGCTGTGATTACCCGCGTCTGAACATAAAGATTTGTTCCGGTAAGCTGTTCTGTTTCATTTTCATCATAAAGCACATCAACGCTTTTTACCGTTCCTTTATCGTTTAGGATAATGTTAATTAAATCGCCTTTTTCAACCTTGACATTTTTCAAAACATCTCTGCTTTCTGTCATTACTTCAACGCGTGACTGTCCTCTGTTACCGCAAATCTGATATACAAGTTCTTCATCGTCATCCACAGCCTCATTCACATCATCTACCAAAATCATTGCTGAATTATAATCGGGAGTACCCCATTCTTTACCTTTGACCACAAGAATTTCCGCCGCCCCGTCCGTATCAGATGCAGTATATGACGCTGTATTATAATTTTGGTCTGTTACAAAATCCGAAAAACGCTTGATAGCAAAATCTTCTTCCTTTGCATTTGTCAAATCGTTAGGAATAGAAAAGACAATAGTATCTTTGCTTAAAATCGTTTTATTATTTACTCGTCCGCTGCCCCATTTAAACGCGCCCTCTGAAAATGATGTAAGCTGTTTCAGATTTCCGTTAGCTGTTACAGTGTCAATCTGTGTCAGTTGATTATCATTATTTAGCTTATATAACACCAACTGCTTATTTGACAGCAGATTAACCATATCCTGCGCTCCGTTTACACGGTTACCGTTTATACGCAATTTATTGATTGCTTCATAATCTACCGTTTCTCCTGTTGATGTAAAAAGTCTTGCCCACGCTTTATCTCCGGCATCATCAACCCAAGAATTGAGTAAAAATGCTGCGTTAATTGAAGCCGTAGACTTTTTGATTTTAGCTATATATCCGTTTATATCCAAAAACAGCGTTATGGTTTCACCTGTTTTCACGGAGAATAAATCTATATTATTGGTATATGTTTCATATTCCTGACCGTCTATGGTTATAGTGTTTCTGTTATCACTGTTGCTCATTGACGAAATAGTACCTGTAATTTTTTGCTTGCTTACAACAGCTCTTATAAATCTGTTGCTTGCCGAGCGATAAACACTTACACAATCGTCTGCTGCGATTGACGAAAACTCTGTGGGATTACCGCCTTCGTCTATTATGGTTACCTTATCATAATCATTATCGCTTAATGAAACTTTTTCGCCGTTTATGCTGTTATATATACATTCATCATCTGAATTTACACCACTTACAATCACATTAAAATATTCCTCAACGATAGCTAAATTGTACGCGTTACTGTTGTTTGTTTTCAGCAGTTTAACAGTGTAATTTTCAGCATTTAAAGCCTTGTTAATATCGTCATAAACATCTCCGTTATAAAGAATTGTAATATTTGATGCAAGTCTTGCCGTGCGTGTACGACTTTCACTCTCCAAAGCATATTTCAAAATATTATTTGAAGCATCGTATTCTTTATCATCCTTGAGTCCCAAGGTTATAGTATCATTGCTCTTATTTCGAGATTGAAACCATAAAATCTCGCGTGTATCTTCACGCTCATTTTCACGATATATAAAGGAGATGTCCTCACCGAGATAATCTACAAGGTTTTCTGAATTGTTAATATATTCAACCCCGTCTATTATAGCAGTATTATCATTTATAGGCTCACCATAAATACTGATTTGTGATGCGCCGCTTAAAATACCTTTTTCAAAATAGCTGTCATAATATTTTGATAACACTGTTTCATCGCCTATGTAATACGATTTATTTATACCCAGCTTCGTTTCACATAAATTACACTCCAGCGCATTGCGAAGCAGTATCAGCATATCCTCAAAAGTCAGGACAGACGAACCTTTAAAGCCTTTTAGCAAATCTAATTCTGACGCAAGTGAATTAAATCTATTTGCTCCGAAATATTCGCTGCTATATCCAAACAGCCTTAATAATATCGTTGTCGCTTCCGTACTGCTTATTTTTTGGTCGGGCATAAACAGATGGTTGCCGTATCCGCTTACAACTCCCGTCGAAGCTAACGCGTTTATGCTTTCAAATGCCCAATGGCTATCGGGTACGTCATAAAAATATGTACTGTGATTATAGTCCTGCAATTTAATTAACCTAACCGCATAATATGAGAACTCTGCTCTTGTTACTTCCTGATTTGCAGCAGTATCTTTTGTATAATCATCGGATATAACATCTAATATTTTCAAAATATCTAACGATTCCTGTATTTTCTCCTCGGAGTATCGTTCATTTTCAGCAAATACTATATTTGTACTGCTAATAATAAACAATACGCTTAACATTATACTGATTATTTTCTTCACTGCGAAATCACCCCATTCATTCTTTTATAAGCTGCATAAATGATTACGGCAGCCTGTGCGCGTGTTGCGTTATCCTTTGGCGCAAACATATTATCACCTACGCCGTTTATGACTCCCATTGCTGAAAGAGATGACACCGCAGGCTTTGCATAGTCAGAAATATCTTCATCATCAGCAAATTCTGTGTGCAGCGGATTCATGGCCTCATGATTTGATTTCAAAAGATTATGTACCATCACAGACATATCCTGACGTGTGATTTCCTTTCCTACACCGAAATAACCGCCGCCTATTCCGTTACATATACCATGTTCATACGCAATATTGACATATCTTGAATACCACGCATCTGCGCCTACATCTGCAAAATGGTCATTTGAATACGAACTATTTTCAAGCCTTGCCATACAAACAAGCAACTTTGCAAATTCCTCGCGTGTTACTTTATCGTTAGGATAAAACTCGTTATCCGTTTTTCCGTTTACAATGCCATTGTCTGCAAGAGCCATAATTGCTTCATATGCCCATTCAACAGTGTTAAGGTCTATAAATCTTGCGTTAATTTCAGGAACTTCTGCTTTACCTGTTCCGGGGAATGTTACACCTGTACTGCCTGTACTATTCGATTTATTTCCCGAACTGCCTGAACCGCCGCCTCCGCCTGAGCCTCCTGAACTCTCGGAAGGACTTTCTGCATTCTTCAATGCTGTGTTAAGGTCTGCCGCGCTGCCATAGTCTTTTCCGCTGACGGAACTGTATGCGTAAGATTTTATTGATGATAGCTGCATGCCTACATCTGCACCGTATTTTTCCACCACAGCCTTTAACGCGCCGACATTACTATGGCGCGCCGCCGTCAAAATCAATGCTTCGCGTAATGATTTATCAGCACCGTCTACACCAAAACCTGCAATATTTTTCAATTTTGATGTTAAATATTCAGCTTTTACATCCGATGTGCATATCTTCGATAAATCGGCAATAAAATCGTCATTTTGCTGCAAGTAATCCAAATATCCGATTACATTTTTTATTTCTGACTGTTTAACAGCATTTAATATAACATATGTGTTCACTATTTTATCGTTTAGCTGATTATTTTCAACAGTTAGCTGACTGTTTTTAATTCCGGCGGCAAGTTTCTTTACTGAATCCTGAAAAGACTTACCCTTTTTTAATTCCTCATCAATGTCAAATACATTTCCGTAGGTATTAAAAGCATTTACAAAATCCTGTTCTGAGGACTGCGACGCCTTGTTAAGCTCTGAAACAGCCGTTATATATTCCTGCTTGGGAACAAGTTTGATTTTCTTAGTATATATTTTATCTGTTCCTGACTCGCGCACATTGATTTCATATATGCCGTTTTCAGCTCCGTCATACCGAAAAGGAATTTCATATTTTCCTCCGTCAGATGTGCATTGGTCATTAAACAGTATAGAATTACCGCTGTCAGATATATTTCCAGCATTGGGTTTGTAGACCTGAACAGAAATCTCTTCTGTTTCAGTGTTTGTTACACCATTTATTACAACCCGTTCATTGCTGTAATCCGCACTGTAATTAAAATCAGCAAAAACCGTACTCGTTGAAAGCAAAGCGGCTATTAAACAGGCTGTAAATCTATACTTTCTCATTAAAAATCTCCTCTCTGTTTTGATTGGCTTATCGGCAAATAATATATGCCGGCTTATAATCAAGTGTAAAATTATATCCGTTCTGCACTTGAGTTTCTTTTCCGAAACAATCCGCATAATATAGTTTTTTATCTGTTTGAGGCAATGTTATATTCAGATTATTTCCTGATAATTCAGCCTCAAACGCATTACCATATGTTATGTTTGCATTTATGCTTCTTCCGCCCTTTGTCCATAAGGCATAAATATCTTCATTTTCGGTATCATTTCGGAATTTAAACAAGCTGTATTCATTTGCCTGCTTTGTTTCTTTAATTTCAGCATTACCTGTGAAATGAACTGCTGCCGCAACCGAAGCAAAATTCGGTTTTGCTCTTAAATCGGAGGTAATCATACCAAAATTATGCTCTGCATTTGACGCATCATTACCATCGTCTTGCAAGTCATAGAAAAACAACTTGTCTATTTTACCGTTAGCTTTATATAATACCGCTGTCCTTGCTTCGTATGCCGCCTGTTCTTCCTCGCTGAATTTAGGCTGACTGTAATATCCGACCTCTGATACCCAAATAGGTTTATTATACTTCTCAAGCATATTAACAACCCATTCAAACTCTCTGTTTCCTTCACCTATCGGATTTGTTCCGAAGCACGAATACGGGTGTATGCTTATTGCATCCATGTAGTTATATGCTCCTACGCTATTCAAGCTCTCATAATATTCGTGAACATTATCGGGAGTAGCACATACTCCGCCTATGACAACGGCATTAGGATTGACAGATTTTATTCCCTCATAAGCAGCTTTTAGTAATTTCGTATAATCTGCCGCTGTTCGGTTTTCGGGATTAAACGCAGTAATATTAGGTTCATTCCAAATCTCAAAATATTTTACTTCATCTCTAAAATGCGAAACTACAAATTTGCAGTAATTTACATAAGCATTTATTTGTTCATCAGTGTATGGCATCTGACTTGTGTTTGACATATACAAATGATTTCCGTATGTAAGCGGCATTAAAATATCAAGATTTTTCTGATTGGCATATTCTACATAACTTTGAACTCTGTCAGGGATTTTATATTGCCCTCTTGAATTTTCAACAAAATCCCACATAGCTTCATCTCGAATCATGGAAAAACCAAGATTTTTTAGTAAGCTGACAATTTCTTTATCTCCGTAAAGATGTAAATGTGTGCATACTCCGACGTCATCTGTTGTCCGTTTACCTTCTGTTACGGTAAATTCACCGTTAAACACATCGCATACAGTGCCGTTTTGTTTCAGTGTCATTTCCAATGTATATAGTCCATTGTTATTAACTTCCGGCACAACCGCTTCTAATATTCTTGATTTTGCATTGATTGTAATTGCTTTATTGTCCGACCACACTATTGCTCCCGTATGGTCTGTAACCTTTTCCTCAAGTTCTAAAGTCTTGCTTTTTAATGTCTTATTATATATATCCGAGTAAAAAACTTTATCCGCTGACCTTATAAAAGCATTGCAGAATGTTTCACTGTTAATATCAATTCCGATAACCTTTTCTACATTAAATGCCGATACTACCGTTTGCAAAAGCAGTGCAATAATGCAAATTCCCAAAAAGCATCGTTTAAAAAATTTCATATCAACCCCTACCATTTCTGTTATACGCAGCCCCACAGGAAAACTGCGGGACTGCATAGTTTAATTACTTAAAAACAGCGTTCTTGCAATATGGCTTCATATTGTTTACCGTATCCCAAACAAATACCTTTATGCAATCCACTCCGTCTTTGCTTTCAATAGGCATATCATATTTAAGGACGGTATTTACTATATCTTTGCTTACTGTTTTATTCATAACACTTGTTTTAACAAGTCTTTCACCGCTATAATAGCTTGTTATTACGCATATATTTGTATCATTTTGCGGTTCTGTACCATTTTGATAATTCAGGCTAATCGTTGTTGCCGCGCCTGCCGCTATCAAATCAGTCAGGGTCGATACTTCTTGTTCGCCGTTTGATATATTCGCTATTTTAACAGATAAACCTCCTGCACTGCTCTCAGTAACAAATGTTACTGTCTTATCTTCGCCGAGAGCGATGTCATTACGGTTTTTAACAGTTCCCGGAATAATAAGCGCATATGCTGTGTTACCCTCCAATAGCTTATCAAGTACCATTTCATATGTTTTCTGCGTCTTCTGAGCGGTAACAGCTACCTCTGTATTTGTCTTTTTATTTATCAGCTTAATGCCGTCAAGACTGTCTGCATCCATATATGTCTTAAAATCAATTACAATCTTAGATGTTCCCGTAGAAACATTTGTCAGTTCATTCGCTGCGTCGCCGTTTGCGTTATAGAATGTAACACTGTTTTCAGTAATTTCAGGTACAGCCATAGATGATTTAATACTCAAATTGTCAAAATCAGCATTTGCATTTACCTTGCTCCAGCATTGCATTCTCACAAAGTTAATATCGCTCATTTCTGTATTTCCGAATATGAGATTACCGCTTTTTATAGTATCTGTTCCGTCTGAAAGGCTTACCGTATATGTTTTGGTATTTAAATTAAATACCGCGTCAACGTCATACCATGTATTCACTTTAAGAGGAGCAAGCTGTTCTGCACGGTCGCCGGCATAAATCTTACCCTCAGTAACTAAAATATAGAAGAAAGATTTATCATTTGAACTCCATACACTAAGCGGCACTGACAATGTCGGGTCTGATGATTTAAAACTCGTCTTAACATTTAAAATGCCCTCGTCAACCTTTACAAAGCTTCTGTCTGCCCATATACTGTCTGTTTCACTGTTTAAACCAAGACGGAAGAATGTATTTTCATCTTCTTTTACAACACTGCTTAACTCCTTACCTGTAATTCCATATACACCCATATCGCTAACAGTATTGTAACTTTCAAAATCATCTGTTATATCAATACCATCGGGAATATCCGGACCGTCATCTATAACGGGCTTTTTATCAAGCTGTTCTACTAATAAATTATCAAAATATGCTGTGGCATTTTTCTTTGACCAGCACTGTAATCTTAACGTATCTATTCCCGACAAGTTAAATGCAATATCCTTAGAAACATGTATTTTGTCATTTTCATCTGTAACAACAATATCATAAGTCTTTGTTGTAAAATCAAAGTATGCGGTAATGTTATACCATTTACCCGCTTCATATGCCATTATCTGCGGACCGTTTTCAACTTCAATATTTCCGCCGTTCATCATAACATAGCGCAAATCGCCGCCCACAGTTGTTACTCCTAACGGAACAGTAAGTCCTGCGTCGCTTGATTTTACATCAACCGACACTTTCAGGCACTTATCACTGACCTTGTTCATTCCTCTGTAAGACCATATGCTGTCCGTATTTTCATCTAATTTCAGCGCAAATACTTTATTATTGTTTTCTGTTGTTATTTCAGCTTTAGCCTTTGAATCATTTTCTCCCCAACCATATGAACTCATATCATTAACTGTATTGTACGCTTCAAAATCATCTTCAATCAATTTTGATGTTGGTGTGGGAGTGTCTTCAATTACAGGCTTTTCATCCAATTTCTCAACATACAAATTGTCAAATGAAGCTGTTGCATCTCTCTTTGCCCAGCACTGCATTTTTACATTTGCAATTTTGGTCTGACTTGTTGTTGCATTTTTCAATACTGTTTTCTGTCCGTTTTCATCTGTTATAACAACGTCATATGTCTTTGCAGCAATATCAAAATACGCTGTGATATTGTACCATTTGTTTGCCTCATACGTCATTATCTCTGTATCATTTGCCTTGATTTTCGCATGGTCGAACATTACAAATATATTATAATCGTTTATGCTTATTGGTACCGCAAGCTTCGTGTCGCTTGACTTTACATCAACCGACACTTTTAAGTATTTGTCGGTAACCTCGTCAAAATCACGCAGTAATGAGATGTTATCTGT
>CAJFVT010000226.1 GCA_904420525.1 uncultured Clostridia bacterium | reverse complement strand
GCAATATATGCAGACCGTATACCGGCAGGACCGAGCGGAAGATTTGCACAGATGGGCGGCGGTATAGTTGTATTTTCACCCGAAGCAACAGATGCTCAGGTAGAAGCGGCATTAAAATGGATGAAGTTCAGAGGAAAGGAAACCCCTACAATTACAGAGGAAGAAAAAGAGCGTCAGGGCAAATCATATGAGAATGACAGAAGCAAAAATTATATCATATTGCCTAAACAGCCTATGACAATATGGAAAACGGGCGATAGATATGAGGAGGATATAAAGCTACGCGCGCAATACACAAATGTTAAGGCTGAAAATTATGAGAATTATCTCAATATGGAGGACGTAACGATTAAGCCTGAAGAACCTGTATGTTGTCAGGAGTTGTATGCGATTTTGGATAAGCTGATTCAGGAAGTGTTTACTAATGAAAATGCAAATATAGATGAGCTTGTAAAAACAGCTAATAATGATTTTCAGGTTAATCACTTAGATAAAATGGATTAACAGAAATTGAAAGGAAGTGCAGGAATGAAACAGAGAAAAAAATATAGCCTGCAAAAACGGCGGCTATCATTGGGCGGCAAGGATATTTCCGGCTGGATTTTAGTTATTCCTACTATACTGCTGTTTTTGTTTATAGTGTGGCGTCCTATATATATCGGAATGAAGTATTCGTTTTATTCGCTCAAAGGCTTCACTCCTGTTGAATTTGTGGGTCTTAAAAACTTTAAAGACGTGTTGACAGATACAAATTTTATGCAGACGCTCAAAAACACTTTGTTATATGTGTTTTGGTCGTTGATTGTAGGGCTTCCGCTTCCGTTTATATGTGCGGTAATTGTAAACGAGCTTTGGGTCGGACGGACAATTTTTAAGACACTGAGTTATCTTCCATGTGTTATCCCCGCAATGGCGGTATATCTGATTTGGAAGATGATATATCTTGAAGGCGATGGCGGTTTATTGAATATGCTACTATATTATTTGGGACAGGAACCGGCAAAGTGGCTTGCAAATAAGAATATTGTAATTTTACTCATTATTATAACTATGTCATGGAGCGGCTTTGGAAGTACAATGATTATGTACTTGGCATCGCTCCAAGGCATAAACCGTGAGCTATATGAAGCTGCAAGAATTGATGGAGCAGGATTTTGGGGCAGAATACGCTATGTCCTGTTCCCTCATATGCGTGGCATAGTGCTTTTAATGGCTATAAGGCAAATAATATCTGTATTCCAAATTACAGAGCAGCCTATGACAATGACAGGCGGCGGTCCTAACGGCGCATCTATGAGCTTGGGTTTGCAGATGTATAACTATGCGTTTAAATTTGGTCAAACAGACCGCTCGCTTGCAGTCGGAGTTATTATGTTTGTAATTTTAATTGGATTAACAGTTGTGTATTTTAAATTAGACAAAAAATACAGTGATTAAAGGAGGAAATGACAATGAGAATAAAGAGTAAAAAATCTCAGAGAGAATACGGCTTGTTAAATTCCTCCGATTTAAAGACGGCAAAATATAAACTATTATACGGTATTATGTACGCTATAATGATTATAATAGCCCTTGTATGTCTTGTTCCTGTTATATGGGTGGCTCTTTCGGGTTTTAAAGAAACGAAAGAAATGTATGCAATACCACCGACATTCTTTCCGAAAAAGATTGATTTATCTAAAATACCAGAGATAATTTCAAAGGTTAATTTCGGTAAATATATCTTTAATACATTTTATCTGATTATAGGCTGCTTGGCTTTTGATATATTCTTAAACGGTATAGCCGGATATGTCTTATCAAGAGTAAAGCCGAAAGGCTCAGTTGTGTTGGAAACACTTATATTTTGGTCTATGATGTTGCCGGGAATAAGTATGGTTCCGTTGTATATGAGCTTTGCAGATGTTCCAATTCTGCATGTTAATCTGCTTGGAGGATATTTGCCTCTCTGGATGATGGCAGGAACTAACGCGTTTAATATTTTTCTGTTCAGAAATTTCTTTAACGGAATTTCAATGTCATACATTGAAGCGGCAAGATTAGACGGCTGTTCTGAACTGTCAGCGTTTTTCCGAATTATACTGCCATTAAGCAAGCCGATAGTTGCGGTTGTTGCAATATTCAGCATAATCGGCTCTTGGGGTAATTTCCTTTGGCCCTACCTTGTGCTGGATAAAGGAAATCGCACAATTTCTGTTTTGTTGTATGAATTGACGACAGGTACAACAGTATTAAAAAACAATGAGCTTATGTTGCTCTTAATGCTCGCAGCTATTCCGCCTATTATTGTTTATATCATTTTTTCGCGGCAGATTAACGGCGGCGTTGATATGAGCGGTATAAAAGGCTAATAACAGCTTAATTGAAAAATCATTTAAGCACAATTTTGATTATACGAGGAGTAATAGAATGATTGATAATAAAAATGATAAAAATAAGGCGTTTAGACCCTCGGCAGTACCGCTTGTAACAGTAGACCCGTATTTCAGTATTTGGTCTATGTGCGATAAATTGAACGATGGAGTAACGAGTCATTGGACAGGAAGAAGAAATCCTATGACCGCAGGAGTGGTTATAGATAATAAACTGTATATACTGATGGGTGAGTTAGAAGCTGACAGCGACAGGCGAACTTACGGATATTACCCTATAATACCGCAAAAATCGCTTGAAGTCACACCTACAAGAACGATATATGTTTTTGAAAATGACATTATAAAGGTACAGCTTGTATTTACAAGTCCAATGCTGTTAGACAATCTGAAAGTAATGTCAAGACCCGTATCGTATATAGAATATGATATTAAAACGCTTGATAATGCTGAACATGACATATCTTTTTATTTTGATATATCTGCCGAATGTTGTATAGATGACAGAGAAGCGGAGGTTGAATTTAAAAGAACTGATATATCGCTTTCGTGTGGAAACACTGCTCAGAATGTACTCCATAAAAGCGGCGACAGCGTTTGTATTGATTGGGGTTATCTACATATTGCCGATAAAAATGCAAAAGTCTTTAATGGTAAAAAGAGGTGTAGCATAAAGAATAATTACGCAGAGGAGCTTGATGAAACAAAATGTTTAAGCGTATTTGACAGCTATCCTTGCATCGGAATAATGAAAAATGATTTTCACGGAGTTATAACACTTGCTTATGATGATATAAAATCTATTGAGTATTTCGGTAAACAACTTGACGGATATTATAAACACTTTTATTCAGGATTTGAAGAAATGCTAAAAAGTGCAATATCAGATTATGATACAGTAAAACAAATGTGTATAAAATTTGATAATTCTTTGATGGATGAAGCGCGAAATATAAGTGATAAGTATGAAAAGATAGTATCTCTTACATACAGGCAAGTAGTTGCCGCCCATAAACTTGTGGAGAATACTGATGGCGAGTTGTTGTTCTTCTCTAAAGAATGCCATAGTAACGGATGTATAGGAACGCTTGATATAACATATCCGTCTGCACCGCTGTTTCTTAAATATAATCCTGAACTTGTAAACGCTATGCTGCGTCCTATCCTGTTTTTTGCACAGACGGATAAATGGCAGTATGAGTTTGCGCCGCACGATATAGGTCAATATCCTCTTGCAAACGGACAGGTGTACGGTTATGAGAAAACAAACCCTGACGATATATTAGCAATGCAAATGCCGGTTGAAGAATGCGGAAATATGCTGATAAGTCTGTATGCTGTTATAAAATACGGCGGAAACAGAGATGTAGCTGATAAGAATAAGCAAATACTCAAACAGTGGGCAGACTATCTTGTGAAATACGGGTATGACCCCGGTGAACAGCTTTGTACCGATGATTTTGCAAGTCATATGGCGCATAACTGCAATTTAAGCATTAAGGCAATTTTAGGTATAGCGGCTTACGGGAAAATATTTTCTGATAAAAACTATGTTGACATTGCAGAGGAGTATGCTAAGAAGTGGCAGCTTGAGTCAAAAGGAAAACAAGCATCAAGACTTGCTTTTGATAGAGAGGATTCGTGGAGTCTTAAATATAATATCATATGGGATAAATTGCTCGATATTCATATTTTTGATGATGAAATCTTTGAAAAAGAAATCCAATTATATAAAGAAAAGATGAATGCTTATGGAATACCGCTTGACTGCCGTGAGGACTATACCAAGATGGATTGGCTTTTCTGGACTACGGTTATGACTGACGATAAAGAATATACTAACAAGGTAATAGATTCGGTTTATCGCTTTATAAATGAAACCACAGACAGAGTTCCCGTAACTGATTGGTATTACAGCAGTATTCCGCGAATGGCGTCATTCCAAAACAGAACTGTTTTGGGAGGAATATTTGTAAACATTATTTAATTGAGAGTTTTGGGCGGGATAATATCCCGCCCGATATTCCGATAATTTCAGAAAAAATTATTTTAATAAAAGTAAAATTGTTTTTTGTGAAATTATGTGTATTAACAAGGAGAATAAGTATGATAAAAGCGGTAATATTTGACCTTGACGGAGTTTTGGTAACAACGGACGAGCTGCATTTTTCGGCATGGAAACGGTTAGCGGAAGAACTCGGAATAACAGGCTTTACAAAAGCGGATAACGCACGTCAGCGCGGAGTAAGCCGCATGGCGTCGCTGGAGGTTGTTCTTGAAAAAACAGAAAGAAAATTCAGTGATGAGGAGAAGCTTGCTCTTGCGGAAAAGAAAAATGATATGTATGTAAAATCGCTTGAAAGCCTTGATAAATCAGCAGTGCTTGACGGAGTTTTTGACTTTATTACATATCTTAGAAATAACCAAATTAAAACCGCTGTCGGTTCTGCAAGTAAGAACACTCCTGTTATATTGAAAAAAACGAATTTAGCAGATAAATTCGATGCGGTAAGCTGTGGACTTGATACTCAAAAATCAAAACCTGACCCCGAAGTGTTTCTTATAGCGGCTAAAAAGTTAGGTATAGAACCATCAGAATGTGTTGTAATAGAGGATTCTGATGCAGGAATTGAGGCGGCGAAAACAGGAGGAATGTATGCCGTTGCGGTAGGCGAAGCGGAGCATAATAAAAAGGCTGATATTTCAGTATCGTCTATTGGAAGTTTAAATAGAATAATCGAAGTATTTGGGAGATAATTATGGACTTTATCTTAATGGAAACAGAATTTAATAAGGACAATATTGCGTGGAACGGTAATCGTTTTCTTATCGGAAACGGCTATTTCGGCATACGCGGAACTCTTGAGGGGTACACGAAAAAGCAGATGTGCGCCGTTAATATGGCAGGTATTTATGACCGTGCGGGAAATTCGTGGCGTGAGTCGGTAAACGCTCCAAATCCCATATATACATATGTCAAGGTCAACGGAAAGATATATGCTTTGCCCGATGAAAAGCCTGTATTTCATCAGCAGGAGCTTGATTTCAGATACGGATTGCATTGCCGTGTTACACGCTGGCAGACGGAGCATGGAAATATTACTGTAATATGCGAGCGGTTTGCAAGTATAGCGCGTCAGCATAATATAGCGATGAAATATACATTTTCAGCCGATTTTGACTGTGAAGCGGAAATCATAACAGGCATAGACGGTGATGTATGGGACATCAACGGTCCGCATTTTGTTAAAATGCAGATGGGAAGTAAAGACGGCATTGATTATGTCACAGGCATAACAGGCGAAAAAAATATATCCGTAACCGCGAAGGAATACATAAGAACTGATTTTAAAGCTGAGCAGACTGTTCAGAATACCGATAAATCAATATTCCGCCATATAAAATTTACGG
>CAJFVT010000225.1 GCA_904420525.1 uncultured Clostridia bacterium | reverse complement strand
TGCGGAGAGACCTCGTCTTAACGTATTCAGAAGCTTAAACCATATATACGCTCAGGTGATCGATGATACAAAGGGTGTTACACTCGTTGCGGCATCAAGCCTTGACAAGGGTTTTGAGGGCCACGGCGGCAATGTTGAGGGCGCAAAGGCAGTCGGCAAGGCTGTTGCAGAGAAGGCTCTTGCCGCTGGTATCAAGTCTGTCGTATTCGACAGAGGCGGTTACGTATATCACGGTAGAGTTGCCGCTCTTGCAGAAGGCGCAAGAGAAGGCGGCTTAGAATTCTAATAGAAGGAGGATAAGTCAAGTGACTGAAAGAATTGACGCTAAGGATTTAGAGCTTGAAGAGAACGTTGTTGCTATAAATCGTGTTGCAAAGACAGTTAAGGGCGGCCGTACTATGAGATTCAGCGCACTCGTTGTTGTAGGCGATGGCAATGGTATCGTTGGAAGCGGTTCAGGTAAGGCTGCAGAGATCCCCGAGGCTATAAGAAAGGGAATTGAGGCTGCCAAGAAGAATCTCATAAGAGTTCCGCTTGTAGGCACAACTATTCCTCATGAGGTCATCGGTGTGGACGGTGCAGGCAAGGTTCTCCTTAAACCGGCAAGCGAAGGTACCGGTGTTATTGCCGGCGGCGCTGCGCGTGCGGTTCTTGAGCTTGCGGGTATAAAGGATATAAGAACAAAGTGCCTGCGTTCAAACAACAAGCGTAACGTAGTAAATGCTACTATCCAGGGTCTTTCCGAGCTTAAGAGCATTGAAGAGGTTGCAAAGCTCCGCGGCAAGACGGTAGACCAGATCAGAGGTTAATGATCGGGCTTTCATAGAAATCCTGTACATTAGCAGAAAGGAATGGTTAAGTATGTCTAAGTTAAAGATTACCTTGGTCAAGAGCACTATCGGCAGAAAGCAGAATCAGATCAAAACCGTAGAAGCTCTCGGCCTTAAGAAGATCCGTTCTGTGGTAGAGCATAACGACACACCGCAGATCAGAGGAATGATAAACAGGGTCTCGCACCTTGTAACAGTTGAAGAAGTTTGAGCAGGGAGGTGCAGCGAATGAAGATCGAAGAATTGAAACCGGCAGCCGGTTCAACTCACAGAAGAAAGATTGTTGGCCGCGGCATCGGCTCAGGCGTCGGCAAAACATCAGGCAGAGGTCATAAGGGTCAGAAGGCAAGAAGCGGCGGCGGAGTAAGACCGGGCTTTGAAGGCGGTCAGATGCCTTTGTACAGACGTTTGCCGAAGCGTGGATTTAATAACGTATTTGCAAAGAAGTATGTATCGGTAAATGTTGAAGTCCTTGATAAGTTCAACGACGGCGACGAGGTAACAGCTGAGACAATGCTGGAAAAGGGTATTATCAGCAAGGTTTGCGACGGCGTAAAGATCTTGGGCAGAGGCGAGGTTACGAAGAAGCTGAACGTAAAGGTAGCAAAGATCAGCGCGTCAGCTAAAGAAAAAATAGAAAAGGCAGGCGGAAAGGCAGAGGTGATGTAAGATGCTCGAAACGATCAGAAACGCTTGGAAAATTCCTGATTTGAGACGCAGAATCTTATTCACATTATTCATGCTTATCGTATTCAGGTTTGGAGCGCATATACCTGTTCCTTACCTGAGTCAAGAAGCTATGCAGGCATTCCTTGCAGGCGGCGGCGGTGGTATGGATCTGTTCAACCCGTTTGATACCTTCACCGGCGGCGCTTTCTCAAACGCAACGGTCCTTGCGATGGGTGTTTCGCCGTACATCAACGCATCGATCATTATCCAGCTCTTGACCGTGGCTATACCGTCACTTGAGAGACTGGCAAAGGAAGGCGTTGAGGGAAGAAAGAAGATCAACAAGATAACCAGATACCTCGGTATAGTACTCGCGTTTGTTCAGGGCGCGGGCTTGTATGTAACGCTCTACAATATGGGAAGCGCTATAACAAACCCAAGTGTACTGACATTCTTCGTGATCGTTCTTACGTTCACAGCCGGTACGGCATTTATCGTATGGATAGGCGAGCAGATAACTGAGAAGGGGCTTGGAAACGGTGTTTCAATGATCATCTTTGCAGGTATCGTGTCAAGGATACCGTCTGCTATAAGATCGGTATTCAACACCTATGTATCGGGTACAGGCTACAGCCCGATGGGCATAATAGAGGCTGTAATAATCCTTGTTGTCGCTATCGCAGCTATCACGCTGGTTGTGTACTTCACAAATGCGGAAAGAAGGATCGCAGTTCAATATGCTAAGAGAGTAGTAGGAAGAAAGATGTACGGCGGTCAGAGTACCAATATACCTATAAAGGTCGCTGCAGGCGGAGTTATGCCAATAATCTTCGCATCATCGATAATGGCGTTCCCCGCTACGATAGTACGTCTTCTAAACGGAGGAAATGTTCCGACGACCGGAATAGGGGGAACTATACTGAATTGTCTTTCATCAACAGGACCTGTCTGGACAACAGTAGTGTACTGTATCCTGTATTTCCTGCTGATAATATTCTTCACCTACTTCTATTCGACAATTCAGTTCAATCCGATCGAAATGTCAAATAACATCAAAAAGAGCGGCGGTTATATACCCGGTATCAGACCGGGCAAGCCGACGAGTGATTTCATTTCAAAGATCACTTCAAGACTGAACCTTATCGGTTCCCTGTTCTTGGGTATCATAGCGGTACTCCCCGTGATCGTCGGAAGCATCACGGGCAATATGTCACTTCAGATAGGCGGAACATCGCTTCTGATCATGGTCGGCGTTGCGCTCGAAACAGTAAAACAGATAGAATCCCAGATGGTAATGCGTCATTACAAGGGATTTTTGGAATAAACAGTTCGGCAAGGGCATGGGCAGAAAGCTGCCGGGTCTGACTGCCGAACGGCGGTTCAGGCTTTTGCGGCCGGATATATGCCGGCCGTTGCCGTGCGTGTACGGAAAGGAAGGGTAAAACTATGAAACTTATTCTTATGGGACCGCCCGGAGCCGGTAAGGGCACACAGGGTGAATTGCTTGAGAAGAAGCTTGGCATCAGTACTATATCGACAGGACTGATGCTCAGAACCGCTATCAAGGAACAGACAGAGGTAGGCAAGCTTGCCGAGCAGTATATAAATGACGGAAAGCTTGTTCCCGACGATGTTATGGTTGAGATCGTTAAGCAGCGCTTGGCTCAGCCCGATTGTGAAAATGGATTTATCCTTGACGGATTTCCGCGCACAACGGCACAGGCAAAGGCTCTTGACGATGCCGGAGTAGAAATAGATAAGGTACTGCTTTTAGAGGTTGAGGACGAGAAGATAGTTGAGAGACTTTCTTCACGCCGTGAATGCTCAAAATGCGGAGCGCCTTACAATATCGTTTCAAAGAAGCCGGCAGTTGAAGGTATTTGCGACAGCTGCGGCGGCGAGCTTATACAGCGTAAGGACGATGTGCCGGAAACGATCCAGAACAGGCTCAATGTTTATCATGAGCAGACTGAACCGATAAAGAATTATTATGCTGAAAAGGGCATACTCGCTGTTGCAAAGGGAGAAGAGGAGCTGAAGGATACAACAGCAAATGTAGCTAAGGCTCTGGGACTCGGAGAGTGATTTGATGATATCCATTAAATCTGCTAAACAGATTCAAAAGATGCGTGAATCGTGCAAGCTCACAAAGGAACTGTTTGAGATACTTGAGGAAAAGGCTAAGCCGGGAGTATCGACCTTAGAGCTTGACTCTATAGCGTATAACTTTTATAAAAAACATGGTGCAACACCAAATTTCCTCAATTACGACGGCTATCCCGCAACGATCTGCGCATCGGTAAATGATGAGGTAGTGCATGGCATACCGTCTGCGCATAAGATACTGAAGGATGGGGATATCGTTAGTATAGATATGGGCTGCATACTCGATGGATGGCACAGCGATGCGGCAAGAACATTTGCGGTCGGAAACATCAGTGAGGAAGCGCAAAGGCTCATAGAAGTGACAAAGCAGAGCTTTTTTGAGGGAATCAAAAAGATAAAACATGGCGTAAAGCTCGGAGATGTTTCTGCGGCAATACAGGAATACGTGGAATCAAACGGATTTGGAGTTGTGAGGGATCTTGTCGGACACGGCATAGGACGATCAATGCATGAGGATCCAAGCGTTCCTAACTTCGGCCGGGCCGGTCACGGAGTAAAACTTGCAGCGGGAATGGCGCTGGCTATAGAACCGATGGTAACAGCGGGAGATTATCATGTAAGCGTGCTTGATGATGACTGGACCGTGGTTACCGATGACGGGAGTCTGGCTGCACATTACGAGAACACGATCATAGTGACCCGTGAGGGCTGCGAGATCCTGACACTGTAAGAGGTGCGCTATGGAATATTGTGTCGGACAGCTGGTGCGGTCTAAGGCGGGACGTGACAAGGGATCGGACTTTATCGTTCTAAAGGTTGAAAACGGTTATGTCTATGTTGCCGACGGAAGAATGCGCAGGCTTGAAAATCCAAAAAAGAAGAAGCTTAAGCATGTGCAGGGCAGCTATACTGTTTCGGAGGATATTGCGAGACAGGCTGCGGAGGGCACGCTTGAGAATTATAAGATCAGAAATATATTGGCACAGCTAAACTCATAAAGGAGTAAGAAAAATGGCTAAGGATGACGTTTTGGAGGTTGAGGGCACGGTAGTAGAAACTTTGCCCAATGCGAATTTTAAAGTTGAGCTTGAAAATGGTCACACTGTGCTGGCGCATATTTCAGGCAAGCTCAGAATGAACTACATTAAGATTTTACCGGGCGATAAGGTTACTATGGAAATGAGTCCGTATGACTTGACACGCGGCAGAATAACATGGCGTTCCAAATAATATAAGCAGTAATACTTGGAGGTAATAAAATGAAAG
>CAJFVT010000224.1 GCA_904420525.1 uncultured Clostridia bacterium | reverse complement strand
TGCGTCTAATCATATGTAACACAAAGATATGTTGAAAATATCAACAAATTTCTTTATGCGATTTGAGTGATTTATTGATATTTTACAAAAATATTTCAAAGTTATGAATTTTGAAAAAAATATATTGACATATCGGCTGTTAAATAGTACAATATGAAGTAGCAGTTTTGAGTGATTTGGGTAGAAGCATTATTCAAAAGACTGTTACCGTAATATTGAAGAGGACTTTCGGCAAAGCAGGTTATAGTTCGCAGGTCTTCAACTCACGCTGTTCACTTGCAGAATGGCGTGTTAAGTATTAACCGGCAGATAAGCGGGGACGTTTGCCGGCGGTATAAAGAGTTCCCGGCTAAAAATAAAGGGAGGATTTGAGACAATGACTAACAATCTCAAAAAAGTAATTTCATCAGCGGCTGTTGTTGCTATGGTTGCATCATCTGCTTCTGCTTTTGCTGTTACTTTCCCGGATGTTGATGCAACGGCTGATTATGCCGGCGCAGTTCAGACCTTGTCAGCTCTTAACATCGTTCAGGGTGATGACAATGGTTTGTTCAATCCGGATAACAATGTAACCAGAGGCGAATTTACTAAGATGGTTGTAGAGGCTCTCGGCGAGGGTTCGGTTGCAGAGGCAACAACAACATCACAGTTCACAGACGCTGCTACCACAACCCAGCACTGGGCTGCAGGCTACATAGCAACAGGCGTTTCAGAGGGCTGGATCAACGGTTACGGCGACGGAACATTCGGTCCGGATGATTCGGTAACATACGTTCAGGCAGTAAAGATGCTCGTATCAGCTATCGGTTACGAGTCATATGCGCAGAACCAGGGCGGCTGGCCTTCAGGTTACCTTCAGTTCGGTAACTCACTTCACATTATAGACGGTGTATCAGCTACATCGAATGATGCAGAGCTTACAAGAGCACAGTGTGCTATGCTCGTTGCAAATGCACTTGAGGCTCCGGTAGTAGAGTATGGCGATATGACATACGGCGGTATCCTCGGAAACATCCCGGTTCAGAATCTCCAGCAGATGAACGGAACAGGCGAGGGCTGGCAGACACTTCTTACAAGAAAGCATGATGCTTATGTTGTAAGAGGTCGTGTAGAGGCTACTTCAAGAACCAATACAGGTCTCGACAGCGATCAGGTTAAGTTCAAAGTTGAAACAGCTGAGAACTTTGACGGTATTTATTACGGTTCAAACGGATCAGCTCCGACATCGGTTGATGTATATATAAATGATACAGATGCCGCTAACATGCTCTTTGAGTATGCAGAGGCTATCATCCAGAAGGATGATGACACAGATGAGTACAGATTCATCTCTATCACACAGTATGGTGCAAGCAGAACAGAAGAGATTGATGCAGACCTTTATGAATCATATGTAGAGACCAAAGACAGCTCAAATACAGTTACGGCAAGGACTCTTAATATGTACAGAACAGAGTCTTCAAGCTCGACAACTGCTTACAGACTTGAAACAGATGCAGAGCTCTATGTAAATGGTGTAAGCCTTGGTGTTATAACACCTGCACTTGCTGAAAAATATCTTAATACAGATAACGCAGTAGGCAATATCACACTCGTAGATGAGACAGAGCAGGGTTCAACAGCTACAAATGGTTACTATGATTATATCACAGTAGATTATTATGTAGATGCTGTAGTTGACTCGATATCAGCTTCGGATTCGCAGGTAAGAGTTTACTTCAAGATTGCAGATCAGGCAGTAAATCGTGCGAGACTTGAATGGGATCCGCAGGACGAGGATGTTACAGTTACATTTACAAAGGACGATGCTGCTATAACATATGAGGATCTTGCTGAGTATGATGTAGTATCTATCGCATATGATGTAAGTAATGATGACTTCCAGGGTTCATCATTCTATGATGTGATCGTAGCCCAGAATTCAGTTACAGGTTCCATCTCGTCAAAGAACACAGATGATAATCTTATAGTTATAGACGGTTCGGATTATGAGATGTCAGCGATCGCTTCGCTTAGTGACTTCGAGTTCAATACAGAGTATACGATCTATGTTGATGCATTCGGTAAGGTTGCATACTTCGAGGAAGGTGCGGCATCGAAGACTATCGGTGTAGTAGTTGCTATGTATAAGTCGGCAGGTACAACTAATCCGACAGTAAGACTTATCACTGCTGACGGTTCAGAGGCTACATATGAGACTAAAGATGTAGATGATGCAAATGCATTCTATCAGGTAGCTACGGGCAAATATGGTACAGAAAATGCTCCTGTTTGGGATTATGATACCGATCCGGAAGTTACAAAAGACGAGGTTCTTGCATCAGGCATCAATAACATGGTTGTAACTTACAGAATTTCGAGCGGCAAAATTGTATTTACAGGTCATGAAGCGGGTACAAGAGGCGGCCCGGGTCAGGATTACAGAGCTTCAAGTGTTAAGCTTGGTAACTATACTCTTGATGAGACTGCAACTTCATTGCTTGACATGAGCAGCTATATACTTGACGATGATGTTGTATCTGTAACTACAACTGCTTCGCTTGTGGATGAAGCTGAATATACAGCATACTTCTATGACAGAAGCAACAGTACAGGAGCATACAGATTTGTACTTATCACAGAGGGTACAAACAGCATTACTCCGGATACTCATGTTGCGGTTGTAACAGGCGCTGTTTCACAGGTATCAAATGATAACGGTGATTACACATCAATTCCGGTTGTAACGGCTACATCGACATCAGATGCTGAGAATCCTGATTCACAGAGCATTCTCTATGAGGGCGATGCGGAGTTCAATGAAGGTGATGTTATCATCTATTCAACGAAGAGCGATGGTACTGTAAGCACGCTGTATAATGTAATAAGCATGGCAAACGGTAACACAAGCTATGAAACGCTCCGTGATAATGTATTCAAGAATGACACATTCACATCGTTTGTAAATCCGGGTGTTGTTAATGCTACAACAAATGAATGGTTCAAGACATCAGATCAGAAGCCGGCGGAAGCTTATTTTGGACCGATCTACCGCAAGACAACAAACAGCGTTGAGCTTATCTTGTCGCAGAGCGAGGAGACTGTTGATGGTGTTGCATATAAGGTTACAGATCTTAACGACAGCAATGCAGTTATGGATTTCTCTGTAGCAGGTGATAATGTTGCTTCTTACGTAGTGGACTACTCCGAGAGAACAGGCAAGGCTAGGAGAGTATACAATGGTACATTGAATACATCAACTACCAGTATGTATAGTGTTGCTAATGTAACAACTGATGATTATGATTACATCCTTTGGAGTACAACAAATGCAGATAACGCAGATAACACTGTAATGGGTGAGGATATCAGACCGAACTTTGCATTTATTAAGACTGTAGACGGAGATGTAACAGACGTTGTATACTTCGTTGCTGACTAATTATCGGTTATTTAGAAATTAAATAGCGATGATCAATATAGGGGGCTGCCTTCGGGCGGCTCCTTTTTTATATATCAATTCATGCAAGTGTTTTCATAAAAAAAACAGAGCTGCCATGCAGCAGCTCCGCCTTACTTCTACTCGTTATGCATCTATAAGCTCACGGATCATATCTTCACTATATCCCTTTGCCCGCATCCTGTCTGCCAGAGCAGCCTTTGCTTTCATTTCGCCCTGTTCGATCCCCTTCTCAATACCTTTCTCCATGCCCCTCTCGATACCTTCGGCTATGCCCTCAGATCTGCCTTTCTCGATGCCTTTCTCGATGCCTTTCTCCATGCCTTCTGTATAACCGGTATCTCTTGCAAACCGCAGCGCCGTTGCTTTATCGTGCAGCAGTGTTTCCCGCTGGAACGCCGCCTCACGGATACGTTCATCCGCGCTCATATCTTTGATAACGACCACCGCTCTCTGGATTGCCGGTACGTTCGTATTGTTCAACATATCCAATTCCTCCTCGTTTTCTGCATTTATCAGCTGCATCCACAGCTCCTTCCTGTCTCTTGGGTTCGGTTCCTTGTTTATCTTCTTCAGCTCAAAGAAATGTATCGCGCATTTATCCGTCAGCTTATCATGCCGGAAGTCTTCACGTATGGAAAATGACGAATGGTATTCTTTGCAGTTAAACATATTGAAATTGATTATATTTATCGCTATACACTGCTTTATCTGCCCGTAATCCTCTCCGCTCTTCAGATCAGAGGTGAACAGCCTTGCCCAATGATATGTTGCCCTGTCCTCAAAAAAGCCCTCGTTGTTTATCTGTATCTCGATATTTACAAGCTTATTATTGACTGTAAGCTTTACATCCATCCTGCTGAATTTTTC
>CAJFVT010000223.1 GCA_904420525.1 uncultured Clostridia bacterium | reverse complement strand
TTTTCGTAAAATTCATTAACATTTTTGCACTAAAATACCTCTAGTTATATCAAAACAATTCATTTATCTCTTGAGAGAATTTATAAACTCTTTCGCTCTGCCTTTTCTGGCTCTTTCCTGCTTTCACAAATTCTCTAGCACATACACCAAACTGTTTAAGATCTTGCTCATCTTTTGAAAGTATTATTTTTAAAGTCTTACATAAACCTTCACTGGTTTCATCTTCAATCGTGTAAACATAATCAAAATATTCTGCCGGAACCCCTGGCAGTCTTGTCATCAACACAGGGGTTCCGCTTGCCATATACTCAATCGTTTTAGATGGAAAAGAATACTTGCAAAACTCCTCGTTTGACGGTCTTGGATTTACTAAAAGCATTGATTCACTTTGGATTTTTACCATTTCAGAATTTGTCACACATCCCATATACTTTACATTAGGATGGTCTTTTGAAATTTCTTCAATCCATGGTACCAATTCTCCTGTTCCATACAGGTGAAGTTCATATTCTGCAAGATTAGCTTTGATAAATCCCTGAACCAAATATTCTATTCCTGCATCGTTTTTCCACAGTGAACCTGAATAAAGAATAATCTTTCGTTTCTCGCCCTGATATAATTCTGGTAATTGCGATGCACATAATCCTTCCATAATAATATAAGGCTTATGATTAGGATTAACAATTTCATTCATCTGTTCAGTAAGCAAAATATAACCGTCAAAATTATGCATCCTCTTTACGGTTTTCTGCATAGCTGTATTTTCAACTCCAAGCATTCCGGGCAGGTCGGTGATAATACCAATAACCGGTATATTAAATCTTTTTCCAAGAAGTTTGCTGATAACACACGGAGATAATGCAATTGCATCACAGATGATACATTTCGGTCTGTATTTCTTTATTATTCCCGAACCTTCACGATATAAAAAGAACAAATTGGAAAATTTATGGATAGATCCAGTATTGTTTTTGATGCCTATGTATCTGATTCCATCTAATGTCTCATCAATTCTGTCCGCTCTTTTATTGACATATGGTAGCGCTGACAAGGAAATTACCTCTGTCAGTTTTCCTAATCCTTCGATTAGATTATGATTAAACTTCTGCATTTGATATCCTGATTTAATCATACCATCTCGGAAAAGCTTATCATATATAGGATAGGCTGTTGCATTACTCATATATAAAATCACTTTGTCACCTCTAGACCAACTTGTCCTTATTTGATATCTGATAATGTATTTCTTATAAGTGCTGCACCATCAGAATATTCCCTGTAGATTTTTTGAAGCTCTTTATCGCAGTTTTCATAAAATGCTTTCCAATTCAGTTTTTGATAAAACGAATAAATTTTATCACAGAAATCATCATCCTTCGGATTGCATTCAATGCCTATTTTCCCTGCAGAAGCACATTTCCCCATAAATGAACCCAGCATACAGATCTGCGGAATTCTAAAAATAATGCCATCATAATATTTATTTCCCATCGCAAGCATCATATTGTTGTCACAATATATATTATGTATAATGTCTGTATGTTTTATAAATTCATACCGATCTTCAGGATTATATTCTCCATGAAAAAAGACATTATTTGCAGATATTTCATGAGCATATGTCTTTAAATTAGTTGCTGTTTGCTGTTCTCGCCCATAATAATGCAATTCAAACCGTTCATCACAGGACAGCCTTTTTATAATCATCCTATTAATCTGCTCATGACGGATAAATCCCCAAAAAGCGATACGAATTTTATCTGATGGAATACCATGTAATCTTTTCTCATCTCTATGCTCTAATGAATCTAATAAAAGATTATGTGAGGTGTATATTTTATCCTTGCAATCCTCAGGTAAAAAACACCTGAACGCATCACTGCTTACAAAGGTAGCATAAGCGTTCCTGGTAATAGATGCTACAACTTTTTTGAAGGGTGCAAATCCCTCATAGGTAGAATCACGGTAATCGAATATATATCTATTATGATATTTTCTTTTTAGTACATCAGCGACCAAAACACCAGTTAGAGAATGCAATACAAAAATAAAATCGTAATTCTCACTTCTTAATAAATGCTTGGCAAACCTTCGATATTTTACAAAACTATTGATTTTAGAGACTTTGGAAACATCATCTTCCTGATAGTATTTAAACTCATGAAAAATACAACCTTGATATTTTGTCAAATCCTCACTATGCAAATCTCGATTCCAATACAGAATGTGCACCTCATGCTCAGTTCTATTTATATCATTTAAATAGAAATCCATATACGGCATATACTTAATCTTAGTAAAACCCATTATGAGGATCTTCATTACTCTCCATCCTTATTTAAAAATTATTTTTTTCATCTACAAATATTCTATTCTGCACAGTGTCTAAACAATTCCAGATACATTTTCATATTGTTGGAACGCGAATATAATTCATGACAATATTCAAAGCCTGAGATTCCATAAGCTGTGCATACATCTCTGTTATTTTTCAAATACAAAATTGCCCGGACAATTTCATCAGGATTACCATTATCTGCAGCAATACCTGCATACTTATTAATTATATTATAATAATCAGAATTCTTATCAACAGATGTTACTATTGCTCGTTTACATGCCATCAATAATCCTGCTTTACTGGGAACAGAATTGCCAATTATCCCTTTTTTTAACGGAATAAAGCAAACCGAACAAGCACTATATACATCTGATACCATTTCTTGCTTTTCTAATGGCAGAAAAACAATATTCTCCAATTCTCTTTCTTTGGCAGCTTGAATAAAAGCATCTTTCTGGCTGCCTTCACCGATCATTTGGAAAACAATATCCCTTTGATCTCTTAATTTTTCAGCGACATTTATGACCATATTATAATCAAAAACATATCCCATAGTTCCAGCATACTGAACATAAAAGATTTCTGGACTCATATTGTATTTTTTTACAAATCTATTTTCCTGCCAAGAGACCTCGCGAACTGACGAATCATCAAACCAATTAACAATGACCTTTATTTTAT
>CAJFVT010000222.1 GCA_904420525.1 uncultured Clostridia bacterium | reverse complement strand
TGGGAGCGGGACTTTGTTTCCGGTGGAAATATAGGGTTGCAAAACAGTGATAACCGTGATATAATGGGTGTCAAGAATAATAAAACGGTGGTTGACGGCGTGAAAACTATAGGAAAAATAGATATTGAAATATATCAATGCGTAACAAAGGATATAAAAACCGATGAAGTAATCATAACTGATGAAAGAGTACGGCACATAAAAGAACGGCACCCTAACGATTATGAGCAATACTTTGAGTATGCGAAAGAGATTTTGGCAGAACCGGATTATATTTTAGAAGCCAATAAACCAAATACAGCATTGATTTTAAAAGAATTTTTCAATGGGGCTGAGCAATTTAAGACAATATTACGGCTTGTTACTTCTACTGATAATGAGGGATATAAAAATTCCATAATAACCTTCATGAAAATAAACGAAAAAGAATGGAAGAGATTGCTCCGTAATAAAAAAATACTTTACAAATCGGAATAAGTATGATATAATATAAATACAATAAGAAAGTTATCCGAGGTGGAAGAATACGTCCACGTCCACACGCCGATGGTTTGACAAGGCTTTTGCCTGAGAGATGCAGGAGAATTGGACGCCTGCCGGATAACAGCTTTCTTAGAACCGCCTTGAGAGATCAGGGCGGTTTTTGTGTAAAGGAGGATACAATGGCGAAAGATGATTATTTTGTGATAGTGTACCGTATACTTGTTTACCTTTACGCCTGTTTAAAAGCAGGGCAGAGACCGAGTCTTGAATACTTACAGTACGGTACGGATGATTTCCCTGTTGTCAAAGATTACTGGCAATATATTTGGCTCAATCTGTATAAAGAGGGGTATATCGACGGAATAAAGGTGATACCTATTTTAGGTGAGCAAAACAAAGGTATAAAGCTGACAGAGCAGCTCGCTATTACGCCTAAAGGCATTGAATATGTTGTGGATAACAGCGCAATGCAGAAAGCAAAAAATTTTTTAAAGGAACTCAAGGAGATCGTGCCGGGGGTGTAAAATCATTTACATAAAAAAGTAACCGCTTACTCGGCAAAGTAAGCGGTATTTAGTGCCGAAAAAGCACTTACGGGCGTAAGCCCAAAATCGCAAACCTGCAGAATAACCGCTTTGGTTATCCTTCTGCTACCATTCTATCATAGAAAAAACGAAAAGTCAATAGGACGCAGCGAAAATTTACGCAGCGTCCTTTTTTCGTGCACGGAATATGAGAGCCGCCGGGAGGCGCCCTTCGCACCTTGCCGGGTGTGCAGAAAGTGCCCAAGGTCAAGCCTTCAGCCATCTAACTGAGGGGGCGACTAAAAGGGGCGCAAATCCTATCGATCGTATTGTTTGGCAGTCTAAGCCGGTTTGTTTGCCCGCTGCGGGCCGGACCGCAGATGGGATCTCTTGCCGGACCTCCTTTCCGGGTATGGTAGTCCGGCGGCTGTCATATGCCGCGCATGGGTATAATCGCCGTTTTAGTATTGCCGGCGTAAAAGAACAAGACGGAAAGCCGCGGACTATACCGCGTTAACAAATGTATTTTACGAAAGGACGGAAAGAATTATGACCAAAGAGCAGCTGAAAGAACTGGGACTTGACGACGAAAAGACGGAGGCGGTCATCAAGCTGTACAATGAGACCATCAAGAACAGCTTTGTGCCGATCGCGCGCTTTAACGAAGTCAACGAGGCAAAGAAGAACGCCGAAAATACCGTAACGACTATGACAAAACAGCTCGAGGAGCTGAAAAAGGTAGACGCCGAAGGACTGAAACAGCAGATCGAGGCGCTCCAGAAGCAGAACAAGGACGCCGCTGACAAATATGCGGCTGCGCTGGAGGCTATGAGAAAGAATAATGCGGTCGAGTCGGCGCTTACATCAGCTAAGGCAAAGAACATCAAGGCGGTGAAAGCATTGCTGGCTATGGATGAGCTGTCGTTTGACGGCGATACGCTCAAGGGACTCGACTCACAGATCAAGAAGCTCAAAGAGGCGGACGATACAAAATTCCTGTTTGAAGCGGAAGAGGCGCCTAAGCCTGCATTTTCGGGGCTGAAGCCCGGAACGTCTTCGGGCGGTACAGGAAGTGAGCCGGAGGGACGCGGAGCGGCGTTTGCTGCGAGGTACAATTCAAAGATGGGTGTAAACACAAAGAAGGAGTGATGAAGAATGGCTTACACAACACTTACAAGGGCGGAGATGACGCCCAATTTTCTTGAGAGCGAGGTCGGGCTGGTGCTTAAGACCATGCAGGTCGATGACACCGGCATAGAGCCTGACGAGTACGGCTACAAGACCGTAAAAGGCGGAACTATATATCCGTCTAATGACACGAACGCGAAGGGTATCGTGTACGCCGATACCGATGTGACGCACGGCGAAAGGGCGGCGAGTGTGATAACCGGCGGACGCATCTACAAGAGCAAGCTGCATACCGCGCCGGAGACAGCCGCGGAAACAGCGCTCAAGGCGCTCGGCATCGTTTTTGTCGACAGCCAGCCGGCAGTGAGCCGCATAATGATCGATGAGCTCGGCTATACGGCCGGAACGACAGCGTTCCAGGCGAGCGATATAGCGGAGACGGACGACGGCTCGGCGCTTAAGATAGTCGCTGTAGGGTCGGATAACGATAAGGCGATAGCGACTGTCGCGCTCAATGCAAACAAGGTAACAGCGACAAAGGTCAAGGCGGGCACGACACAGGTAACATGTACGGTCGAGGATGTGAACGGCAAGCATACCGATATAGTCGTTCCTATCGTGATCTCGTAAAGGAGGCGTTGATAAATGGATATTTTGACACTTATATCTGACAAGGACAGGCTGGACTTTTCACAGAACCTGTCCGTAACGAGAAACTATCTGGGCGATACGCTTTTC
>CAJFVT010000221.1 GCA_904420525.1 uncultured Clostridia bacterium | reverse complement strand
GCGGCGCTCCCGCATATCTCGCCCGTATATCTCCGGCTGACACCCGCCGCGCGGTCCTTTTTTATCACCGCAAAGCCCGCCGCCGCAACGGCCGCCTGAGATATGACCGTTGCCGCCGCCACTCCGCCCATTCCGAACCGCCCGGCAAGCACGGCGTCTAAAGCTATATGCATCAGAAAACCGGCAATGGAAAATATCATTCCCTGATATGTTTTTCCGTCATTTCGCAGCAGCACTACCATGCCTGCGCCGCATATCTGCGCCGCCGCACCCAGCCCGATCACCTCTGCGTATTCGGCAGAGAGCGAAAGCACCTCGCCCTCCGCCCCCATCATTACGAGAAGCGGTTCGCGCAGCAGCCAAAGCAGAACACTTGCCGCCGCTCCGAACAGCAGCAGGAACAGCATAGTCGTATTCTTAATCGTTTCGGCGGCGGCGGTATCGCCCCGACCCCTATGCCTGTTGAGCATAACTGCTCCGCCGACAGCTATGCCCGTTCCCGCTGCCGCCGCGAACGCAACTATCGGCCAGACTATATTTATCGCCGCAAGACCGTTGTCGCCCATTATATTCCCGATGAACAGCCCGTCTACATTCGCATTCGAGCCGACCACCACCATGGATATAACGGACGGGATTATATATTCCGAAAGCTTAAATCTCATTTAATACCTTTTCAAGCTGCGACACATTTTCTATTACCGCAGCAGCACCTTTCTCCAATATCCTTCTGTCCTCGCCGGAAGCGGCGACCCCAACTGCCCTGATGCCTCCGTTTTCCGCAAACTCTATATCCGTCATCGTATCGCCGACCATTATAAGCTCCTCCGGCTTAAAACCGTATTCGGACATTATCTTATTTATATAATACGGATCGGGCTTTGAAGGAGTCTTTCCGTCATCGGTATATATCCCGTCAAACATACCGTCTATACCCAGGCTATCCAGACATCGGCGCGTTATATTCTCCTCGTCAGTCGTTACCAGAAACAGCTTTATCCCCCCGGCTCTGAGCCGTTTGAGGACATTTCCCAGTCCGTCACAGACCGGAACGATCCTGCCGCGCTCCGCTCCCATGCGGAATGCCTCGCAGGTGAGCGTATAAAGCTCCTCCGCATCCGTCACTGTTCCCGCCTTCTCAAGGACTCCGCCGAACGCTTCAGAGATCTGCCGGTACGTGCCGCGGCACAGCAGTCCGCTTATCCCCGCCCGCGCTCCTATCTCTCTGAGCATCGCTCCGGCAAGGCTCCCGTCCGCGCCGAGCTTATCCAATATAAGCCCTGCCGCGTGCTCCGCGGCAGGTATCCACAGCTCGTCATACCTGATGAGCGTTCCGTCCTTATCGAAAATTATCCCTTTTATTTTCATGTGCTTCGTTCCTTTTCCTAGAGCATATCATACTAAAAAACTAACGTCAAGGGGCAACACCCGTAAAGGTAGTATACCATAAAAAAAGCCCCGTTGTCAACATATCATACTAAAAAACTAACGTCAAGGGGCAACACCCCTAAAAAAAGCCGCCGCATGCCAAAGCGCCGCGACGGCTCCGTGGATTATTGATCCGCAGGCTCAAGCGTGACCGTTATCGAGCCGTTGGAATAATTGACATTTATCTCGTACTCACCGTCTGATCTGATTATGAATGAGTTGTCAAGGTTGTTTATATGCTGCGGGAACACTCCCGAAACAACAGCCGAATAAGCTTCGAAATCCTCAAGCGTCGCGCCTGATATGACGATGGTAGCTCCGTAGCTGTCCTCCCTGGACTCGGTTATCTCTCCGAAGTCAGGTACCGGGATCCGGCTGAGCATATCGCCCTCCGCAGCCTGAGTTTCCGAGGGAGCCTCTTCAGTCGGCTCAGGAACGCCTGTCTCCTCCGGCGCGGGAGTTACCACCGATCCGGGGCTGAACCTTTCAAGCATCCGCTGAGCTATGACCACAGCCTGCTCGCGCGACGCCGTGTCCCCCGGTGCGAACCTGTTGCCGCCTACACCGGCTATGATACCGTTTTCATTCATAAAATATACGGCGTCCCTTGCCCAGTCCGATATTTCATCATCGTCCGCAAACAAGGCTGTATATGCCGGCGCCGCCTCTCCTTCGCCCGCAAGCTCATACACTCTCGCAAGCATAGCCGCCGCCTGCTCGCGTGTCAGCTCCGACTCCGGCTCAAATGTCGTTTCCGTCATACCGTTCACTATCCCCGCGGCGTATGCCTTAAGAACGTCGCGGTCAGCGGTATCCGAAAACGGGTTATGATCGGCAGCTTCCGCAGGCACCTCACTCATCGCGTCATAAAGCCGCACCGCGACAGCCGCAAATTCGGCGCGCGTTACCGGCATCGAAACATCTGAGTTCCTTATCACATACGGCATTATGCCGCTTGACTCCGCCATACTCAGCGTCTCCTCCGCCCAATCGGACTGTCCGGTGTACGCCAGCACTCCCGTTCCCAGAACTGCCGCACATGCGGCCACAGCTAAGATCTTCATTCCTTACCTCCTGTACCCGTACTGCCGCAGTGATGTAAAACAACGGTTCCGGGATATCCATTCATCCTGTTATCCTCTATTATCACATTCCGGGTATTGTCTATATCGACCGCCCTCGCATATGATCCGGAAAAATCATTTCCCCTGATCTCTATCCTGCCGTGATAATATCTGTCCTTTTCAATAGATGCGCGGGGCGATGTCTTTATCAGCTCGCTGCCCCACGGCTTTTCGGTATATATACAGCCTTCAAACACGTTCCCCTCTATCAGCAGGTCACGCACGGCTCCCGATTCATACCAGTACGCACAGTCGCTTTCAAGCAGGACCGGCGTCCCGTTCAGCCTGAAATAATTATTGCGCACGACCGATCTTTTACCTGATCCCATCAGTATGCCGCGCCCGCGGTTTTCTATGAAACGGTTGTTCTCGATAAGCACCTCGGGATAAAAATCAAGGCTGTCGGCAATGTCGTTTTCCCTTATGCCTCCGGTTCCGCCCTCCAGCACAAGCTCTGTACACTCCGTGTTCAGTTCCCTGACCTCACTCACCGTTTTTTCCGCATACGGGATAAGGCTGCCCTCTCTGAGCACCGCGATACGGCATCCGTCCTCAAACGCTCCTATGCCGCGGCACTGATAATGCGAATACCTCACTAT
>CAJFVT010000220.1 GCA_904420525.1 uncultured Clostridia bacterium | reverse complement strand
CGCGCTGTAGCAGGCATTCAGCTTAGATGATATACATGCCGGCACATTCCCTGTAAACACATAAAATCCTTTATATCCGAGAAATATGACTCCCGAAGGCGTCATCTGGATGCTCCCCGGAGCGATACAGCCTGTTCCCGATATCACAGATATCCCGTAATTCTGCACGCCTGAGCCGTACACGACCGAAATACTGTCCTCCTTGAAGGCTATAAGCTCAGCTCCGTATTCCGCCAGTCCCGTAAAGCTTCCGGGGGTATTGCTCGGCAGACTCGCGGCGAACATGCTGTTTATAGAGTCCGATGTGAAATCGAAGATGTCTGACGCGCTTGAGCCGTATATCATATTACCTGTAGGCGCCGTTCCCCAAAGCCGGTTGTTGTGCGTGCATATATGATCAAAAACCCTGCTCCGGCGCTTTACTGTCACTCCTGAGCAATACACGCTTGCCGTGTCGCTTATCATATCATTGAATGTAAGCTCCTCTCCGTCCTTATTCCTCAGATCGAAATACACCTTGTGGACATATATGCTGGTCCCCTCAAGCGAGCTTGTCCGCACCTCAAAGGAACTTATCCTCGCGTCAGCTATATCCCATTTTCCCAGCTCGTCCATATCGGCCACCAGATCGGTATCCACCGTATTGTTGCTGCTGTAATCGTGATACTGCGGCGTTACGGTACCCGTAGTTCCGGAATACGTCCACACCTGCCCGAAATTCTCAGACTGAGACGGGAAGCCGGATATGCTAACCTCCTCGCCTATCTCGAAAACGCTTTCAAATATGTTCGGCGGATATATGATAGGATTTCCGTAGGTATCAAAAAAGTCGGAGTTCTTTATCTGCTTCCCCGCACCGTCAGAGGCTGTGTAGTCATACACTCCGTCAAAGCCATAGCGAAAGGTCGCAAGATAACTGCCTTTCTCGTCATTTCCGGACGCGACTATCAGATCGCTCATCGTTTTATCGCCCCCGCCCGCGCCGAACTTGTCAGTATCTATATTATAGTAATACAAAAGCGAGCTGCCTCCGTTTTCGGAGCTGTAGCCATTCATTATGTACAGGTTTCCCATCCTTATGATCTCCCAGCTCCTGTCTGCGGAGAGAGCGGCGCTGCCCGATTTCTTGACGCCGTTATACCAGAACGAGCCTCCCGATATTCCCGTAAGCCCGCTGACTGAGTCCGCGTTCGTGCTGTCCGGCGCTGCGGCCGCATCGATCGCTGCCTCCGTGCTCACGATCTTTTTCCGCGCTCCGCGCGGAGCCGCGCAGGGATATTCAAGTGTGCCCATATTCAGCATATCCTCGAATTCCCCGCCGCTGCCGCGCCGCGTGCGGTTAAGTCCGTAAAAAACCGGGATGCTCATGCGCTCCGGAGATTTTCCCGTATACTGATCAATAAACATTTTCTCCTCCCTATATCAAGCCGCGCCGCATATCAATACATCCCCCACAGCATCGCCTCATAGTCGGCTCTGTTCCTTGCGAGCTGCGTTTCATATTCAAGCCGCAGCGCCGCATCCAGCGGACTTATGCTGTAGAGGCCGTTTCCCGCCCTGTACCTTGCCAGCCATGGCAGCGCGGATTCATCCTCCCTCACGAAGAAGCCGCGCGCCGCCGCGTTATCCATAGCCGCCTCCGCGGCGGCATTCGCGTATTCCTGCTCCGTCACGGCATTTTCAAGCACAGCCCGTCTAAGCTCCTGCTCCGCCATAGCGTCATAGCTCCCCAGCTGCTTGTTTCTGAGCTCTATATCAACAGCGTCCAGACTGTTGTCATATTGATCATTTATCCTGTTCCTCTCATTATCCGCCCAGCGCTGCCGCTCAGCGCGCTCCGCCTCGCCCGCGCTCACCATGTCTCCGTACGCGTCACGGTTCTGCGCGTACAGCCTGTCATAATACGAATTCGCCGCGCCGCCGACACTCTCAAGCGCGGAGAGCAGCCTGTCAGTTTCACCGGTATAGCGGTCGTAGGCATCAGCCGCAAGCGTTGGGATAACACCGGCCAGCCTCCCCAGATAATCGTTACGGCTCGAAAGCGCCTGCGACAGGACCGCTCCCGTTGCGCCCGTTACCGATGAATTGTTCTCCTCGAGCACACGGCGGAACGCGTCGTCAGCCTCGCGCAGATACATATCCCTGTACGCTCCGTAAACAGGATCATCCTCCGGCTCATACGAAAAGCCCTCCCTGTTTACCACCGCGTCCAAGGCATCGTCAAGCATGCTTCCGTAACGGCTCTCAACAAGCCCGTTAACACCGGCGTTGCCGATAATTCCGTTCTTCTCCTCAAGCTGACTGACCGCGCTGTCCGCAGCCGACCGCGGTATGTATGCGGTACCGTCCACTACATACGCCGCATCGACCGGTATGCCGCCGATCGTCACGCTCTCGCCGTCCCAGTTCACAACTCCCGAATAGCCTTTCCCCGTAACATAATCCCTCGCCGCAACGAGCGGATCGCCCGCCGCCTCATACGACTCCCGAAGCTGCCTTCGCTGCTCCGCTCCGTCAGCTTCCGTATATGTCCCGTTTCCGCCGCTGTACGGTGTGAGAGTGTACGTGTTCTTTTGAGGGTTCCCCTGCTGTGCTCTGCCGGACCGCTTCACCACCGCGCCGCTGCCCTTGCCCGACACAGTTGTTTTGCCGATCTTCTGCGCACTGTCGCCTATTGTTATGATCTTTTTAGCCATTTACTGTCCCCTTTCTGTCGTTTTCAACTTCCTTCGTCTGCACTGCCGCATACTGCTGCCTGTACTTCTGAAGATCCGCTATCAGCCGTTCCTTGCCGTCAAAGCTCATATTCTTAAGCGCTATAACGGCCGCATCACAGTTCTGAGGCTGGAACATGCCGTTCTGCCAGAACATGAGTATCGTATTGTTCGCATTTTCACGTGAATACGGGTTTTCATGCTGCGGCAGCACATCGATATCGAATACGAGCCTGCGCCAGACTGAGCTTCCTTTCTCCATTCCCGCCGAGAACATCATGGACCTGTCAAACGCGGCAAAGCTTTTCTGTCCCAGCTCGTCCGTTATCCTGTAAACGCGCTTTTCCTCGAAAAACTGACGCATCAGCTCAAGCATCATATATATTATCTTTTTATATGAATCGTACGTGTCGTTTATAAGCGAGCGGGAACGCTTTTCCCCGGCCTGCTGCAGCGTTTCTATCGCGGAGGCTGCGGTCACTCCGCCCGCGGTGGAACCCTGCTGAAAATCTCTGTTCGCAAGCAGCTCCTTGAGCTCGTCCTTTTTCCGCTCGCGGTGAGTGAGATACGCCTCGCTAAGACCCGCGCTGTCAATGACCTTGAGCGCGTCCGGATCTCCCTCGTAATGAACGATGCTCCTGGTCAGATCCCGGAATTCCTCCTCGTCTATCCCTCCGCTGCGCTTCGACAGATATCTCGGCTTCGCTCCGCACATGATATTTTCTGTCAACGCCGCATCGAGCTTGTTTATCTCTATCTGCGTTGCCTTGCCTATATCTATCATCCCAAATCCGAACGGACAATGCTCACTGCGGTACAGAACATCAAATACGACCGGATACATATTGTGGGCGTAAAGCCCGTTTTCATATCCGGCCATGTCCTCCGTAGCGGCTATAATCGTGTTCCTGCACAGCTTCATCATATGCACTGACCCGTCCGGTCTCTTGTAATAGCAGTCGAGAACGTTCGAGCGGTCCTTCAGGCTGTAGCTGTGAGTGAGCGTTTCCACCTCCGCATCGCCTGTAAACATCGGCGCGAACTCCGGATACCGCACGCGCAGTGTCTCGTTTTCCACGGCCGCGGAAATGAACATGAACCTGCTCTCCTGTATATCGGGGATATGCATGTCCACATATATATCCAGTATATCGACACTGCGTATATCTATCCCGCCCGTATCGTCGTTATAAAACACACCGTATACCGCCGTTCCGAATTTGAGCTTGGAACGTATGTTGTCCTTATACGCCCGCTTGAACTCGGATATCTCCAGCTGCGCCGGAACGATCCTTGAAAGCAGCTCCGCGGTCTTAGTCCCCTCCGGCGAGCGCTCGAGTATATTTGCCGAGGGATAGCTGTCTATCGCATCGGCACGGGCGTTTTCGATCGCCGCGAATATGAACGGTGTATCGCAGGTCATCTCCGCCGCCAGCCGCGCCCCGCCGCGGCTGTAGCTCTCGCTGTAGAACCGCTCGTTATCGCGTATGCGCGCCACCAGCGGCTCCTTATCCGCCCTGTACGTTTTATATGCCTCAAGCGCGGCCGAAAGCAGCTCCGGCTTTACATTGCCGCTGTAGATATACTCTGATCCCATTTTTCCTCCTTTCGCAGACTTAGAGGCCGCCGCGCTAAATGCAGCAGCCTCAGAGCTGCTTGAATTTATGCGTTCTGCGCTAAATGCAGCAGCCTACCACCAGTTTATTAGTCTGCCCTCACCCTTGGGCATACGCTTTATAAGCCAGTTCTTATACGCGGAAAGCCTTGAATTGAACTGCGTCATATATGTGTTGAAGCCGTCCGTATCGTGCTGATAGAGGTTTATCTTCGCCATAACGTAATCGATATACATAGAATCGAACGGCGGCGCGCAAACGGTGCGTTCCGTGACCACTCTTGTTATCAGCGCGTTTTCATCAGCTGTCTTTTCCGCAGTTTTAAATGTGTCCTCCGGCACTGTGCATATATATGAGTAGGCGTCTCCGTCCTCGAACCGCACAGATAAAAGCGGCACGTTTTCAAAGCTCTGGCTCACGCTCCCGTCCTTTACACCGAGCCTTATTACAAGAATATCACCCGGTATAAATTCACAGGAATTGATCGTAAACTCGCCCTCGTCCTTGTTTATGCTTATCCCGCCGCGGTATTTTGCAAGCCGCACCGGCTCGTACGGAGCGAGATAATCAACCTTTACGCTTGACGGCAGCCGTACGCCATTCTTAAGGAATATACCGTTAAGATCCTTTACATAGATCTTCCGTCCTCCGTACTCCCTGAGATCACGCTTTGAAAGCACTGTACGTCCGGCGGTTATATACTCAATATTCTCCATATCCACATTCTCCGGCAGCAGGAACGAGCCGTCCTCCGATACGGGAAGCTCGACCGTTTTGTACACGTTCCTGTCCTCAGCCGCAAGCATCGATGACACCTCGTTGCACCACATATATATCTCCCCCGCGTCATATTCCGACGGATACAGTCTCCTGACACTGCGCACAACATCATTTATATACATATCCTGACTCTCCTTTTGCGGATGCTCCGGGACCCTGATCCCTTCGCAGATACCCGCCCGGCCAACGGACGCAAAGCGTCCGCCGGCTTTGAACCTTTTATTTTCAACCTGTCACAGCTCAGCCATAGCCGCCTTGCCGGGTTTCATGACTCCGGCCTCGGTAAGCTCCATGATCTTTGCCTGCAGCTCCTTGCTCTGCTCTATGACCTCAGCTACATTGCGCGGCACCGATACCGGTTTGTCATACTGGATCTGATACATCCTGCCGTTTATGCCTACGACCGTTTCGGTATCCCCTACAACATTATACGGCTTTGGTATTATCACTGTTACATTATCCTCCGCAGCTTCACTTCTGCTTTTTACTATATTCCTAACTGCCATGATTGATTACTCCTTTCACTCATACGCTTGCGATGGATTCCACTCTTACCATCTTTGTCTGCTCGAGGATCTTCGTAAATCTGTATCCCTTCCAGCCTATCGTTCCGCGCTGATTGAGCGGGTCGCCAGTCCCGGCAGAGCCAAGACTCTTGTTTATGAGCTGAACTGTCCTGTCGCCGGAGGTGCCGAAGGCATCCTTGCCGATTATGATCGTCGAATAAACGGGCTTTCCGCTGCTGTTCCCGCCGTCTCCGGGATATATTTTCATGTCCGGCTCGATAAACTTGCCGTCCACGCTTGCTGACGCGACAAGATATGCTTCTCCGTTTGAGCCGGCGACCGCAGCCGCTGTCGATGCAAGCGTGTAGCTCACGTTGTTTATCCATATCTTTCTGCCCGCAAAATCGGCAGCATCAGCAGACGCTATCGTCTCGGCAACGTATATCTTTGTACCGTCCGTTTTTACGACCGTAAGCTCGTCATACTTATCAGCGAACGGTGTTCCCCTGAACACACAGGCGTCCGGATCCTCTATGAACCTCACGCCGAAAAGCCTGCCTATCTCGCCGTCATAAAGCTGCTTTGTATCGGCATATGTATGCGGCTGTCTCCACTCCTCATCGCTCCATATATTGAACACCACATCCGGGTGTATGAACGCGATATAGTCCTTGCCGTCCGCTGGCTGCACCTTATTCCGTTTTAGGGAGGTAACGGCGCGGCGCACGTCCTTGACCGTAAGAGTATCGGCAACGGCGCTGCGGCTCGTTGCGGTTCCGGTATAGAACACATTCAGCCCGGACGAAAGCTCCAGCGCGTCAAGATGCTCATAGGTCTCAAGCTGGTTCTCGGTAAGAAGATCGGCATATTTAAGCACCTCAGGCGATGGGTCTGCCGCGAAGAAATCCAGCTGGTCGGTATAGGACACATAGTTCCCGAACTGCTCCGGCTCGCCCTTCACTCTTGTTATATGCACTGCCGATCCGGTAGGCGTAACGCCCTCCGTGAGCGGCTGCTCCGCCTTTGGCAGCGGAGAGAGCTTGTCGAACGCGATCGTTTTCGTCTTGCCCTGCGGTATGTCCACCTGCTGTCCGAATTTCGTATACTTTCTCTGCTGCTTGTTCCTTTCAAGCACATACCTGTTCAGGACCGCCTCCATGAGCGGCGACATGCCGCTTGAGGTAGTCTTATTCATATTAAGCAATGTTTCTCTGTCTGTAGCCATTCTTTTTTGCTCCTTTCACGCGCTTGTCACGCATTCTTGATCTTGTTGATATACTTCATGAAATCAGCCGTATCCAGCTTGGCGGGATTGGCTGTCACCTCTCCTGTGCCGCGCTGCGCGGTCTGACCGTTCTGCGCTATCGGATCGCGCGGCATATTCCTTGGCATCTCAAGCATCCTCGTATACGCCTCCAGCACCGAAAGCCCCTCGTCCAGCGCGGCGGAAAACGCGTCGTTTTTAAGCGCCTCCTCATAGCTGAACTCCGGTACGGCTCTGCTCAGCAGCTCCGCTTCGCGCTTCACCTCCATATCTCTGCTGCCGCTGTTTTCCGAGCCTGCTCCCTGTTCCTGAGCCGCTCCCGGCACTCCGCCGCGCATCGGCGGCACGCCCGCCCTCTGAGCCTGCGCATAGGTCTCCGGGCCGTTCATCCCCATGCCTCCGTACATTCCCGCCGGGCCGTACAGAGCCGAGCCGTATCTGAGCCTGCTCAGAATCGCGGGATCATACATGCCCGCTCCGTACATATACGGATACATTCCGGCTCCGCGCATACTCCCGTTCACTGCTCCCTGCATCAGCGCGCTTTCCGTCGCTCTCCGCCTGCCTCCGGCGGCTGCTCCGCCTTTGCGGGTCATAGCCTCAAGATCCTCGGCAAGCTCCCTGAGCCAGTTTTCTCCGCCGTAGAAGAGCTGTGCCGCCTTTATTATCCTTGACGCGTACTCCTCTGTCTCCGGAGCGTTTCTTGTCTCCTCTGCCGGTCCATCATTAGCAATGTTCTCCGCGCGGCCGCGTGATGAAAACATCGTTCTGCCTTTCTTTGCTGTCATAAGCTTTCCTCCTAAAATTTATTTTGTCCGTGCGTTCTTTCCCGCCCGGCATGACCATTATATCACCTGCGGTCCCGCCGCACCGGACACGCTACGGTCTCCGGCGGACAAAATAAAAAGAAGATTTTTCCGGTATCCTTTTCAGATCGTCCCGCTCCAAGCTCCGCCTGATGATATTATTTAGGTAACGGCGAAACGAACGTTTCGCAATCACATGATAATATTATTTATAAGGAGATGCCGCTAAATGGCTTTTGAAGCTGTTCCGTGATCTGCGCAAAAGGCGGCAGTCTCCAAATATCTGTATGAAAGGCGGGATATATATAAACGATCAGCAGAGACTGTTCTGCCGTGAATATCTTTCTGATTTTAACGCCGCGCGCGCCGCGGCCGCCGCAGGCTACTCAAACGGAGCCGCGTCAGCATCACGGCTGCTGTCGCGCGAGGACGTCCGCGAGGAGCTGAGATCTATGCGTTCTAAGGGAGATATCGCAGAGCATACAGAGGTGCTTGAGTTCCTGACCTCCGTTATGCGCAGGACAGCGAAGGAAGATGTGCTCATCCAGAACAAACACAAGGTGTCCTGGACTGACGATGAAGGGAACAAAATAAATGACGAGGAAACGGTGATACAGACCTACACTATGCGTCCGAAGCTGAGCGATGCCATGAGCGCCGCCGACAAGCTGCACAAATACTATTGCCAGCAGGATACGGACGAAACCGGCGCGGGATACGGAATAGTTATCCTGCCCGAGGTAAACAAGCCGGAAAAGGATGAAAGGAGAGATGAAACATGATACTTCAGCAGCAGTCGCCGCCGCCGGTGAACGGCACAGCGGACGACACGGCGCGCCTCAGCAGCTGGTGCGCCTCGTTCGCGCAGCGGCTCAAGCACACACTTATAAATCTTGACGACAGCAATATAACCGGTATGTCAGCCGCTAAGCTCGACTCCGGCACAGTCAGCCTTGACCGCGTTGCGCTGGACGGTACGAGCGTTTCGGCAGACGCGCATTCCGTAACGGTGCGAAGCGGGGACAGTATTATTTTCAGCGTCAATGACAGCGGGAGCCTGTATATCGGGAGTCCCGGCGGCTCGCAGTATGTGCGTCTTGACGGGGACAGTCTAAGCATATGCGCTGATACCATCGTCTGCAATTCTATAGAGACAAAGGAGTAAGTAACCTTGGAAAATGTGATATGGTCGCCCCAGCCTAAACAGGAGGAGTTCATGCGCCGGGACGAATATGAGGTATTATACGGCGGCGCGGCGGGCGGAGGGAAATCGGACGCGATAATAGCCGAGGCGCTGAGGCAGGTCGATAACCCGAACTACCGCGCTATCATCTTCCGAAAGACGTATCCGCAGTGCCGCGAGCTTATAATCAAATCCATCAGGATATACAAGCGTGCCTTCCCCGGCGCGGAATACAACGGCTCCGAGCACTACTGGCAGTTTCCGAGCGGCGCCAAGATATATTTCGGATCGATGCCCAACTCCACCAGCTATCTGAATTATCAGGGACTTTCCTACGCGTACATCGCGTTCGATGAGCTGACTCATTTCACCTTGGAGGAATATGAGTATCTCATATCCCGTAACCGTGCGGACGGCGAGGGGCTGCGGGTTTACATCCGCGCCACCGCCAATCCCGGCGGCATCGGTCACGGCTGGGTAAAGGAGCGGTTCATAACCGCTTCCGAGCCGGGCGTGCCGTACACGGTAAAGGCGGAGGTCACGGACGTAGCCGGGAACCGCAGGACGGTAGAGCGGTCGCGCGTATTTATCCCGTCCTCCGTCTTTGACAACGCGGCGCTCATGAAGAACGATCCGGGCTATATCGCCAATCTGGCGATGCTCCCCGAGGCAAAAAAGAAGGCGCTTTTATACGGCGACTGGAACAGCTATGAGGGTCAGGTCTTTACGGAGTTTCGAGACGATCCCTCCGGCTACGCCTCGCGTATCGGCACCCACGTTATAGATCCGTTCAGGATACCTAAGACCTGGCGGCGGTACCGCGCCTTCGATTTCGGCTACTCACGTCCGTTCGCGGTGCAGTGGTGGGCGGTCGACTATGACGGCAGAGCGTATCTTTACCGTCAGCTGTACGGCTGCACCTCGACGCCGAATACCGGACTGCGTCTCGAGCCGCGCGAGATAGCGCGGCGCATACGCGAAATCGAGGACGAGCTTGAGTCAGGGAACCATATAACCGGAATAGCCGATCCGGCGATATGGGATGAGTCACGCGGACACGAGGGCACTATCATAACTATGTTCGAAAGCGAGGGGGTATTTTTTGAGAAGGGAAAGCATGACAGGCTGAGCGGAAAGATGCAGTGCCATTACCGTTTTTCGTTCGACAATGAAGGGCGGCCCATGGCATATATCTTCAGGACCTGCCGCCAGTTTCTCCGAACGATCCCGAACCTTGTATACGACAGCGTCAACTGCGAGGACGTGGACACCTCCTGTGAGGATCATGATTACGACGCCATGCGCTACTTTTTCATGGCAAATCCGATCACGCCGAAGCCTGAAATAAAAAAAGACGCTCCGTCATGGAGTCCTCTTGATACATGCTGAGGCTGCCGCTCTGCGGTATAAGCAATAGATATACGCCTTTGACATATGCCCGGTTTTGTATTATAATAAAAGCACCTATAAAAGCTACATAAAAGAGAAAGGAGATTATCATGAAACAAAACAGGCTCATCACACTCGCGCTTTCATTCACGCTTTTGCTTCCGGGCTGCTCCGTGCCGGACGGTCTGCCGCGTTCCGCCGCGCCCGGCGGCGCCTTGACCGTCCATTACCTTGACGTGGGTCAGGCGGACAGCTCTCTGATACTGTGCGGCGGCGAAGCGATGCTCATAGACGGAGGGAACGCTGATGACAGCGATCTGATAGCGGCATATCTGAAAAAAGAAAACATATCAAATATCGATTACCTCGTCTGCACTCACGCGCATGAGGATCACTGCGGAGGCCTGTCCGGCGCGCTTTCCGCCGCCAAGGTCGAAAACGTTCTTGCGCCGCGCACCGAAGCCGACACCGAGGTATATGAGGATTTCAAGAACAAAGCCGCAGCGCAGGGACTTGATATACAGCATCCCTCCGCGGGCGACACCTTCACGCTCGGCGGCAGCACCGTTGAGGTGCTGGGACCCATCACCGAGGATCCGGACGAGCTGAACAACACGTCCATCGTTATGAAGCTGACCTACGGCGATACCTCCTTCCTCTTTACCGGAGACGCCGAGCTTGACGAGGAACAGGATATTTTAAATGCCGGCTTCGACGTGTCGGCCGACGTTCTGAAGGTCGGTCACCACGGCTCCGAAAGCTCTACCTCATATGTATGGCTGCGCGAGGTCATGCCGGAATATGCCGTTATATCATCAGGCGCGGGCAACAGCTACGGGCATCCCAGCGAGGCTGTCCTGAGCCGCTTGAGAGACGCTGGCGCGCAGGTGTTCAGAACAGATCTCCAGGGGGATATAACTGCGGTGAGCGACGGCTCCGGCATAACGGTGACAGCATCAAAAAATAAAAATATAAAAACGAACGAAACAGAAACGGATACTGCGGAAGACATGTATATCGGCAACAAAAATTCAAAGATATTCCACCGTCCCGGCTGCGGGTCGCTCCCTGCCGAAAAGAACCGTGTTGAGTTTTCAAGCCGCGATGACGCAATAAGCAGCGGCTACTCGCCATGCGGGAGCTGTGACCCCTGATATAAAAAGAGACTGCCGCAAAACGCATACTTGCGAAAAAAACGCATGTATGTTGGTTTTGCAGCAGTCTCTTAAATTTTAATTATATAACCGGTACCGACGGCGCCGATCCGTTCGGAGATACTATCTCCGCCGCTTCAGCCGCATGGTTTATACCATCGGGCAGCTTCTGATTCGCGCTGCCCTGAGGCTGTGTCAGCAGGAAAGCAAATACAAGCGACTTTGCCGCCTTTGCCCTCGTTACCTGCGTCTTAGGCTCAAGCTCCGTTCCGTTTGCGATCGTGCTTCTGCCGATACCCGACTCGGTGCGGATCAAGCCCCAGTTATACGATGCCTTAACCTTCTGATACAGTGTATCTTCTATGCTGTCCGTATCCGTGAGAGCGCCCCAGCCCGTGAGCGGTATATACGGTGTGCCCTCGTATGTCAGGTTCGGGTCATAGTTCGGATCGTCCGGTGACGGAACACTTCCGTTCTGCGCCATGTACGCTTCGATATTCGCCTTTACCGTCTCATCCGTTACCGCGGTGTACGCGTCATATAATATGGCTCCCATCACCTCGCGCGTAAGCGCCGCATCGCTCGCCACAGGCGCCGTCAGCACAAGCTCCGGCTCCGCCGTGAACCTTGCCGATACCGTGGTATCCGCCTCGGCCGTAAAGGTGTATTCGCGCGCCGCGTTCACCGGCTCGCCGTTTACGAGTATAGTGTCATATTCGTAATTTTCGTCCGCTACAGCCGCCACCCTTACGGTATCTCCGCTGTTCACGGCAAGACTAACAGTGCTCTGCGGATAATCGCTCGACTCATACCTCACGCCGAAGAGTATCCCTCCGAAGCTTCTTGCGTACAGCTGATATGTTGTGCCTTCGGTGATATCAAAGGTAACTGTACCGTAAACATTACTGCTGTCGTCATCTATCAGCGGAGCGTCATTCACGCTCTTCTCAACCACAGTATCGGAGCTTACATCCTTCAATGCAAATTTTCTGTCCGCACGTCCCCGCACATATGCTATCAGCTTTCCGTCAGCCTTTGCGGTGATATACGTTTCCTTGCTGTCGCTGTTTCTTGTCACTATACCGTCACTATCGATATCCGGAGCCTCGGCAAACGCGGCGCCGCTGTCGGATTTCGACTCTATAGTTTCCGGAGCCGTAAGAGTGAAGTAGTCATT
>CAJFVT010000219.1 GCA_904420525.1 uncultured Clostridia bacterium | reverse complement strand
TGTGCCATACTGTGGTGCTTCTATCACAAATACGCCGCCTATGATAATAGCATTCCACAAAGCGTGTACGATAGCGCTTGCCCATACCGTACCAGATGCAATCGCTATAAGAGAAAACATGATCCCGACCGCTGTTCCGGAAACAAGCAAAAGGAAAATATCCGTCACGGCTACGGAATCGATGATCATAATTACATGTGCTGCTGCAAACAAGATAGACGGTGCAAGGATCGCGACAGTTTTGTTTAATAGCCTTTCAAGCCCGCGAAGCATCAGACCTCGGAAAATAAATTCCTCACAAAAACCCGCGACCAATCCTGCGGGTATCAGAGTATTAAAAAGCGCCGGTAAAAATGTAGTATAATCCGTTTTTACAAATATCCCTTCGGTAAACAGCAGATAGAAGGCAGTTATCGAAAGCGGAAGAATAAGAGCGATAACCAGCCAGTATGGTCTCGGGGGATTTTTTGAAATGCCTATGACGGAGAAATCTATTCTAAGTATATATTTTGAATATATGTACCCAAGCAGCAGCGATATACAGATATAAACAGCCGAATATGTAAGGTCATCAATTATCGCATTGACGGAAAACAGACTACTCGCAGCAGCGCCTAGAAGTTGAGCGATAAGCATTATCGCAAATGCTGCTGCAATATGCAATATAGAAAATAAAATTCTTTTAAAAGTTTTCATGATATACCTCCAGACATAAATAAACATAGATGATAGAAGAAAGGAATAGATACGATTCTGCACATTATAAGGCGATTTTAATTTCTTTCTTCATACTTAACTTACCAATATTATATTATAGAATTTTCTGATTCCGCAGATGTCTCCGAAGAATTATTTTCATTTAAGTCCTTGATTTTCTGTATAGCGGCTGCATTTATAATGCCAAAATATTTATTTTGTAATAATTCCACGGCATTGCGTAGCTGTTTTATCTCCTCATTGCGTTTTTTAAAAAACATAATACGCTCCTTATCATCTGTGAAAGCTTTGCGCAGTAGTTCATCAGGTATTTTATCAAAGTTTTGTAATTGGTGCGATAATTTGACTATGTCTGCGCTAACATTTCTTAATTCATTTAAAAGTCTATTCGTTTCGATGTAGCATTTAATGACTGCTGGTTCTTTTTTTACACATTTGGAACATGGCATCATAGCAAGCATACGCGGGAGATATATCCGTTCTGCATTTCTACAGCATGTACGCTTAGAATGATATGATGCACCTTTTTTTGTCGCGTAAAAAATATCAGTGCAAGGTAGTCCCGAAGAGGTGATATGCCCATCTTCAATCATCATATATTCAGGCAATTGGGGAACACTTGTATTTAATGATATTATACGGTTGACACAGTTCTTGTACGCATCCACAATATTTGTAAAGCATGACGAAATATCTCTTCGTTGCTGTATTCGTTTATCCCTAAAATCTGATATTTTTTCGGCTAAAGCAGAAACCGCAAAAATTGAAAATATAAAAGCAATAGGCAAACTCACTATTAGCGGTAAAGGCATACCGCTTTTCACAGTATCGTTCTCTGCTTCCGGTGTTGCTGAAGGTGTGGGGTCAGTGGTAGGAACAATTACAACAGGGACATGTGCAGAACTGGAATCGCTGTTGCTTACACTTGTCTCGCCCGTTCTGTCGTCGAAATCATACGGACAAATACCGTCCGTGTGCTGATGCGCAGGATAACCGTGATGATAGTGATACTCACCGGTCTCACGGTTGTAATGGCCGCCGCTGCTGTCCGTCCTTCCAGAATGAGCGAGTGCCGATCCTGTTGCTATCAAGACATAAATCATAAAGAACGCCATGAATTTTTTCATAATTTTCTCCTTAATTCCACAGCCCTAACCTTAATCTCCGCCGACAGTCGCTCGACTTCCTCAGGGGAGTACGTCTTAGTATCATACGCAGAATTGAACGGAACTGTCGTGATACCATACAATTCATATAATTCTCTCTGATTTCTAAAGATTGGATTTGCAGTTTCATTTTTCCTGTCGCTTACGGACGATCGCTGTACATTTAGCATTTTTGTGAGTTGCACTTGTGTTATATTTCTGCTTTTGCGCAGCTCTTTTAAATGTTTGCCGGTAGCCCCTTTCTATATAGTTCCTGTCTATATTATACATCATAATATGCTATTAGTAAAGGTTTTTCATATAAAAAATATAGCTAAATTCCATATTTACTATTGTTAAACAATGATGCTAATAAACGATAAGAGTGTGATATTTTTCGCTGAATATAAAATATTACAGATTTGGGGTTCTAAATGACCACGAATTGTTATTAGTTACAAAATTAATTAGAATTTTTTGCCTATTCTTTTATCGTACTCCATATCATGGCGTGATTTGCGACCAGAATATAGATGAACTGAGGAAGGTGTTTGATCGAATTCAGTCTATTTTCTGAATATGTCTATAGAGTGGCTTGTAACGCCCGCAAGATCGCTGCGCTCACAGGTTGTGAAGTGATACCGCAAATACAGCTCAAATGT
>CAJFVT010000218.1 GCA_904420525.1 uncultured Clostridia bacterium | reverse complement strand
GGAGGACACGGAGCATCCTTACTGGCTCTACTATTCGCTCTCGACCAATGGCACGAGCTACGATTACACACGCTCCGCGATAGGGCTTGTAAAGGGCAAGTCGCCGACTGGACCGTGGACTGACTGCGGGATCATCATATCGTCCGATGAGAACGACTGCAACACGAACGCTATAGACTCAAACATCTATGAAGACACCAACGGCGACCGCTTCTTCATCTGGGGCTCGTTCCAGCGCGGCATCCATCAGGTGAAGCTCACGGAGGACGGCAGAGCCGAGGGCGTTGACTACACATCGAACGCGTCGATCCACTCTTCGTCAAAGAACCTCGGAGACCGCCTCTTCTCCGTTCCGAGCGGACATCAGGGGCCTGAGGGACCGTACATGATAAACAACACCGACACGGGCTACAGATACATGTTCGTATCCTACGGCTGGCTCGGCACGAACTACAACGTAAGGATCGCAAGAAACTCGCTTGAGAACACATGGGCCTCCGAAACGGCTGACGAGCCGCACAGAAAGCTTGAGGATCAGAAGGGCAGGCTCGTCGGAACAACATTCGTTGATCAAGTCAAGGAGGGCGGCAGTCTCGATGAGCTGTGGGGATACAAGCTCATAGGCTCATACCAGCTCGGCGATGGCATCACCTATTACGGCAACGGACACAACAGCGTCCTGCATGACGATGATGGTAACTGGTATCTGATCGAGCACTGCAGAAAGGTCCCGGACGGTTATGCCGCGCTTCAGGTAAGAAAAATGCTCTGGACAGACGAGGGCTGGCCGGTAGTGTCACCGCTCACCTATTCCGGTGAGACCGAGCAGCAGATCCCCGAAGAGATGCTGTACGGCACATGGGATCTTTCATCAGTCGGACAGACTATATTCGCCGAGGGCGTCAATGACGTCAGCAATAGAAATTCAATAAAAAATGTTGATCTGCCCGTGCTGTCCTCCGAGATCATCATACAGCCTGACGGCACGCTCGGCGGCGGTATAGGCACATGGGAATATGACGGAGATCACACGATAACTCTCAGCTTTACGGCTGACGGCAGCGAGGATAATTACGAATTTTATAAAAACGGCGACAGCATGAAGCTGTTTGTTTTGACCGGCTATGACAAGGATCAGCGCGAGAGTGCGCTCGTAATGACCGGAACTGACAGCAACGGCATAACTCAGTTTGCAAAGAAGAGCAATGCGGTCGCTTCCTCCACAAGGACAGACGCTCCTGTGATCACGGAAGCCGAGCTTACAGACGGCGGTATCAGCGTTGTCACCTCCGGCTTTGACGGTATGTCCATGGCAGCGGCTGCCTATACAGGCGATGTTCTGACAGGCGCTTCAGTAGCCGTAAGCTCAGCAGCTGACGGCGAAGCCGTAACGATGGCTCTGAACACATCGGACTGTGACACCATAAAGATCTATATATTCAAAGGCACCGCGCTTGTCGCCTCAAAAACCATCTATAAACAATGATTTAACGCAATTTTATCTATTGCTTAAATACAAAAAATACATAAATAAAGGAGAGAGATTTATGAAGCTAACACGAACATTATCGGCTGTTCTTGCCGGAGCCGTGCTTCTCAGCGTTCCAGCCGTGTCTCCTGCTTTTGCTCAGGAGAACAGCCGGGCTTCAGACCCGGTCATCAAGGTCACCTTTGACGACGGCGGTGACGAATATGCCCTTCACGGCGGTACGCTTGCAGAAGGAAGGAACGGCAATGCCCTTTCTCTAAGCGGAGATGGGCAGTACGCCGATATAAACGGCATAGCTGAAAAGCTTGCCGGCATATCAGGTGATTTTACACTCAGTGTTTGGTGTAATCCTACTGAAACAACGCTGTGGAGCCGCATATTGGATTTCGGCAGCGGCAGCAGCGGAAAATATATTTTCCTGACACCATCTTCAGGAACAAATCCAAGACTTGCTATTACGCTTAACGGAAACGGAAGCGAGCAACAGGTCAATTCCGACACAGCATTGACGGTTAATGAATGGCACAATATCACTATAACACGGGAAAACGGTACATCCACATTCTATCTGGATGGGCTGGAGACAGGAACGACTGCCGATCTTAAGCTGAATTTCAGCGATCTGGGTGTTCTGGATAACTATTTTCTAGGCAAATCACAATTTGACGTTGATCCGTATTTCAATGGTATGATAGACGATCTTTTTATCTATGACTATGCCCTTGATACTCAAGCGGTACGTGAGCTTGCGGCAGAGGCTTTTGAGGCTAAAAAGAACCAGCTTGTTTTTGAAAATAACTGCTACAACATAGATGTACATGCCTACATTGAAGGCAGCGAGGTCTTTTCGGTGCCGGCAGCCGCAAGCGATATGTATGTAACGGACAAGAGCATCAGCGACACTGAGGCTTCATTCGTACTTCACAATGCGGACGATGAGGATCTTTCCGGACTGACCGCTTTTGTGGCATGCTATGATGAAAATGAGGTGCTCTCAGGTCTCCAGGCAAAGCCTGTGACCTCTGACGACGTGATCTCTGACAGTCAGATCATAACTGTCCCATACACAAAGAGCGGAACCGGCACGAAGCTGTTTGTCTGGAATGATATGACCCCGCTGAGTGATACAGCGCCCGAAGCAGACACAGGAGAAGAGCTTACCTTCACTGCAGATATCGAAAATTACACCGCATCGAACGGCGATGTTTCCATGTCCTTATACTCTGCCGCCCCGGATGGCACAGAGCAGCTTATAAAGGCAGGAGATAATACACCTGTGGCTTCCGTAGACTCTGAGGAAATGACTCTAACAATATCACGAAGCGATATCCCCGCAGGCACCGAAAAGGTGGTCATCAAGGTGACTGTTCCGGAGGATGAGTCTGTTAGGACATACACAGCCGGTGAGTTCTACTGTGATATACACAGCCCGGTCGCCGCGCCGGCAGACTCGTCAATAACGACCGACGGTGCTCACGATCCGTCGATAGTTAAGTTCCCCGGAGACGATACATACTATGTATATTCCTCGCACCACCTGATCTTCACCTCAGAGGATCTCGTGAACTGGACAAAGTATGACTTT
>CAJFVT010000217.1 GCA_904420525.1 uncultured Clostridia bacterium | reverse complement strand
CACCACCATGTCAAAGGGCCAGCTGTTCCGGTAGTAATCGGCAAGCCAAACGACATTTTCGCGGTTTATGATATATACGTCCGCCGGTGTGTTTACCGCTCGTATCCTCTGTTTGCAGGTACCCAGTACCTTTGAGATCCTCAGGTACCTGAGATGATCCCACTTCTCCGCCTCGCGCGACCATGTTGTTTCCGCAACACGCTTCGGGGCTATCACAAGCACTTTCGACACCTCAAACCTGTTATACTTCAGATCGTTTATCGCCGTAAGCGTCACTGCCGTTTTACCCAGTCCCATATCCAAGAACAATGCGATGGCCGGATCGGCAATGATCCGCTTTATGCAGTAGACCTGATAATTGTGCGGTACAAACTTCATACCACCTTGGCTCCTCTCCTTGCTGACTCCGCGACCAACACCTTGATATAGCCGTCTACCTTCGCCTTGCTGTCAAGTATGGTCACTAACTGCCCGAACCGCCTCAGCCTGTTTATCTCATGATCTTGTATCGGCCGTGTTTTCTCTCCCGGTGCTTTAAGCTCTATGAACGCGATCACCCCATTCGGGAACACCACCAGCCTGTCCGGTACTCCGCTGTTCCCCGGTGACACAAACTTATACGCCCTGCCCCCGCACTGTCTCACATGCTTTACAAGATATTCCTCGATCTCTTTTTCTCTCATGTCGGCTCCTCCAAATACCAAAACCAATTTTGTGTATCGTCTTCCCCATCGAACTGATGGAACGTCTTAACATTCAGTGCTTTCCTTGCGGCTTTCAATTCTGCCCGTGTAAATCCTTCCTGCTTTGCGGCGGATCTCACGTCATCGCATAGAACTTCACCTTGTCCATGCAGTTTACCGTATAACCACTTTTTGCACTTGCTCATATCTGCTCCTTCCTGTTACGTTACTTCCCTCACACACGTGTATGTATTACGTGATTAGGCGTGTTAGGTGTGTGTGTATGTGTCTACACACCTATTTATATATAATATTATAATAAAAGTAACAATGTAACATTTTATAAATTTTTAGCTTAGCTATGCGGCTTTTCGGTGTTACATCCGGTGTTACTTTTGCCGTTACATGTTACTTTCACGATTTTCCTGTAAATTTTTAAAAGTAACGTTTTTTATTGAATGCAACATCCCAATGTAACATTCCGGCGCCCCTGTTCTGCCTGTTTTTCACCGAAAACATGAATGTAACATCTCAATGCAACACCCGTGTAAAGCCCCTTTGTAAACCGCAGTACCCGAACCTCATGGGCTTTTTCGCTCTCTCCCAGCCGCCTATCCGGCTTATGATACCGTTGATCTCAGCAGCCTCACTGTACCTCATATTCCTCAATTCGCCGCCTAAAGCTTCTCTCCATATCTCCAAAGCGCATACCCTGTCCCTCTCCACAAGTTCATTATCGCCCGCGCCATTGCCTCTGTCATTGCCGCTCAGGAATATCTGGCGCTCCGCAAGCGTCATCCTGCTCCAGTTGGCCGGGACCTTTCTGTCAAGGTAATCACGCACTATGCCTTCATAGGCGCTTACGATCCGGTGCTCCTCCTGCGCCGTCTGCGCATGCTCCTCCAGCTCCTTTGGCAGTGTAAGCGTCTCACCGGCTCTGTACCTGTATACGGCTTCCGCCCATAGCTGATCTACTTCATTATCAAGATCGTTAAACACCGATTTTGTCGGTTCATGCTCGCCCGCATCTATCGGCCAGAACCGGCGGTTACCCGTAAAATCCCTCAGAAACTCGCTGTTGTTCGTTGTACCGAAGAATATACAGCGCCTCGGACAGTCCTGCACATGCCGTCCGTATGCGGCTCTGAACCGGTCTATCTCCTGTGCCATTATCTGCTTTACTCTGTTTGAATCGGCCTTGTTGAGTGCTTCCAGCTCCGATATTTCTATGATCCACATGCCCTGTATCAGCTCGCAGACCTCTTTTCCCTCGAAGGTGCGTATACTGTCGGTGAACCACTTATACCGTCCCATTTTACGCAGTATCGTGCTCTTTCCTATCCCCTGTCTGCCGTATAATATAGTCATGATATCAAACTTCGTGCCCGGCTTATATGTACGCGCTACAGCCGCGGTAAACGCCTTGCGTGTGACCGCCCTAACATACGCGCTGTCTTCAGCGCCCAGATAGTCGATAAAAAGCGTGTCGAGTCTCGGTACGCCGTCCCACTCTAAACCGTCCAGATAGTCCTTTACATCATCAAATGCGTGGTTACGTCCGCAAAGCGACAGCGCGTCCGTGATCTTGTCCTTACCTGTGATACCGTAACTCTTCTCCATATACCACCTCGCGCCGCTCTCATCAATATCATCCCACGGCCGGCGCCCGGGCCTATTCACGTCCCACGGCAGAGTATCAAGCACGATCCCCCGATGTGAAAAATCATCGGTTGCGATCCGCCCTTTAAGCAGCGGATCGTTTTCAAGTATTGCAAGGACGTTATTTGTCGTCTTTGCTATCGCTCCGGTCGTATTGTTTCTCTGCAGCTCATGTATCCACTCAGCATTTTCTTCAACGCTCTCGAAATCACTTACAGCCTCATCGCGCCTGTCCTTTATGAGCT
>CAJFVT010000216.1 GCA_904420525.1 uncultured Clostridia bacterium | reverse complement strand
TCAACTAGAGCAGTAAATGCTGTAAAGTGAGGTGAATAGTATGAAAGGGAATTTGATATTCATGGATGTTATTCCCAGGGTAAATTCAAAAAGATTATTAAAGCCAGAAAGTAGATCTGCTATCAGCAGATCTACTATGAAAGGCGTTGTTAGGTTTGACAAGTATTAATGAGCGTGATCATCATGATGATGAGCTTCATGATCGTGATGTTCACCATGTACTTTTCCTGAACCGCCGACTGCAACAATATTAAATGGCTGCCCTTCGACGCTAATTTCACTGGTCTTTTTAAAAGAAGTAGCGTCTAACACAATAATTTTACTTTTCAACGGATCGGTGACGTAAATTTTATTGTCAGCTACTGCGATTCTCGGCCGTGGATCATTCCAGTGGCCATCCATTGAATAGGGATCAGTGACACGCACTGACTGCGAAATTTCCCCTTTCAGGACATCTATTTGATTAAGCTTTCCGTCTTCTGTAAACACATAGGCGAATTTCGCGCGTACCGGGTCTACAACGAAATGGACTCGACGGGTAGGCAACTGAATCAAACGGAAGCTATCCGATTCGGTAGGATCGACCAGAATAATCCGGTCTGGCCCATAATTACCGATAAAATATTGCATTCCCTTACCACCGATCAAGGTGGATGTGCTTCCCTCTGGCAACGTTTTCGCGTAGGGAAGGTGCCTGATAACCGGTGCCGCATTTTTTTGCGTAATCAGCAGGAGGCCAGTCTCACATGATAGGGCAAAAGTATCACCCGAGCCGGCTGAGCCGTGAAGTCCGGGGCATAAGGCATCATCACCCACTTTTTTACCTTGCAGGTCCACCACGCGAGCGCCGACAGGTCGTTTTGACGCATCATCAGGGTTGGGAATGGATACGACAGCATAATTATCGTAAGGAACAGCAACGCCGTGATGTGGCGCAACAACATTTACTTTCGTTATATTCTTCTGACCTTTAAGAACGGCGCTTTCACCCAGGATTTGCGCGCTATCTTCCCCGTCAAACCACTGGGCAATTTTGCCCTGACGTTCAACAAAATGACCAGGTTTTTTACCCGTTAGTTCCAGCGGTAATAATTTGGGAGCGTCAATATCAATGTCTGCATGATCTCCGTGATCATGGAAAGCAATGCCTGAAGCGATTGTAGATACTACGCCAGCACTACCCTGGATAGCGAAAATTGTGGCACCACTGTCGCTGCGAGATAAATTTGCAGGGCCTTTAACATTAAATGTTGCGAGCTTATCTCCATCCAGTGCATCAATAACATTCACAACGGGTTTATCATGATCGGCGATGAACAGACGCCATGCGGTTACGTCTTCATCTGCGAAAGCAGGCATCACAGAAAGGCCCAAAAGCAGCGTTGAGATTGAAGTAGATAATAAGCGTTTCTTCATAATGTTCTCCATCATATATAAAACTGTTCGGCGGGTATTTATGGCTGGGTATTACGGCTATTGCTCGCCGCTGTCGCAATCGCCGTTACGTTATGTTCCATCATTTCCAGGTAGGTAGAAGCCGGTCCTCCTGGTTCTGACAAGGCATCTGTATAAAGCACGCCAGCCACGTTAAGGCCAGCTTCTCTGGCAATTTGTTCAACCAGACGTGGATTGGAAATATTTTCAGAAAAAACAGCTGATGCGTTATTTTCTTTAATTTTCTTAAGTATGCCGGCAACGTCAGCGGCAGAGGCCTCTGATTCGGTGGATATACCCTGAGGGGAAAGGAAATGTATACCATATGCCTGTTCAAAATATTTGAATGCATTATGGCCTACGACGACAGTACGCTTTTCCTGTGGGATCGTAGCGACAGTCTTAATAATTTTATTTTCCAGATCCGCAAGTTTTGCATCATAAGCACGGGCATTAGCCTGATAAAAATCACAATTACTTTTATCTTGTGCACAAAAGGCTTCTGCAATATTTTTCACATATATTCTGGAATTCCCTACTGATTGCCAGGCATGTGGATCAAACGGTGCAGCATGAAAGACCGCTTTACCGTCATAAAAATGATAGTGTCCGCCTGCCGGGTCCTGGAGAATATTTGCTCCTTTTGTTGTTTCAATTACCGGTGCGGAAGTTTCACTTGCCTCGATCAACCGTGAAATAAAGCCTTCAAGTTGTAAACCATTTACCAGTATGACATCCGCTTTAGACATAGCGATCGCGTCAGCAGGAGAGGGCTCATAAACATGGGCATCGCCATTAGGGCCGACAATAGTACGCAGTTCGATGCGGTCCCGACCGATGTTTTTTGCCATATCGCCAATAACAGAAAAGCTTGCTATGACATTAATTTTCGCTTTCGCCGGGAAAGTAAAAAGTAAAAAAAGCATTGATGTCGTCAGGATGCATAAAGATATAAAACCGGGTTTTCTCATTAAATAATTTCCTCGATTTGTAGTGAAAAGATTAACGAAGTTTTTTTAAGTGGATGTTTTTCACCATCATGGCAGCAGCAGAGACAAGATACATAATTCCCACAGATAATATGATTGACGGTCCTGAAGGTAGTGAAAAATGAAATGAAAATAACAAACCGCTTATACATGCAAGCATTCCTATCAGGACAGAGGCTATGCACATTGTTGCTACACGTCTCGTCCAGAAACGAGCCGTCACAGCTGGCAAGACCATTACCCCGACAGAGAGCAAAGTGCCGAGTGCCTGAAAACCAGCGACAAGATTCAGTACCACCAGGGCCAGGAAAATAAAATGGACTGGCGATCCCAATCGTGAAACGGAGCGAAGAAATAAAGGGTCAAGGCACTCAGCAATAAGTGCGCGCCAGAATATAGAAACCAGCAGAAGTGTGAGCAGCGCGACAGAGAAAATTAACAACAGCGCTTCGTGATTGAGTGCAAGCACAGTTCCAAATAGGACATGCATAAGATCCACGCTTGAGCCTCGAAGCGATACAATGAGCACGCCGACTGCGAGTGAGATTAAATAAAAAGCAGCCATTGAAGCGTCTTCTTTTTGCACTGTTAAGCGGGAAACCGCCCCTGCAAAAATAGCGACTATCAGCCCTGCGACAAGCCCACCAATAGTCATCGGTAATATATCTAATCCGTAGAGTAAGAAGCCAAATGCAGCACCGGGCAAGATAGCATGTGACATGGCATCACCAACCAGACTCATACGGCGTAATGTTAAAAAAACGCCAACCGGGCAAGCGCTTAAACAAAGCAGAAATGAACCATAAAGCGCCCGGCGCATAAAACCGAAGCCGACAAAAGGTGCTAGAACCCATTCATGAAGCCAGTTCATGAATGTGTAGCCTCATGTTGCCCAGGTAAAGCACGTGCTGTGCCCATATTCTGTGCCGGTAGAAGTGAGGTATGGCGCAGAACTTGTTCTGTTTCGTCCCATGCCACTAATTTACCGTTTAACAAAATGGCCTGTGGAAAATGATTTCTAACCAGACCGATATCATGCATGACAGCTAAGACAGTACGTTTCTGAGCATGCCAGCGGTTTATCAGCACAAGCAAGTCATCAATAGTAGTGGCGTCAATGGCATTAAAAGGCTCATCAAGCAAGATGATGTTTGCCTGTTGAAGAATGACCCGTGCGAAGAGCGCGCGTTGAAGCTGCCCCCCGGATAATGCACTAAGCTGTCTTTTTTCAAACCCTGCTAATCCTACTGATCCCAATGCATCAGTAAGCCGTTTACGATCCTCAATTCTGTGATGACGGAATAACCCTCTTTCAGGCCATAAACCTAGGGAAACTAAATCTGAAACAGTTGCAGGGAAAGTGCGATCCAATTCCGATATTTGTGGCAGATAGGCAATGCGCGCCTTTGGTTCTACGGTACAGGAGCCACTTAACGGAGCCAGAATCCCTGCGATACCTTTAAGCAGTGTTGACTTACCAGAACCGTTAGGGCCGATGATGGCTGTAAGGGACCCTTTTTGTATCGTCCCGGTAATATTTTGTATCGCAGGTAAACCCTCATAACCCAGCGCCAGATTTGCAAAACGCAAAGAGTAGTCGTGCATGACATCCATTCCACATAATAAGTTACTTTTTGTAACGTTATAACATAACAAATGTAATGTAAACGTTTAATCGATTTTTTGATATGGAACGTGCATGTACGAAGCCAGGCTTAAGGTAGCGTTAAAATTGATAATCGTTTCAGCGAGTAAGAGAAAACATAAAAGGCTAAGGTTAATTCCTTCAGATAACAGCGAGATTAAATATTTGATACCTAGGGAATGTTGGGAGGATCAAGCTGTTGCCATAAAAAATGGTGCCCAAAAGGGCACCAGATGCATCAGGTACCGATTATCCCGCCATTCGATTTAGTGATAACGACTGTTGAAGAACGTGGTCGTCCGTCTGATCTTGAATCTGGCCAGTTGGAGATAGCCCGAGGGTTGCTCGGATCGGTAATGTCGTCGCCGCCTTCGCCGGGATGCTGGATATTAATAAACAGCGTACGGTTGTCCGGCGTAAAGGCGATACCGGTAATTTCACACCCGCGTGGCCCGGTCAAAAAGCGGCGATACTCATTGGTGCCGGGCAGGGTCGCTATCATCTGGTTATTCCCCATCCCTTCATACGCCTTTTTATTAATCGTACTGGAGGAAACATCAGTCTGGATCCACAGCACGCCGCGGTGATCGAAGGAGAGCCCATCAGGGCTGCCGAATTCTGCCCCCTGCATGGAGCCTTTCGCTTTAGGATCGTCACTGTCAGTACGCCCGGCGAGCACCAGAATATTCCACGTAAATTTCGCTGAGGCGGGGTCTGCCCTCTCTTCGCGCCAGTGCATGATATGGCCGAACTGGTTGTTGGCGCGCGGGTTGGCTGCGTCAACCGGGGCTTTGCCCTCTTTACCGCGATCGGAATTGTTGGTGAGCGTGCAATACACGCTGCCTTTCGCATGGGTATCAACGGCTATCCATTCCGGGCGATCCATTTTTGTTGCGCTCACCGTATCGGCAGCAAGGCGCGTTTTGATCAGCAGATCGCCCTGATTGTCGAAACCCTTGCTTTGATCAAGGCCATTTTCACCGAAGATTAGCGGCAGCCAGTCGCCGGAACCGTCGTCATTGAATCTGGCGACATAGAGCGTGCCTGACTCCAGCAACTGCATATTTGCCTTGCGATCGCCAGGGTCATATTTGTTCTCGGAGATGAATTTATAGATGTATTCAAATTTCTGATCGTCGCCCATATAGACCACAACGCGATTATCCCCCGCCAGCGTCACGGCGGCACCTTCATGCTTAAAGCGACCTAATGCGGTATGTTTGCGCGGTGTGGAGGTCGGATCGTAGGGGTCAATCTCCACCACCCAGCCAAAGCGGTTCGGCTCGTTGGGCGTTTTATCGACGCTGAAACGTTCGTCAACCTCGTTCCAGCGGTAGGATTCATCGCTATCGCTAATGCCGTAGCGCTTCTCCAGCACGTTACGCGGCGCTTTTTTAACAAAAATATCCGACCAGTTCTCTTCACAGGTCAGGTACGTCCCCCACGGGGTTTTACCATTGGCGCAGTTTTGCATGGTGCCCAGTACCACTTCGCCTTGCGGATCGGCGGCGGTTTTCATCAACGCCTGATGACGCGCCGGACCGCTCAGTTGCATTGGTGTATTAACGGTAATGCGACGAGCAAAGCTGGAGGGACGGACTACCTGCCAGCCCACGTTATCTTTTTTCACCTCGATAACTGATATACCCATCGCATTCTGACCCTTACGGGCCTTATCAAGATCCCAGTTGGCGGTACCGTCTTTAAACAGCATGCCGTTATCAATGTACTCATGGTTGAGCGCCAGCAGACCGTGTGCCGGGTTCTCTTTGCCCTGCGGCAGGCTAAACCAGGCCATGCCGTCATGGTGCATACCGGCCTGCGCCGCCTGTTCGTCGGTGGTGTTGCTAGCGTCGAATTTAAATTCCGGCAGATTACCCTTTATGCCCACAGCATCGCCCCAGCGATAAAACGGACGGGCTATATAGCCTTCCGGCACGGTGACAGTGTCTGCTGTCGAAACGGGAATGCTGGTGAAGCCCAGTGACACCGCTTTAGATAATGCTGAGGGATTTGCCTTCGCCGCGAAGGCGTTTTCTGGCTTGACTAGATAAGGAAAGGAGACGGCAGCGCCCGCCACCATTCCCATTTGCAGAAAGCGGCGACGGGACATAAAAGCGCTGACTACCTCAGAAAAGACGGGGTTCACGCTGTGGTTACTGATCTCATCGCTGTGCTCCTTTTTAAACACCGATTTAAGGGGGCTGCTCATATCGTTTTCCTGTAATTTCCATAGATTTGCGTGGCAATACAGGACAGTTTAAAAAATATTTGTTACAAATTTATAACATGAGAAATAACGGAGGTTCAGGAGAAAAAGCTCACTGGCATTTTTGTATTACTGATAAATAAAGCCGTCCCCACCTAAGCGGAGACGGCTTCGTTATACTAACAATTCAGCGGTTCTCCTGAACCATCATATAAGGCGACACATATGCTTTTCTGCATATATCCAGATAGTCCGACCACCACTGCATCATCGCCTTGCGGGCTTCCAAGTGTTCTGCCTTGTGAATATAAGCCATGCGCACGGTATTGCGCTCCTGATGACTCATCTGGCGTTCTACTGCATCCTTTGCCCATAAACCCGATTCCATCAGCGCACTGCATGCCATCGCCCGAAAGCCGTGGCCACAGATATCCTTTTTCGTGTCGTAGCCCATCACCCGCAGTGCCTTATTGACCGTGTTTTCACACATTGGCTTATACGGGTTATGGTC
>CAJFVT010000215.1 GCA_904420525.1 uncultured Clostridia bacterium | reverse complement strand
GTTACAAAGACGGATCCGGGCTTCGTTGACTATGCCGGAGGCGACTTCACGCTGAAGGATGACAGTGAGGTATACACAAGGATACCTGATTTCCCGAAGCTCGACTTTAACAACATAGGAATAGAAGACGGCGTGACCGTGGGAGTACAATAGAAAGGGTGAGTATATGAAAAAGAAAATATTATCGCTTGTTTTGACCGGAGCAATGCTTCTGGGCACGGCGGCCTTTGAGCCGCCGCGCACGGAGGCTTCCGAGCCGCTTGCGGAAGATAACTATACTTTTTTGGACGTAGCCTACAGTCCGGAGCAGAATTTGTATCTGGCGGCGGCAAAGGATCTGACCGACGCAAACCATCCGATTCAGGTTTATACGTCAAACGATTTGGAATCGTGGACAATGACAAAGCAGTTCACTGGCGGTAAGCACTATGCGAACGGAGAAACACGCCAGATAGTTGAATGGTGGGATTCTCAGCATGTTTTTGTGCTGCAGACGGTCAATAATATTTATTCATCGCCCGATGGCGAAACATGGACTCCGCTGCCTGCACAAGGCGCAGCAGGCTCCAACACAACAATCGCAACCAACGGCGATGTTCTGGTGCTTATTGCAAAGACAGCGCTCAAAGTCCTGCCAAGTCTTGACGAAGTGAGCGAAACTCATTCAATAGATTCGGAGCCGGAAAACAGTACGTACGGAAAAGCAATAGGTTTAACGCCTGAAGAACCGTATACATATGCGGTAACGGATCAGTATAAAACATGGTATATTACTGCGGGAAACCTTACATCCGCAACGCCGAATATACAGGCTCATCCGGTGGATATGATATGGTCGGATTCGCTCGACGGCTGGATTGTCATAAACGAAACAACCTCGCTGAGAACGCTCAGCAGCAAAAGTATAACATACAGCGAGCTCAAAGAGATGCAGCTTTCGGACGGTACTGTCAACACGGCCAAGCTGAGTGCCGGCGGCGTAAATGATGAGTATATCGTTATGGGAACGGAAACAGGTAAACTGTACGTTGCGCCGAACGACAGCTCTTCCTTGACCGTAAATACGCAGTGGCAAATAGTTCCGGTCGGATTTGGCGAAGAAAACACGGGTAAGATTCGTTCGGTAACGGCTATCGACAACGGAAGGTTTCTGGTAGCGGCGGACAAGACACTTTTGGTGCTTGAAAATACAGACGAGGGCTGGAAGTATTACGATGTAACCAATGCAGATATATATTTCGATAATACAAGAATTGAAGTTCCGGAAACCGGCTCGATAAAAGTACCTTTTGAACCGCAGAACCTTAACATGAAGGGTGAGATATCGGATTACCCGATAACAAGCGTTGAGCTTACCTCCTCGCTTCCCGAAGGTGTTAGTTTTGACCAAACAGGTTTTTCCGGAGTTCTGACAATAGACAGTACGGCTAAGAATGGCGATGTGGTTTTCAATGTTCAGGCAGAAAATGGCAAAAACAAGGATATTACAATAACGATTGTAGACGCCGATCATATTGAGATCCGCGGAAACGATAGCGTAGTTATCCCGCTCATAGGCGATCCGCCGCAGCAGTACGAATATTCGGCGGCTGTGGTCGGTACAGACGGAAAAGATATGTCAAGAGAAGTTTCGCTCGAGGCGGTTGAGCTGCCGGACGGTGCTGAGTTCGATGCCGAAACTCAGGTACTTACCATTACGGACCAGATGCAGGCCGGGAATATAGTGCTTGAAGCGACAGCAATAAATAGCCCCGACGATGTACAGTCTGCAACGAAAACAGTAGCTGCGTCCCTGAGAGAGACGAGGAGAGTTGAATTTACCGAAGAAGCAGCGGAAGCGGTTTTGATCCCAAACAGTGGCACGGAAGAATTCCCGTATTCGGTAAAACTATATGATCAGACAGATAGTGAAATACCGAACGCAAAGGCGGTATGGTCGATTGAGCCGGTTGAGATAAGTAATATCGATGAGGTTTCTATAGATTCGGAAACGGGTACGTTGAATGTCGGAAGCAAAGCGGTGCTTGGAACAATAAAGATTATCGCAGCATCGGAAGAAAATCCGGATGTAAAAGCAGAATTAACCGTAGAGCTTCAATATACCGATTTGAGAAAGACGCTCGAAGACCAGAAGGAATTCAATATAGATACATCGGTACCGGTAACGGATGATTTGGAACTTTTGAACAAAAGAACATACGGAAGCGTTGTAGAATGGCGCAGCAGCAATGAAGACATTATTGAAACCGACGGAACCGTTAACCGCCCGAGCCGCGAGGACGAGACGGTAACGTTTACCGAAGTAATTACAAACGGGAAATCAACGCTTGAAAGAGATTTTGAGCTTCTTGTGGTTAAGGATGACAATATAGTGAATAACG
>CAJFVT010000214.1 GCA_904420525.1 uncultured Clostridia bacterium | reverse complement strand
CAACATCAGCATTTCCAGTACGCTTTATTCTCAGTCTATAATCACCTGCACCCTGGAATACTATTAACATATGATTGCTTCCATCAATTGCGATATTGTTAATCGTGCTGTTACCGTCAACATAGTACAGTCTTCCCCATGTTGTTGTATTGTCCACCTCTCCGGTTGTCTCTATTGCATATTCCTTGTTATCATCTATATGGAACTCATATAATATTTGATTTGTTGCGTCAAACGGGATAGAATCCAAAACATATCTGTCTTTTATATGATCACCATCCGGCAAAGGAACAGCCTCAACATCCTCTTCAAATATATTTGCTTGTATTTCCGGTATGTTATCATTTAACTCAAACAAACATTTTAACACAACCTTACATGCTTCCGCCCTGGTAAGTGTTTTGTTTGGATAAAAATATATTTTACTTGGATCATCGCCTTCATCCGCATTACCGGGCATTCCGTCTAAAACATTGTTATAATACATTTGCTGAACATAGTTCATATCGTTTAATGCGCTGTTTTCTTCCTGCTGTTCGGCAAAAGCTCTATGTTTGCTCCATAATTCTGTTTTGTAATTACTTATATTACTGTCATAAAAATATATATTGCTTGGAACCCTTATGCTTTCCAAATTGCCTATGAACATCATATATAGAATATACGCCGTCTCCGCTCTATTTATTTCCTGCTCAAATCCATATTTGGGTACATCACTTTCTATATCACCTATATACTGCGTCTCGTTAATAAGCAAATTCTTCAATGCATAGTTCATATATTTTCTTACCCACTCAGGCATTTTCGACTGTACCAAAGAAAGAGTCTCAGAATTTTCATAATTTGTAAACCCTATTTCATCATAGTCATCTAAATCGATGTCTGCCGCATTAAGAAGCATTACAAGAAACTGTCCTCTCGTTAAAGTACCTTCCGGTGAAAACGTTCCATCACCCATACCTTGCACAAAACCCTTATTTGTTGCATCCAATACATAGTCTCTATACCATGTACCCGGTATCAAATCAGTATATCCTCTTGATATATAAAATTTGTTTGTATATATCATATTGGGCATTCCGTTATTATATTTTGTTTCAACAGCTATCGCATAATTAATAGATGTTATATTGCTCGGCAACATCATATTTAACTCACAAGATGAGTTGCTTGTCATGAATACATTTTCGGGCAAATTCACATTTTCCGTGTCAGCTTCATATCCGTATAATTTATAGCTTGCATCTGCTGTAATCGGGTAATTCAATATTATTTTCTCTGCTCTATCCGCAGAATCATCCTCTGTTACAGCTGTGTTTGTCCTTGTTACCATTTTCATGAGATACTCATATGTATCAAATGCATATGTATAGCTGCCCGCACCTGATGAACCTGTTAATATTTCTATACTATCAACAGCTTCATCAAACGCTATTACCGGAAATCTTCTTTTTATATTGTTTTCAAGCGCTGTATCAACGTCTGTTATGAAATCATTATTGCCATCTTCAATCTGCTGAAAAATATTCTCCCATGAGGGCAACATTTTATTCACCAAATCACTGCTAAGTTCCGCATTATTTGCCTCTTTAAAGTTAGCAATATCATCATTACTGACGCTCCCGTCCAACATATTATAACCTGCGCTTTCCATAACGTTAGATGATATATACATAGGAACAGCACCATATATATTTAATACAGAGATCAGCGCCTTACCTATGTTGCTGTCATATCCGGTTATTTTATGTTTATCGGGTTTATAATCATTTGGGGTAGAATCACTGTTGTTTAACGGCATTACACTATACTCATCGCCGTTAGTCACCATGTTCTCAGCAACACTATCAAATTCTGCAAATGATAAATACAAATCAGATACAGCCAGTCTAAGCACCAAATTTGACATACACCGATATATACCATCAATATCATCAATAGTATTGTTATTTTCTGTATCCAATACAAACACAAACGGTACTATCCCTTCACTGCGCAGCTCATCCATCTCATTTTCAAGTGCTGCACTGTCACTTACTTCAGCTGCGGTTGCGATAACTATTTTGTTCCTGTTATCTGATTCTTCATCAAATGTGTCCGCACAATTTTCGAGCAGCGTCAATATATCCGTGCTTCCGCTGTATGTAGCCGGCAATGTACCTATCATTGAACTCAAGTCTGTGCCGAATTCGCCTGTTTCCCCGGTTACTACAGAAAATCTTGTCCCTGCCGGAGCCTGTTCCTGCATCGCTGCAAAATCATCTTTCCATGCCATCTCACCATTGTAATCGAATCCGTACATATCCGATGACAT
>CAJFVT010000213.1 GCA_904420525.1 uncultured Clostridia bacterium | reverse complement strand
TGAAAGCGGTCTTATCTACCTGAGGAACCGTTACTACGACAGCAGGAGCGGAAGGTTCATAACGGAAGACCCGGCACAGGACGGCTTGAACTGGTACGTGTATGCAGCAAACAACCCGATAAGTTTTGTTGATCCAAGCGGGTTGACGATAATAAGTGGAGAAGGTAAAGTTAAATGGGAATCATCAATACCATCATATTATGATTGGAATAGAGATGGAAGACTAGACACTACAGAAGATAAATCAAGATTCGATACAAATAATAATGGTATTGCTGATTGGCATGAGAATGGAATAGATACAGATATATCAATGTGTATAGAATGGTTAACCGGAGTTGAATATGATTTCATAGATATTGCAAAAACAGCATATCCTGATGGCGATTTTAACAAAGGATATGGTTCAGCACCTAGTATTGCAAAATTTTTGCTAAAAAACACATTTTATTTAGATGGAAGTGAATTCTAAGTAAATAAAAATGTTTTCGACTATGGAGATGCAACAATTCCTGGTATACATGGTCGTGAAAATCCAATGAGTTTTGAAGATATACAGAATCAAATTGACAATGGCATTCCATTGATAACAATGCCCGAAGATAATCACTTTGAGGTTATTATAGGATATGCATATGATAAACAATTGGGAATTGAAATAGTTCTTTGTGCAAATTCTCAATACCCTCAAAGCTCAAATAATTATTTAACAACATATTCTTTTAATGATATAAAAAGTGTAGCAACAATGACATTTAATAAAATATCTAATTAATTTAATAGGAGTGTATAGATGATAAAAAAAATATTTATTAATTTGTTATTATTAATAATGAGCTTGTCATTTATAAACGCTAGAGCAGAATCATTTACCATAAAAAATATACCCATAAATGTTTATGGAGAGATATGCTTTGTAATAAAAAATGACAACTCATTGTGGATGTGGGAAAATAATGGAACCGGCAGTGATCATATAAACTTAAAAAAAATATTAGATGATGTTGTTGAAATAAATGGGCCTTATATAATAAAAACAGATGGAACATTGTGGCGCATGACTTCATTTACTGAAAATACAGAACTTGAATTTATAATGGATAACGTTGTATCCATTGATGCAGTGTCTTCTTCTGCTTTAGTTACAAAAAAGGATAAGAGTTTATGGATACTATATTACGAAAATAATAACGTAGATTCTGTAAAGATTATGAATAATGTTGAAAAAGCTGAACTAGGAGAGGAGCATGGCATAGTTTTAAAAACAGACGGATCAGTAAAAACTTTTGGTAAAAATTCATGGGGGCAATTAGGTATCAGTAATACAACTTCAAAAACAACTCCAATAATGGAAAATGCAACAAATGTCTTCGCAGGAGCAACCTCATCATATGCAATTACCAAAGAAGGTGTATTATGGTATTGGGGCTCTATTTGGGGGTTAGGTGGAGGAATTGAGTATGAGAAAATAAATACTCATCCGCAAATATATACAAATAATGTAAAACAGGTTTTTTCTCACTACGGCTTTAATATGGTGCTAAAAAACGATGGTTCACTATGGATGTATGGTATAGGCGAAACACCAGACAATTACTATACACAATTATATGATTTTACTCCGGTATATATACAATTACCTAAAAAGTTAATGGACAATATTAATTGTATAAACAATGGAAAATGTGGATATGGGCATACTACATTAATCCTTACTAATAATGGAGAATTATATCAGTTTAATTTATTAAAAGATGATGGTTCAGTAGCAAAGCCAGATATAAATAAGATCACAGATGATGTAAAATTAGCTGTAAATTCTATACAAACCGCAAAAAAAGATTTCACTGATATATTAGTAGAGAGAAATGAAGTACAAAATGCAATTAATCATTTATACCAATCTGGAATTATCGAAGGTGTCACCGAAACAGAATTCATGCCGGATAAGGAGATCACCCGTGCTGAGACGGCTGCGCTGCTGCTGCGAATGACGGGCAAAGGCGATGAGACCGGAGAAGCTTCATTTTCAGATGTTTCAGCTAATGAC
>CAJFVT010000212.1 GCA_904420525.1 uncultured Clostridia bacterium | reverse complement strand
GATATAATAAACACAACAGCAGTAGCAAAGCCTCTTTGTCGGCTTTGCTTACGATGTGTTTATTGTATCGGTGTGAAGCAGCGCATCTGAGCGCTGCACTGATGATATAATAAACATGTAAAGGCAATAAAAGCCGCTGTGCGGCATTTATCCCGGATGTGTTTATGATAAAAAAGCTTCAAAATTAAGGAGAGATAACATAATATGAAATTAGGAATAGTAGGTCTGCCGAATGTAGGCAAATCAACATTGTTCAATGCGATAACACAGGCGGGCGCTGAAAGCGCGAATTATCCGTTCTGTACGATAGAACCGAATGTAGGCATCGTCGATGTGCCGGATGAGCGTATAGATAAGCTCGCGGAGATGTATCATCCGAAAAAGGTGACAAGAGCCTATATCGAATTCGTTGATATAGCGGGTCTGGTAAAGGGCGCGTCAAAGGGAGAAGGGCTTGGGAACAAGTTTCTCGCTTCGATACGTGAGTGTGACGCTATCGTGCATGTGGTGCGCTGCTTTGAGGATGCGAACATAACGCATGTGGACGGATCCGTCGATCCGGTGCGTGATATAGAAACTATAAATCTTGAGCTTATCTTTTCGGATCTGGAGATGATAGAAAGAAAGATAGACAGGACAAAAAAGGCGCTCAAGGGCGACAAATCTCTTGCCGCTGAGCTTGCGCTTTATGAGAGAGTAAAGAAAGCCCTTGAGTCGGGAAAGCTTGCTAAGTCATTGGAATATACCGAGGACGAGCTTGCGCTCATGAAGGATGTATTTCTGATAACCATGAAGCCGGTAATATATGCGGCAAACGTTGCTGAGGACGATTTTTCAAAGGGTATTGAAAATAATGAATATGTGAACCGTGTAAAGGAATATGCGGCTGCTGAGAATTCAGAGGTCATGCCGGTCTCGGCAAAGATCGAGGAGGAGATAGCGCAGCTTGAGCCGGAGGAGCGAGGGATGTTCCTTGAAGAGCTTAACATGAGCGAATCGGGGCTTGACAGGCTGATAAAGGCAAGCTATTCTCTGCTCGGACTTATAAGCTACCTCACTGCGGGAGAGCCCGAGGTGAGGGCATGGACGATAAAGCAGGGTACAAAGGCGCCGCAGGCTGCCGGAAAGATACATTCAGACTTTGAGCGCGGCTTCATTCGTGCCGAGGTAGTGCATTATGACGATCTGATGGAATGCGGCTCTATGGCGGCGGCAAAGGAAAAGGGTCTTGTAAGGAGCGAGGGAAAGGATTACGTTATGAAGGACGGGGATATAGTTCTGTTCAGATTTAATGTATGATATTGATCTTTCGTTTGCTGATTGTGACGCTGCAGGCGGCATAATGGAGGACTAAGATGACAGACACAAGGGAAAAGAAAAATCGATCCGGAAAGGATAGGAGAAAAAAGAAAAGTATCCATACCGGACACCGCGAGCGTATGCGTGCAAAGCTGAAAGCTGTAGGGTTTCAGGGGTGGTCGCAGTACGAGATACTTGAGTATATGCTGTATTACGTTCTTGCCGGAAAGGATACGAATGAGATCGCACATGAGCTTATGAGCTACAGCTGCGGCGGAATAGCCAGTGTGCTTAGGGATGCATGTGACGGATTCAAGCTGAAGGATGTAAAAGGGGTAGGAGAGGATACAGTTTTGTACCTGAGGAGCCTGAAATATCTGATCGACTATTATAGAATTGAGGAGCTGAAAAATAAGCCTCTGGTATTTAACCGTGACAGCATAAATGATATAATCAGCATACTGGATCTGCGGTCATCAAATGAAAAGCTTGTGATGCTGTGCCTTGATAGAGCGATGCGGATAAAAAACATGGTAGACATAACAACCGAGAGCAGCACATACAGCGCGGGAACAAGCGTAGACAGGATAGTCAACTGTGCCGCTAATGCGCATGCTGCCAATGTAGTGCTGATACATAATCATCCGAGCGGCAGTGCGAAAATATCAAGTCAGGATGTTCTTATAACAAATCAGGCCGACGCCCTCCTAAAAACGCTTGACATATTTTTGGTGGATCATTTCATCGTGGCACAGAATAAAATGGTGAGTGTAAAAATGTCTGAACATAAGAGGAAACTGAACAAAGGCTGCCGTTTTTAGTGCGGTATGCCTGCAGGACGGCAGACAATTGTAAAACATGAGCTTTTGCAGTTGTCTGTTTTTTCATTTTTATATAAGGAGATGCGTGTATGGAAAATGATAAAATAGTTGAAGATATAGGCGGGAACATAAGCGAAACTGCAAAGGAAGTGAGCGAAAGCGGCGGAAACTTTATCCGTAATATAGCCGAGGCGGTCGGAATAGACCTTTCATCGCTTTCACTGACTAAAATTTTTATATCGCTTGCGGCATTGATAGTATTTATAGCCTTGGCTAAAATAATCAGTATAGTTATCGGAAAAGCGCTGAAAAAATCGCGTATGTCTGTGAGTATGCAGAAATTTATAACACGGATAGTACGGTTCCTGATGTATTTTCTGGCGCTCATGATATTTGCAGACTCGATAGGGATACCGATAACATCGATAGTAGCGGTATTCGGGCTGTTCGGTCTGGCGATCTCGCTTTCGATACAAAATCTGCTCGGAAACATAATGAGCGGAGTATCGCTTGTTATGCTTCGTCCGTTCGAGGTGGGGGATTATATAGAAACTGACATTCCCGGTACTGTCAAAAGCATAGGGCTGTTCTATACGGAGATCACAACAGTGGACAATAAGCGCGTGTTCATTCCGAATGAGAAGATAGTTGAATCAAGGCTTACAAACTATACCTCAGAAACACGCAGAAGGATAGATGTACGGCTTAATGCGGCATACAGCTGCGATATAAAGACTGTAAAGAAAGCGATAGCCGAGGCTATAGAAAGCGTTCCGGAGCTTTTGAAGGATCCGGAGCCTATAATAGGCGTTGCGGAATTCGGTGAAAGCGCGGTGTATTATGATGTGTATGTATGGTCTCAGACATCGGACTATATAAAAGCAAAATATGCATTTATGGAAGCTGTTCCGGAATTCTATAAAAAGTATGGACTGGAGATGGCCTATAATAGGCTAGAGGTGGAGCTTGTTCCGGGAAACGGTGAGAAACAAGTATGAGACTGCGCACTTGATATATGCTCCTGTATAAAAAATGATCGTGATGCGGAAAATGAACAGACCGCGCCGGTAGTGTACATTGGTACGCTGAAGGCGCGGTCTGTTTGTAATTGTCCTTTTGATTTGTCGCTCCTGCGGTGTGTGATAAAAGAACGTGATGACTTCTGTATATTATTTCTTTTTCAATATTTCACGTGCATATTCCTCCGCGGCTTCGCCTCCGCCTATGATCCTGCCAAGCTCATGCACTCTGCCTTCGTAGTCAAGCTCGCGCAGAGTGGTGCTTGCAAGCTCGCCGTCTATGTTCTTAACTATAAGGAAGTGGTTGTCGGCTGCCGAAGCCAGCTGGGGAAGGTGGGTTATGCATATGACCTGCTTTGTCCTTCCTATTTCCTTGAGCTTGTCCGCGATCTTCTGTGCCGCCGCACCGGATACTCCGGTGTCAATTTCATCAAATATGAGCGTATCGACGCTGTCGGTCTGAGCAAGGACGGATTTTATCGCAAGCATAACTCGTGACAGCTCGCCGCCAGATGCGATCCTTACAAGCGGCTTGAGATCCTCACCGGGGTTTGTGGCGATCATAAATTCAACTAGATCAGCTCCGCTGGAAGAATACTTTTGAGGACCGACATTAACGGAGAATACGGCCTTTTCCATGTTCAGTTCATGGAGCGCAGATTCGATCTCGCTCTCAAGCGAGCGGGCCGCTTTTTTTCTGGCTTCAGTAAGGATACCCGCAGCCCTTTTTATATCCGCGTTAACTGCTTCCAGCTCGGCGCGCAGGGAATCCGCGCGTTCACTGCCGTGGGTTATGCTGTCAAGCTCCGCTTGAGCGCGCTTGCCGAACTCCAGTATTTCAGTTATGCTTCCGCCGTATTTTCGTTTTAGACGGCGGATGAGATCCAGCCGTTCTTCTGTCTCGTCAAGAGCCTGCTCATCGAATTCGATACTGCTCCCGAATTCGCGTATCTCCCGCGCCGCGTCCTCTATAGAGTACATTGCGGAAGTAAGAGTATCATATGCTGTGCTCAGCTCGCTGCTCAGCTCTGATATTTCCGACATGGACTCTACTGCGGTGCTTATAAGGTCATATGCCGACATGCTTTCCGGATTATCGTAAAGGCTCGAATAGGCTTTTTCGGCGCAGATATTTATTTTTTCCGCATTTTCGAGCAGTGTCAGCTGTTCGCTTAGCTCCTCCTCCTCGCCTGGTGTGAGCTTTGCCGAGTCTATCTCATTTACTTGATATGACAGCAAGTCGGTTTTTTGCAGTTTTTCCTGCTCGTTCATCATAAGTCCGTTCAGCTCACGTGTGATCTCGCGGCTTTTTGAGTAAAGAGCCTTATACGCCGCCAGCTCTGCATCCGTGTCAGCGTAGTCGTCAAGGAAGGTTATATGTTTTGCCGGGTTTAAAAGCGCCTGGCTGTCATGCTGACCATGTATGTTTATAAGCCGGTCGGCTATGTCACGCAGCGTGTTAAGCGTAACGATAGTCCCGTTTATCCGGGCGGTGCTTTTTCCGTCACGTGTTATTCTCCGGCTTATTATAACGGTATTGTCCTCTGAGTCTATGCCGTTTTCATCAAGCTCTGCGGCAGTGGAGCTGTCCACCGTGAAAACCGCCTGAACATCCGCGCGCTCGGCTCCGTGCCGTATAAGCTCCTTGCTTGCACGGCTGCCGAGGATCATATTTATAGAGTCGATTATTATTGATTTGCCGGCTCCGGTCTCACCGGTAAGCACACTCACTCCATCCTTGAATGATATCTCCAGGCTGTCTATAACGGCAACGTTTTTTATTTTCAGTTGTTCCAGCATGTTTTTACTCCGTCCTGAATATGGTTTTGATTTTTTTCTCAAGCTCCGCTGCGTGTTCCGGAGATTCGGTTATGACAAGAACAGTATCATCGCCTGCCACCGAGCCTAAAATATCTGATCTCATAGCCGAGTCAAGCGCGGCGGCAACTGCCGAGGCCATGCCCGGATATGTATTTATAACGATCGTGTGCAGTGCTGAAGCGACATGCTTTACTGAATCGGCGACCATGTTTATTCTCGCGGCAGAGGTCTCTGAGCTCGTTTCCGGCACGGAATAGACCGATCCGCCGTCTGCGGCAGGGATCTTTATAAGCCCAAGCTCCTTTATATCCCTAGATACTGTTGCCTGTGTGATCTTAAATCCATCATTCTTTAAGATCTCGATAAGTTCCTCGTGAGTATGGACCGGCATACTCTTAACGATCTTGATTATTCTGCTTTGCCTCTTGTACTTCATTGTTAGCCTCGTTTCTAAGACAGCTTGTTTATAAGTGTACTGTAAAAGCTGCTTGTTCCTATTCGTATAAGCCTAAACTCATATTCTGATCTTGTTATCAGTATTTCATCCTGTTCGGATATGACCGCTTTCCGTTCACCGTCAGCGGTTATTATAGCGTTGTTCTGCGGATAGTCCGCGCTCAGGCGTATAGTTATGTTTTTCCCCGCCGGAAGCACCGCGCTTCTTACGGACAGCATGTGCGCGCATATGGGAGTTGCGACATACAGCTCCATACGCGGATCTACAACCGGCCCTCCGGCGGATATTGAATATCCTGTCGAGCCTGTTGGAGTTGCAATGATGAGTCCATCGGCGGCATAGTGGTTCACAAGCTCATTGTCTGTGTAAAGCTCCATGCCTATGAGACGTTCACCGTCTGTTTTTGATATTACTATATCATTGAGCGCATGGAAGCCGGGACCTTTGCCGTTGATCTTCATTTTGATAAGCATACGGTTCTCAACTATGTAGTCGCCCTTGAGCACACGGTCTGCCGCATTAGCTATATCGTCAGGCTCTACCTCGGTAAGAAAACCCACCTTGCCGAGATTAATACCCAGCGTTGGGATGTTATGCCTTGCGCAATGCGGCGCAGCGCCCAGCATAGTTCCGTCCCCGCCTATTATAAAGGCGATATCAGCATTTTCCCATATCATAGAGCGCGGCATATAATTTATTTTCAAATTTTCCGGAAGGATACAGTCATCCGGCATATATATTTCGGCTTGCCCGTTTATAGCTCTGACAGTGCTGCGTGCCGCAGTGCAGTCGATATCCTTTGTTGTATTGGTAATAATAGCAATTCTCATTATTCCATCCACCATACTGAAAGTTTTACTTATATTATACACCATTTACGTCCTTTTTTCAAGGGTTTTGGAATAATTAAAGAGGAGCGCCCCGGATAATATCCGGGAGGATATTATCTAAAGCGCTCCGTTTTTTTAAAGACCGTTATTTCATGCGGTTTTCGTAATCTTCGACCATCTTCTTGACCATCTGTCCGCCTATTGAGCCTGCCTGCTTGGCTGTGAGATCCCCGTTATATCCCTGCTTGAGTGATACGCCAACCTCATTGGCTGCTTCCATCTTGAACTGTTCCATTGCCTGTTTTGCTTCAGGTACTGTCATGATTTCTTTCCTCCTTGAAAATCATAGTCTTACTTTGATCTATCTAAATTTTGTGTCGAAATAAATCGACTACGCTAATATTGTATGCTGAAATCCGTATGTTATAACTGAAAATATTTTCCGAAGAAAATAAAAAAATTAAAAAAAGGTATTGACAAAACAATAAGAATATAGTATAATAATATTGTTGTCAGTCAATAATGACAGTATGGTCCGGTAGTTCAGTTGGTTAGAACGCTAGCCTGTCACGCTAGAGGTCGTGAGTTCGAGCCTCATCCGGATCGCCAAAAGCTCCGCTTTTGCGGAGCTTTTTTCATGGTTACTACTCAGGTATGAAAAATCGCATACTACCCCCCCCCCCCCCCACGTAGAAAATAAAAATAAATTTTTTTGAGAATTTTTGCGTAAAAATGAGGTTATCCACACGACGAATGCTGCGAGTGAAAACAAT
>CAJFVT010000211.1 GCA_904420525.1 uncultured Clostridia bacterium | reverse complement strand
CTCGTCCGTCCAGTCCTCATCGTCCTCCAGCCCGTATATCACGGGGTAAAAGGTCGGATCTACACGCGTCCCGTCAAGTATGCCGCGGGCTATCTTGTGCTGCTCGTAGCATATCCCGTGCCGCGACTGTCCGGCCGTGGTGAGCGTCAGGAACAGCGGCTGCCTCCGCGCGTCGCCCGAGCCCGAGGTCATAACGTCCCATAGATCGCGGTTGGGCTGCGCGTGCAGCTCATCGAAGATGCAGCAGGAAACATTCAGCCCGTGCTTGGTATTTACCTCGGCCGACAGCACCTGATAGAAAGATCGCGTTGGCTTATACACGAGCCGCTTCTGCGACAGTATCGGCTTTATATGCTTCTTGAGCGCCGGAGCCTGATCCACCATGCTGACCGCGACGTCAAAAACGATGGAGGCCTGCTGCCTGTCCGCCGCGCAGGAATACACCTGAGCGCACTGCTCGCCGTCTGCACAGAGCATCTTAAGGGCGATGGCCGCCCCGAACTCCGACTTGCCGTTCTTCTTGGGTATCTCGATATAGGCCTTTTTATACTGCCTGTATCCGTTGGGCTTGACGGTCCCGAATATATCGCGGACTATCTTATCCTGCCACGGGAACAGCTCGAATTTCTGACCGTGAAACTCGCCGATGCCGTGCTTAAGGCTGTTTATAAACCGCACAGCCTGCCCCGCCTTCGCCTCGTCAAACACCGCCCTCACCGCCCATTGAAAGCAATCCCTCAAGATCGTCCTCGCGGTCAAGATCAACATTCTCGGTGCAGTTATCATTGACTACCGAGAATATCTCATTCCAGCTCCGGCGCATCTGGCTTTGGTAGTCGGACGAGATCCTCGCAAGGTCCCTGTCAAACTCTCCCCTGTCCATGATCCGCTCCGCCTCAAGCCACCGCTGGCGGTTGAGGGCAAATGTTTCAACAAGCATGGGATTTACGAGTTCTGCGCACTTCATGCGTCTTAGATACTTGACCGTGCGTGAATATATCTCTTTTCCGGCTATGCTCAGAGAGCCGGGTATCACATCGATATCGGTCAGCGCATCTATTTTGTTTTTGTCAATGACCTTAACGGCACGCTTGCCGGGATTGCCCTCAAGCAGCTTATCCGATACGGATTTCCTCGGCCGGCCGCCGTGACCCTTAGCCGGTCCTCTCTTCCCCAAACTCTCACCCCATTTCTGTAAAAACTTTTGCATAAAACTTTAAAAGTTTTAAAAAGTTTTCATCCTGTAAGTAACTTTCGGAAACTTATTTCAAAAAAACTTTCGCGATTTTTTTCATGCTATGGGGGCGGCGGTCTTTATGATATTCCTCATAGAGATCAAGACCACCCCTCCCCACATGACAAAATTTGAAAGGAGAAACTATATTGTCAGTCTTCTGCCCCCGCCTGCATATATCTCATAAATTGACTGTTCATCCTTCCCCTGAGCTCCTCCGTTTATTTTTATTTTTTACACTGTTGCCAAAGCCACCGTCTTCCTGAACCGTCTTGCGGTCATGGCACTGCTTGCACAGTGGCTGCCAATTGTTTTCATCCCAGAACAACGCCTGGTCTCCCTTGTGAGGGATGATATGATCGACCACTGTCGCAGCTGTAAGCCGCCCATTCCTTTCACATTCCGCGCACAGCGGATGTCTTGCAAGAAACATCTTCCGTGCTCTCTGCCAGCGACTGTTATAGCCGCGCTTGTTGGCACTCTCTCTGGCGTCCGGCACCCGATCCCTCTTGTGCTTGTCACAATATGTGCCGGCTGTCAGCGCTCCGCAGCCGGGATGTCTGCATGGCTTCAACGGTTTATATGGCATATGCTTTATCCTTTCAAACAAAAACCGCAGAGCTAATAATTACTCTACGGTATAAATTATAATACTTTTATTTGCCTTGTGAGTGACAACTTTCTGTCACGGAACGAAAATAGGCGTAGAATAAGCGTCTTGCCTTAGCAAGCTTTCTCCATACAGTGCGAGCGTCCATGTTCATCTCTGATGCCGCGGCATTAACTCTGTATGCCACCGCGTTTCGTTTAAGTTTACCGAGTGGCAGACTGCAATATACACGCTCTATCAGGCGCACTGTTTCCGTTTCTCCTTCAACACGCAAATGCTTAATAGTTGATGCTGCCGCCTCTACCTCGGCACAACTGTCCGGATCCCGTGTGCCGCTGCGGGTATGGCCGTAATGCCTAAATGCCGCGACTGCAAAATCTCTGATATTGTCCTGCTGTATCATACCGCCCACTCCTAACTTAATCCATGTGATCATCCAGGCTTTTACCGTTTATGTACTCTAAGTATCGCACTGCTCCATCATAGATCACTTCGTATTGTGCAATATCATCCTGCGTCAGAGACTTTTTGCCAAATATGCTATGCATATCATGCCACATATACCATGGCAGCGCAAAAAAGCGTCCGCATATATCCGCGCACACAAATGCCAGCGCTCCCATTTCTGCTTGTGCCATCAGCCATTTCATTTGTTCTTTTGTCAGAGCATCACGATTTATGTGTTCCTTTCTCGTGGATTTAGCTTCAAATGCAATCGCTCTGCCGCCGCGCAGTACACCCTTAAAATCAGGTTCTGCACGACCTATCCACTGACCTATAAAACGACCGCCCGTGAGCTTCTTGGTGCAGCGATACGGCTCATATACCTTGCTTATAACTGCACGTCCTCGCTGTTCATAATACTGACATCCTTTGACCAGTAAATTTTCAAACGCGCGACCACGATCATTATTGCACTGATTTTTAAATTTTGTTTCTGGTACATCGTGTATGATTTCTTTGCCATTATCTTTGACTATCATCGCGCGGAATTCCTCCGCAGTCATGTGCTGTGTTTTGTTCATTTTCTGCTCCTTTCGTTTTTGCGGAGGTGTATGCGCACATATGCTCCGTCCTGCCTATAGTCTATAACCTCGTCATTATCGTCTTTCTTATAACCGTATGGCTCTATGTATGTAACAGTATAACCGGGGTACAACGGTTCCAGATCCCGCTCGGTAAGTTCTTCCCTGATGATCTTCTTAGCCTTTTCGTATGATATGCGTCCGGTGCTCTCCGACACCTTGGGACGTTTCAGTCCTTTGCTCTGTATCCATCTCTTGACTCTGCCCTCAATCTCCGGCTTGTCCGGATTGCATATGAGATACTTCGCAAGCCCTCTCATTCCTTCTTCGTTGAACTCAAGCTTGAAAGTATGTGCCGAACCGTACTCCCACAGCTTCTCAAGCTTTTCTCTGATCTCTCCCCGATGAGCCGGATCAGGAATATTCATCGTTATATGCGCATGAAACTTCCCTCGCCTGACACCTTTCTCGATCACACCGACATATTTTAGCTTGACAGCAAATTCCTTGCTGTAGTATATGCGTACCCTCCGAAGATATCTCTGAATAGATCTAAGAGCTTCCTCGTATGTTGCCGGAGGAACATCAAAGCTGAGCTGCAGCTCAACATCTGAGGATGTGAAATTATTATCTATAAGCATCCGAAACTTTTCCTGCGCATGAAAATCATTAAGCTTCTTCTGTGTCTCCGAGGACGGCTTCATCTTCTTGCTTCGACTGTTGGCTTTTCTATATCCGGGAAAAAGGAGCACGGTGCTGTAGTTGCCATGCCAATATCTTTTTTCTATTTGCCTGCATCTACTCGACCTATTTTTCATCTCCGTACTCCTCTCTATGTCGATATGATAATACCTCATATGCTTCCTCAAAGCGGCTTCCGCCGCCCTAACTCGCATTGTTAATATTTGTTATCTGTTCTCCCTTTATTCGATAATCTTTCCTTATTATATATGAGAGATCTCTGCTCCGTACTTGTCAAGCACCGCACGAACAGCATTAGCAAGCTTGCCGCGCATGGTGCTGTCCTCAATCCTGCCCATTCGGTCAAACATCTTATCCATAGTCTCCTGCACCTGCGTAAACAATATCTTAAATTCGCTCACCGCAGGATCAGCCGCGGCAACGGCTTTACGCAATTCCTCAGCCTTGGACCGTGCTGCTTCTGCCTCCGACTCAGCAAGAGAGCGGGCGGCTTCCGCCTCGCGTGCCTTTCTTTCAGCATCCTCGATGCCCTTCCGTATATCTTCGGCAGCCCGCTCATTCGCTTCTTCCGTTGCCTCTGCCTTAAGCTTGTCCCTTAGTTCCTGCGGTATCTCCGGCGGCTGCTCTTTTAATGCTTTCAGCTTCTCCTTGGCCTTCTTCTCGGCCTCCTTAGCTTTATCAAGCTTCGCTTTCAGTTCTTCTGCCTCAGACTGCGCCCTTTCAAGATCTTTTCTCTGTTTCTCGGCATCCGCTTCCGCCTCATCACGCTCCTTTATAAGCCTGTCCAGCTCACGTGACGAAAGATCTTCAACATTGTTCTCCTTTACGAACTCTTCGCGCTCCTCCTCCGGGACTGCAAGCAGACTCAAAGCCTGTGAATAGCTCAAATTCGCCCACGTAGGCGAATTTAATTCCGCCCCAAAAATGCTTACTTGAGCCGATCCATATGCTTTAAATATCTGCATATGTTTGTTAGCCGTACGCTGCGAAAACCCACACTCCTCACTGAGCCACCTTCCCCATTCACCATGCGGAAGTATCTCCTTCGCCTCGACCAAACGCCGCCCTATCTCTGCAGCATACAAGAGCATAGTCTTTCCGGCAGCATCGCAAAGCTCTTTTATCTCGCTTGTGATAACATCGATATCACGATGCTTTACTTCTAAGTTTTCCATTGCTTACTCCTTTCACATACTCAAGCCACTCGTTTTCAAATTCCTTTATTTCATCCGTCTGCAAGCGGTTCTTATACCCATGATCCTGATTGATCCCGTATCCCGTCCATTCGAGAGTGTAATACGGCTCATCCGGCTTATCGATATGCCTGATAAAAAATATCGATGTTCTCCCGGAAGCGTGACGCTTTGCATATGATGCTACACAGTGCTTAAGAGTTTTCCCTTCATTTATGAGCTCTGCTTCGTCCTTGCACGGACGTATCAAAAGCTTATCATTTTGATAACTATATGCTGATAATTCCTCATAACGCTGTTCAAACTGCTTTCTCATCGCCATATCTTCTTTCCACTTTTTCAGTCTCACAAGCTCGTCATGTTCATGAATAAGGTTCTGTGGATAACGCACCTTCATATTCTTAAGATTATCGGCAGGTTCGACCATTCGCCAGTAGTCCATAAGCTCATAGAGCGTTACTCTGTTCTTGTATTTTTTTCTTTGTTTTGTGATATAGCGGTCAGCACGCACAATGTTTTCGCCGAATTCTGTGATCAACATATTTATATACCATTCACTGTGCCTTTTTCTTATGCGGTCCATGTTTTTCACTGTTATCCCAAATTCCTTTGTCGTTGTGTAAAAATTTATATCATGCAGTCCGCGTCCCCTCAGCGCCTTGTATTCCGGCTTTGTAAGTCCCAGCATCGCGGCCGGCTTTCGTGCCTTCCAGTTTATCATCTCATCGCTGTCTTTCAGCGACGCAACATAGTGCATCCCGTCAGGACGCAATATATCATCTACTATCTGCGAGCTCCCGCTCATAACAAGATTTTCCACTGTTTCATGCCTTTGGTACAACCGCAGATACGATACAGGATAAACATACGGATTATCTTTCAGATAAATTTCATATTTTGCATTTTCAAGCTCGGTTTCGGCAAATATTCGTGCATCAAACGGATATATACATTCAACATCTATATGTCCTAACGTGTCAATACACCTTGCACGCTCAAACCATTCCCCGGCATAACTTTGTGTGTTAAAAAAGCCGTATGTCACATATGCTGCATTCTTCACGCATTTTTTACCGTCAAAAACATATGCTTCCCATGGGTACACCGTATAACTGATCTTTTCGCCGCACAGCAGCTGTTCTGCCTTCCACCATATAACTGCGATATGTCCGTTGACACGCTCAATAGTAACCGCTCCATTTGTGCTCAGATTTAAAACGTCTGCTCTCCTCTTGCCTATGTACATCGCTGTGCCACTCTCGCCGCAAAGAGGACAGCAGCACGGCTGTCCGTCATACACAACGCAATCCTGCGCCGCATTATACCAGCCGTACACTTCACCTTGGCGTGCAGGCGGCATATGATCGGCAAAATAGCTTTCCTCGCACGATGTACAAGTACATTGAATACCTCTGCGGCGTTTTCCTAACATATCTTCGTAATACGTCATTTTATATGCAATTATCTCCGCATCAAGCCTCTTATGTTCCTTCATCCACTCAAGCAGCCCCTCCGGCGGTTCGATTGGCAGATCATATCTGCTTTTCTTGTTCTTCATAGCTTCCGCCTCCAATCAAAGAAAACTGTCAAGATCAATAATCGCGGAGCTATCTTTATTATTCGGCTCAACCGTGTTCTCTTGTGTGAACTCTGCATCCGGGATCCCATAAAATTCACGGATAATTCCGTCCGCTTCCTTCGGGGAGACAAAGGCAAAGTTCCCGCGGTTCTTATTATGTCTTCTATCCGCCAGAGCCTTTATCTTCTTCTCGCACTCTATAATGCTCATTTCCTTAACGTCAAGATCCTTAAACACCAGCTCCGCCGCGCCCGGCGCGGTTCGGATAATATCCTTGAGCTGCTCCCCAACACAATATGCAGCAGTATCTTCAATACCCTTCTGCTGCTGGCATATTTTTTCTATAGCCTTTTCGATCATCATTTTTGTCCTCCAATAATATTATTCTTTCCGGCGGTATCCAAGAGCGTAAGGGGCGAAGATCGACACTCTCGACCTGTACTCTCACCGTCCGCCGCGGCTTTCCGTCATAGTACTCCACTTCATATGAATGTCCCGTGATCACGTACACACCCGCAAGCGGCATCGTATATAGCCACTTATCCGGACTCTCTATCCGGCACCGCCGCCCAACCGACTTCTTTATCTCACTTATCTTCATCCCGCTGTCCCTTTCACAAACCGCCCGCACACAGGACACATCCCAACGGGCTTGTACAAACCGCTCCACAAAGTGCGGCACTGAGGACACT
>CAJFVT010000210.1 GCA_904420525.1 uncultured Clostridia bacterium | reverse complement strand
ATGAGGATGAACTCAGGCTCGCCGACCTTGTCGGATTTTCCGGTATACGGATCCATTATATACCTTGGGGCAATACAGCCGCAAGAAAAGGTTTTGAGCCGCAGAACGGCGTTTTCGACTGGACCGAAACGGATAAGCAGATAGAAAACATAAAAAAATTCGGATTCGAAAATGTTGTCGCAAATATCATTGCGACACCGGTATGGGCTGTTTCCGAAGATAAGGGCAGCGGCAATACGGTTGTCGGATTCTACAGAAAGAATTGCTATGTGCCGGATGATATAACTCTGGCGGGGCGGGCGTTCGGCGCGTATGCGGAGCGGTATAAGGATGAGGTGGACGCGATCGAGGTTTGGAACGAGCCTAACTACGGTTTTTCCGCGTTCTGGGGCGATACCGTGGAGAATTTCGCCGCCTTGACCAATACGGCTTACAATGCGGTCAAGGAAAAGACGGACGGAAAAATGAAGGTATACAGCGCGGGTTTCAACGGCGGCTCGGAATTTTTTGCCGAAGCGATGGAAAACGCGGATTACAAAAACTCATTCGACGGCATCACCTATCACGGACGTTATAACCAAGCTTCGGATTACAAAAATGTTCTGGAGAACGCGGGAAAAGGGGATGTGCCCGTGATGAATTCGGAATCGTACGATTACGCGTATTACGACCCCGGCATCCCCAAGGATTTCCGTTCAAACGATATGTATCTTGCAGTGTGCTATCTCAACGAGATAAAGAACGGCGCAGAGAGCATAGCGCATTTTGAGATAACGGACGGAAACAATGATGAGAAGCGAGTGGACTCGAACAGTTCATACGCGCACTGCACCGGTCTTTTCAGAAAATATCCTTACTACGAACCGCATTCGGGCGCGGTGGCAGCATACAACCTGTTCAAAGGGCTCGGCGATGAGGTCGCTGTCACGGGCGAATATGACTTCGGCAGCGGCATAAAAGCCGTCGCTCTCGATTCCGACGGCGAGGCGCAGCTGTATATATGGAATTCGCTCGATGACGAGCACGCTATGCCGACACGTCTTTCGGCGTGCATAGGCGCGGGGAGCGATGTATACGACCTTTACGGCAGGAGCTTTGGCGGCACGATAGAGGCTAAAAGTGTGTACTGCATAAGAAACGCAGACCGTGACGCGATCTCAAAGCTGACATCAGTGGAGGGCACCGCTCTCAATAATGATTTCGTAAGACCATACTATACCTGCGTTGATGAATCGGGTCAGGGCGTAGACGGATACGTACCCGTTGAGGGAGTGTTCACGGAGGGAGCGCTGTTTGACAAAAACACTTTTGCCGGGAATGACGGTATCGTATACAACAGCGACAGTCCGGTATGGCTTTCCGAGAATGGCGGGATGCAGGATATATCCGCCGAATATGCCGTATCATTTGACGATACAGGGATGTATGTGGCTGTAAGCGTTACAGACGATGAGTATTATGCTGCAGCGGCGGATGGAAACGGTATAATTGAAAACGATGGTATAAGATTTGCGATAGACTGTTACGGGAACGCGTCCGCATCGGAGCGCAGCGAATTTTTTGCGGGCAATGTGAACGGCTCACCGGAGGTTTACAAATATTTCGCTGCCGAGAAATACGGCGCGCTTGCGGACGGCTGCACCGAGGCAGGAGAGCTCATCCAAGACAGCAGCGTAAGTATATCGCGCGATGGAAGCGTTACGGAATACAAGGTATTCCTGCCGTATGCTGAGCTGTTCCCGTTCGTATACCGCAGCGGTGCGGTGGACGAGGTGCGCTTTGCTATTGCTGTGACGGATAATGACGGCGGGGTCAAAAAGGGAGTTCTCTCGTTCGGAGAAGGACTTGCGGATGGCACTGTGCAAGTGGGCAAGTATAACCTGCTTAAACCCATAATGATAGACGCTTCATTAACTGTGTCGGCAGATATCCTTACAGTCAGCGGCAGAGTACTGGACGGGTCGGACAGGTTGTCGCTGACCGTAAAAAAAGACGGTGCGCTCTATAATATCGACCAGATAGACGGCATTGAGGACGGATATTTTGAAAAGAGTTTCAAGACCGAGCCGGGAGAGTACAGCGTGATGATAATGACCGACAGGAGATCTGTAAGAACGCTCCGCGCTACCGTGAGTATGATAGACGCCGACTTGTCTGTTTCGGGTGATACCATGACTGTGCGCGGAAAAGTTCTTGATGGGTCGGATAGGTTGTCGCTGATTGTAAAAAAAGACGGAGAGGTCTATAATATCGACCAGATAGACGGGATAGAGGACGGATATTTTGAAAAGAGTTTCAAAGCTGGACTGGGAAGATACAGCGTAATGATAACCACTGATAAGAGATCGGTAAGAACATTTGATATCATTTAAAGCGGAGCAACGCTCCGCTTTGCTTGCAAGGAGCGGAGCTTGCGAACGATTGCAACCTGCAAAGGGAGTGTTAGCTCCTCAGGGTTTCAGTGGGAGATTATAACTCCCACTGAAATGCTGAAATGGAACCCGCCGCCTATAGAGGCGGGGGACATCTTTGCATAGGTTATATGATGGAGGAATGCTATGTTTGAGAATGCGAAAGCGATATATATCAAAAATAAGCGTGGACTGACAAATTTTCAGTCAGGTTATAAATGCAGCTTCAGAGCGGAGCCGGGAAAGCGGTATGTACTTAATATCACTGGAGCGTCATTATATTCGGTATATCTGAATGGCGGGTTCATATTTTATGGACCCGCCAGGGCTCCGCACGGCTATGTGCGCTATGATGAGCTTGAGCTCGATGTAAAGGATGGGATGAATACCTTGTGTGTTGAGCTTGCCGGTTATAACTGTCCCTGCTTTTACATTCCAGATATAAAGCCGTTTCTGATGGCTGAGATATTCGAGGAGGAAGAGAGCGTAGCCTATACCGGAAGGGATTTTTCGGGTGTTTCACTCGACAGCCTGCGCAGGAGAAATGTTTACCGCTACAGCTTCCAGCGGGCTTTCACAGAAGTTTGGAGACTGGATAACAGCGATCCGATCACAAATTGGAAGAGCCGCGATACAGCGTACGAGCCGGTATGCGAGCATGTCATAGATGAGGAGATTATTGCGAGGGAATGGCCGATGCCGCGGTTTGAAACGGATCTTTCGGCAAAGGTCATACGATGCGGCAGATTTTTGCCTAAAAAAGATATGGATTTTTGCGCAAAGCGTTTTATATCATCACTTTCAGAGAGCATCATTGGATTTTTGCCGCAGCAGATACCGGATAAGCTGATGGAAGAGACCTACGGTGTATATTTCTGCGATGGTCTCGGCAGTATGGAAAAGGATCGGTATACAATGTATGAGTTTCGGACTGTAAACACCGGCTTTATAAATACTGCTGTCAAAGCCTTGGAGGACAGTGAGATATATCTTGTTTTCGGCGAACGGATGGATGAAAGCAATATGTATGGCGGAATATACAGCGGAGCGTCGGGTGATGATACGATAAATATAGTCAAATATAAGCTGAAAAAAAGCGCAGAGCCATATATGCTCATGACGTTTGAGTGCTATACTTTTAAATATATTGTCATTCTGGTTCGTGAAGGGCGGATAAATGTTGAAAGCGTGTCGCTCACAGAGTATTCGTATCCAGATAATGATCAAACACAGTTCAAATGCGATGATACGGTTCTGCAGAGTATATTTGATGCGGCCCGTAATACCTATAGACAGAACGTATTGGATACGTTCATGGATTGCCCGGGAAGAGAGCGCGGCGGCTGGCTTTGTGACAGTTATTTTACTGGCAGAGCATCGATGATTTTTTCAGGAAACGCTGAGGCAGAAGGGATATTTTTAAAAAATTTTGCTCGTGCAAAGTATTTTCCGGGGATCCCGGAAGGGATGCTTCCACATAACTATCCCGGCGAGGACAGGGGTTTTATACCACAGTGGGCGCTGTGGTACATACTTGAGGTCTATGAGTATATTCTGCGCAGCGGTGATGATTGTCATATATTTAAAAACATTGTTTGCGGCATACTCAGCTTTTTCAGCGATTATGAAACAAAAGACGGACTGCTCGGAAAAACACCGGGATGGAATTTTATAGAGTGGTCGCTTGCGAATGAGATAGCGGCGCAGGCTGATATAAGCTTCCCCACGAATATGCTTTACGCGAAAGCACTGGAATGCGCCGGAGAGCTTTTCAACGATACAGAATTTTCCGCACGTGCCCGTAAAATACGCCGTATAGTGACGGATACGGCGTTTGACGGCGTTAGATTTGCGGACGGAGCTGTTTTAACGGATGCCGGGACAGCGCTGTGCAGCGAGGTAAGCGAAGCCTGTCAGTACTATGCGGCATATTTTGATTTTGCGCCGAGAGAGGACAGGCGTTTTGACAGGTTCTATGATGTATTGCTCAATGTTTGCGGCACAAAAAGAAAGGAAACAAGGATTATGCCCGAAATGGCGTATCCAAGCCTGTTTATAGGTCTTACGCTGCGTTTGTGCGTTTTGGAGAAGTTGGGTGAGAATGACCGGCTGCTCTCGGAAATAAAAGAGATATACGGACCTATGGCGGCAAAGACAGGAACGCTCTGGGAGCTTGAGTCAGAGACGGGAGGCAGCCTTTGCCATGGATATTCTTCGATTGCAGCATGGTTTATCGTACAAGCATTAAATAAAAGAAAAGAGAGATAAGGATATGTATAATATATTTCAGATAGATAATGTTAAAATGCCTGAGGGCTTTTTGTGGGGCAGCGGCTATGCCGGACATCAGGTAGAAGGGAATAATGTAAACAGCAACAATTATCATGTCGAGATAGAGGAAAATTATCCGGAAAAGTCAGGAATGGCATGCAACAGTTATGAGATGTATAAAACGGATATAGAGCTTGCAAAAGCGCTGGGGCACCGTGCATTCAGAACGTCCGTTGAATGGTCAAGGATAGAGCCGGCGGAGGGAGAGTTCGATATGGAGGCGGTCGAGCACTATGTCCGGCTGTTTTCGGGACTTAAAGAAAAAGGAATAAAAGTATTTATAACCCTTGTGCATTTCACTGTTCCTTACTGGTTTTCGAAAAAAGGCAGTTTCGAAAAAATAGAAAATATCGGGCATTTTAAAAGGTATGCTGAATTTATTGTTCCCAAGCTTGCGCCATATGCGGATTTTTGGAATGTGCTCAATGAGGCGTTCGGTGGAGACGATCCACTGCGGAATATGAATACTGTTAGATATCATGCCGCAGGATATCATATCATAAAGAAATATTCCGCTGCGCCTGTCAGCTCGGCACATTCGTTTATAATGCGTATGCCATACAGACCGAATGATGTTTTTGACAGAACGTTGTCTGATTTTATCGATATGAGGGATAATGAATACCTTTTCCACGCGGTGAGAACGGGTGAGCTTATACAGCCCGGTATGGACTGCATATATGATGAAAGCGTAAAAAATACGATGGATTACTGGGCGGTAAACATTTATACAAGGACCATGATCAACGCGAGAAAGAAAAATGGAATAGGAGAGAGGTATAAGCATCAGCGCATAAAGATGATAGACAAGGACTATTTCTATCTTGAAGAGCTGTATCCTGAATGTCTGATGTCAAATCTTACACGTTTGAAGGATCGTCCTGTATATATCACAGAAAACGGCTGTGCCTGTGATGATGACAGAATGAGGATAGTATATATGATACAGTACCTAACAGCGTTGAAAGAGACTATGGATATGGGAGTCGATGTAAGGGGATATCTGCATTGGACGCTGCTTGATAACTATGAATGGAATTCGTTTAAACCGAAGTTCGGACTTTGCGCGGTCGATATGAAAACCTTTGAAAGAACACCGAAGCCTTCGGCATATTTTTATAAGGATATAATAAATAATAACGGGATTTGTCAAGATATCATAAGAAAATATCTTAAAGAGCTTCCTTGTTTAAAATAGGTAATTGCCGCAGGACGGAGGTTCAGTTCTGATCTCCGTCCTCATTATCAGAGAGAAAAAATTCCATAACGCCTATTTTTTTTAAATAAGCGATCATCTCTGAAGATGTTTTGAAATTAAGCTTTCGCAGAATATGGCGGATATGCAGCTTTACGGTTTCCTCGCTCATGTGTTCGTCTGTTGCTATTTTGCGGCGCTTTTTTTCATGGTAAAGCAGTTTAAGTATCTTGACTTCAGTAGGGGTGAGCTTTGAAAGATAATTGATAAGGTAAAGCAGACTTATCTCCTGCTCACGGCTTTTCAGCACCTTTTTCTTGAGGGTCGTTGAGATATAAGAGCCGAGAAATTCATTGCTTGTGTATGCTTTCCTTATAGAGGAGCATATTTTTCCCGGGTCTGAGTCTTTTAGGATGTAGTCAACAGCCCCAGCCATATAAGCATCTATGATCTTTTCGTCATCGCTGTGTATCGTAAGCATTATTATTTTTATGTTGGGAAGAAGCTGCGTGATCTCTTTAGAAGCGATTATCCCTGAATTTGACTCGTCCATCTGTATGTCCATAAGAATAACATCCGGTTTGTATTTTTTAGCGGTTTCTATGGCCCCGGCTGTTGATGACGCTGTGCATATGACCTCCATATCGTTCTGTGAATTTATTATATCCTGAAAATGAGATAAGATTATCTCCAGATCATCGCATATCATTACGTTTATCATAAAAATCACCTATAAATAATTGTTTTGCAGAACAGCACCGCTTGAGCGGCAGCTCCGTAAATATATATTACCTACAGTGGCAGTATTATCTGAAACTCAGTCTTTTTCTCGGGAATACTCTTGAAATTGATGTATCCTGAATGAGCTTTAATTACATTCTGGGCATAGGAAAGGCCCAATCCCAAATTGTTGATAGTGCCTTTTGTAGAATACAGAGGCCTGAATATTTTTTCTTTGATCTTATGATCTATGCCTATGCCGTTATCTGTTAAGCTTATGCAAAGCCACGGCGGCTCATCCCAGACGACTATTTTTATAATGCCGCGAATATCTTTTTTTTTGTTGATGGCATCGACCGAGTTCGAAAGCAGGTTAACGAATACTTCGCGCATGAGCTCGTAATCGCCGAAAAAGAACAAACGGTCAGATAAGATATCAAAATTTATTTGTATATTGTCTGGGATATGCACTATATTGATTGCATCACTAACGCATAAACGGATATCTGTATATGCATATTCTACGTCTACTTTGTTGTATATATCCAGAAAATTGCCGACTTTTTGTGAAAAATTTTCTGCCTGGGACTTTATTGTCGTCAAAAGCGCAAGCCCTTCCGGCTTACCGTAAATGGCAGCCGCCTTTTCTGCGATCGTCTTTATAGAGAAAAGAACATTCTTATAGCTGTGAAAAACATTACGTATATCATTGGCGTATATTATCGATTTATCTCTAAGGTTATGCTGCTTAAATATCTTATTGTTAAGGACATCCATTTGGACCAGAAGTATAAATGATACAGCGATAATAAAGCATACAGAGCTTATCCAAAAGGTGTAGCTTGTTATATTTTTATCCGACCAGCCGGAAAAAGCGTATATATCGCTTTTTGTGAATATATTGCTGATAGGTAGGCAAAACAATACAATAAAAAATGATATATACGAAGCTGTTGACACAAAAATAAGCCACGTCAGTAATTTTTTCTTATATATTATCTTTGTAATGCAAAGCTGATATAACAGCTTGATGATAGGAACAAAGCAAAACAGAAATATGGTGTAAGTTAGGAACGACACAATAAAATGTGCGTTTATGATCGAGCTTTGCCCTGAGATGTTCTGCCGGATATACAGGCCTTCAAAAAAGTCCGGAGACTGGAGTACAAGCAGGACAAAAAGCGAGCAGACAACAAAAACGGAGGCCATAGTCAGATCGCGGACTTTATGTGCGGCGTACTTTATATCGTGTAGGAACAAGATCGAGGACAGACACACGAATATTGACAGCGCGATATTGAGCATTGTTTTTATATCCGAAATGGTCAGAGGAAGATGCATAAGATAAGTATAGACTGCCGCTCCTTCGAAATGAGAATATGTGAATGTACTTATCCTTAAAATGTACATTATATTTGAAAAAAGAATAATGCTAAGCGCCAGCAAGCTTAAAGAGAATAAGATATAATATATGTTTTTCAAATTCTTTGTTAAAATGAATATCGTTATCGCAATGATAATTATTATGAAATACAGCATACTTTATTCCACTCCAAAAACCTGAAAATATACGTACAGCGTAAGATGTTTTTCATCATATTATAATTTTATCATAACGTTTTTTGCTTGTCAAGGGTTATAAGAAATAACCCTTGACAGTGCCGCATACCTATGATACGATTAAGAAAAATAAAGCATAGTATGAGAAGATTTTATCCGGAAAAACGATCGGGAGGATTCGTATGAAGATCATTATCCATAACAATATAAGGCTGATCATTTATGATAACGGAAGTTTCGAGGCTGTTCACAAGAACGATAGGCGCAGGCAGAACGGAAAAATGCTGGAAAGACTTAATTTTGATATATCTGTCTATGGTTCGGAGCATCTGAGACTTGCTCCGGACGGATTTAGATTTATGACGGCGGTGGAATTTGACGGAGGTATAGGACTTACATATGTTTCGGAAAAGTATAGTCTTGAGGTATACTGTGAGCTGCGGTTTGCAAAGGGAGCGGATGTGATAATCCAGAAGAATTCCGTAAGGAATATCGGCAGTCGTGATATAAGGCTCACGGGATTTTCATCTGGGCTGGCGGGTAACATCTCTCCGGAACCGGCTTGGTATAAAAATGAAATGCTCAGAATACATATTTGTCACAGCAGCTGGCAGGGAGAGGGGCAATGGAGAGAATATTCTCCTCAGGAGCTGGGACTTTATCCTTCAACATCCCATTCGTGGGAGAAAAAGATCGTTGAGATAGCTTCTTCGGGCAGTTGGTCTACGGCGAAATATTATCCTCTCGTTATGGTGGAAGACCGGCGAAGAGATTGTATATGGTATATGGAGACCGAAGGCTCTCACAGCTGGGAAATAGATCTGAAGGAGTATGGCGGTTATGCGGAGCCTTATTTGGCTCTGGAAGCATACGGCTCTGGAACTGTTGCGGGGGACTGGCACTATAACCTCAAGCCCGGAGAAGTATACTCGGCAGAGCGAAGTTTCTGGGGAGTGACCAAGGGCGGCTTTGAAGATGCCGCAGCGCAGCTGAATATATTCAAGAGACAGGACACGGAAGTGATTCATAAAAACGGTGTGCCGCCTGTGGTGTTCAATGATTATATGAACTGTATTTGGATCGATCAGTCTCCGGAAAGGATATTTCCGCTTATAGACAGAGCGGCGGAGGCGGGCTGCGAGATCTTTGTTGTTGACGACTGTTGGAGCGAGAATGCACACGGTCTTGGAAAAGGCGATTGGAAACCCAAAAAAAGTCTTTATAAAGATATTGATCTTAAAGCCATAGCTGAAAGGATAACTGAGCGCGGCATGATACCGGGGATATGGTTTGAGCTTGAATCCGTGGACAGTACCGCCGCGGGAGCGAAGCTTAATGAAAACGCTATCTTGAAAAAGGATGATCTACCGGTCGGAGATAATGGAGAATATTTTTATAATATGACAGACACTGAGGTCCGTGGATATCTGAAGGCCAGGATACGAGAAGTCTATGATATAGGATACAGATTTATAAAAAACGACTATAACCGGGCAATAAAAAAGGGCTGCACGAATTCATTTGGAGGGAATTCGCCGGAACAGGGGCTGATTGAACATTCCGATGCTTTTTACAACTTTATACGCGAACTTTACGATGAGTTTCCGGGGCTTATAGTAGAAAACTGCGCGAGCGGAGCAATGCGCTCCGATAATAAGATGCTGAGAAATTATGCGCTGCAGAGTACGTCAGATCAGGAATTTTACTATAATACCCCGTCGATAGTTATGGGTTCAATGGCTCTTATGCCCCCGGAGAAAGCGGGGATATGGTCGTGCCCTTACCCTGCGGGTTTTTACGAATATAAAAATTTCAAACCGGAAAAGGAATATATAAGAAAAATGGCTGACGGAAGACAGACTGTGTTCAATATGGTTACGGCTATGACGGGACTGCTGTATCAATCGGGCAGGATAGACCTTTGTGATGATACGAATTTTTCATATATCAGAAACGGGATAGGGCTTTATAAGCGTATAAGAGAATATATTCCCAAAAGTCGGCCGGTATATCCTCTGGGAATGAGAAATATAAACACGGAGGGCGCTGCGGCATTGGGCCTTTTAAGTGAACACCGGCTGCTGCTGGCTGTTTGGAATATAAAAAGATCGCATGATAACATCGAATGTGATATATCAAGCTATGTTGGAAGAAACGCGTCGATAGAAACACTTTATTGTGCAGAGAGCGAACGATGTATGATCGGAAACGGTATTATAACAGTGGAAATGTCCGGGATGAGCGCTGTTTTTGCGGTGATAAGCTTTTAAAAAATGATATAATTTACATTTAATACATTTATTATTGTAATTTATATACAGGAGACGAAAAATTTTTAGAAAGAAGGAGAAGGCATGAAAAAACGAATATTTATTTTAGCGGCGGCGTTGGCGCTGTCTTCCGGTTCTGGCGCACTGGCTGCGGATCCGTCATACGCAGACGGTGCGGTGAGTGTGGACGCATCGGATTACAGCACTGTGATGGTAGTAAAAGGGATCGGAGAAAATATAAACAATATCAGTGCCGAGGATATAGTATACATCGATCAGGCGGAGGATGTATACGGTGCTGCTGCAAGTTTCCTGCTCAAGGCGTCGGCGGCGTACAGTCCCGGCATTTATACGGTAAAAATGGCTGGAGCGTCAGCTGGTGTATACACTGGCACGTTTGAGATATTAAAAGAAGATATTGCCATGGCTTATTTAGCAAAGGAAAATGTGACATCGGAAACATATGATATTTCTTTTGTGACAGAAAAAGCTGTGGCATTGAACACATATAATTCGATAAAATTAGCATATGATGGGAGCGTTATAGGCGGTATATCAATAGATTATAAAAATATAATAGGCGATGTTAAATTCGGAGTGCGCATTGCAAATGTTGATATTGCTAAATATCCTGACGCTGAGAAATTTTCATTATATCTAAGTACAGATGTGCCAATGGAAAATAACAAGGTGAGTGAGGAGGAATAATAATGAAAAAATATATTTTTCCAAGTATAACTATTTTGATGTTTGAGACTGAGAATATCGTTACCAGTTCTGGTGATATGACGTTGGATGAGTGGAAAACTGAAAATCCCCAAGCTCAAGTGGAAGTACACGAATTATCGGAAATGGTAAAATTTACTTTTTAGACGCATATGAGATATGGAAAATAAAGTCTCCTGAAAGATTAAATTGTAGTTGCTATAAAATGCAGCGGTTCGGTCCTTGATATATTTGGATATTCACATGAACAGAATGGATCGTAGAGGGATATTGCAGATTTTAAGCGGACCTAAGAGCTGAAATATTCATATAACCTATGCAAAGATGTCCCCCGCCTCTATAGGCGACGGGTTCCATTTCAGCATTTCAGTGGGAGTTATAATCTCCCACTGAAACTCTGAGGAGCTAACGCTCCCTTTGCAGGTTGCAATCGTTCGCAAGCTCCGCTCCTTGCAAGCAAAGCGGAGCGTTGCTCCGATTTAAAATGGTCCATTCGTTCAGTGAAGACATCAGACTCGGGGATGATCCGGCATTTTGGTATATTATTTTGATACGACATAGTAAAGATTTTAGCGGTAGAACAGCTGTGGCTGAGTTCGTAAAGAACGTTTCAGAGTGGGGGATAGAGATGCCAATAGAATTTAAGAACGGCAGATTTCATCTGTTCAACGGTGAGATGAGCTATATTATCGAGATATCAAAACAGAAAGATCTGTTAAAACTTCATTTTGGCGGCAGGGCAGAGCCGGAAGAGATAGCGCTTCCGGAAAATTTACCCGGCGCATTTTATTGCTGCGCTGATGATAAAGATGATAATTATTCGTTATCCGTTCTCGCGCAGGAATACCCATCGGCCGGAGCATCGGATTTTCGTGCCCCGGCATATGAGATAGAAGCAAATACGGGTGCTCATACGCCCGAATTAAAATATAAAAAGCACAGGATCGTTAAGGGAAAACCGCACATAGACGGACTGCCTTCGGTATACACAGAAGGTGATGATGAGGCTGAGACCCTTATGATAACAACGGAGGATAAACTGCATGGTATAGAGGTAAAACTTTATTATACGATTTTTAACAAGCTGAATGTGATATGCAGACACAGTAAAATCGTTAATACAGGCCACGGATATATAAGCGTGGACAATGCGCAGAGTGTGAGTGTGGATTTCCCGCCTGGAGATTATGAATACATACATCTTGAGGGAGCATGGGCCAGAGAAAAGCATGTTGAAAGAAACCTCGTCAGCAAAGGATTTCAGGGATTTGAATCTAAGCGCGGAGCATCGGGACATTCGGAAAATCCGTTTCTTATGTTCTTTGATAAGGGATCGGATGAGGATCACGGCAATGTGTATGGAATATCGCTTATATACAGCGGCAATCACCGTTTTTTGATGGAACGATGCGAGTATGGAAGCGTGCGCGTGCAGGCTGGGATAAATCCGTTTAATTTCAGATTTAAGTTGGATCACGGTGAAAGCTTGGTGACTCCAGAGGCTGTGATCGTATATTCACAAAACGGTTTCAGTGAAATGTCACATACATTTCATGAACTGTACAGAACAAGACTTTGCAGAGGGTATTGGCGTGACAAGCCCAGACCGATTGTTGTAAACAATTGGGAAGCAACGTACTTTGATTTTACAAAAGACAAGCTGATGGCTATAGCTGATATTGCTGCTCAAATAGGGATAGAATTGTTCGTGCTTGATGACGGATGGTTCGGGCGTAGAAATGATGAGCGCTCATCACTCGGCGATTGGTATTCCAATGAAAAGAAATTGGGCGGTACATTGAAGGAATTGGCACGTGAGATAAACGACCGCGGTTTGAAATTTGGACTATGGATCGAGCCTGAAATGATTTCGGAGGACAGCGACCTTTACAGGATGCATCCTGATTGGGCTATAAGAATACCAGGTGCTAAAAGACATTATAGTCGTCACCAGTTTGTGCTTGATTATACGAGAAGTGACGTAAGAGAGTATATATTGGATAGGATGACAGGAATATTAAAAAGCGCAAATATAGAATATGTAAAGTGGGACATGAACAGGAACATGAGTGATGTGTACTCTAATGCCCTTGAAAATGATCGTCAAGGAGAGTTTTATCACCGGTATATTTTGGGGTTGTATGAAGTGCTTGAAAGAATAACATCGGCGTTCCCTGAAATACTTTTTGAGGGCTGCAGCGGAGGCGGAGGCAGGAATGATCCTGGAATGTTATACTATATGCCGCAGAATTGGATAAGCGATGATACAGATGCATCAGAAAGACTGTATATCCAGTATGGATGTAGTATGGTGTATCCGCCATCGTCTTGGAGCTGTCATGTATCAGCTGTTCCAAACCATCAGATAGGGAGAATGAGCCCGCTTAGTATGCGCGGCATTGTTTCAATGAATGGCGCATTTGGTTACGAGCTTGATTTGTCATCTCTTAGAGAGGAGGAGCTTTATGAGATGAGAAGCCAGATCATATTGTATAAACGGATACGAGGTCTTGTTATGATCGGCAGATATTACAGACTTATAGATCCGTATAAAACGGGGCGTTCAGCGTGGATGTACGTTTCAGAGGATAAAAAGAGAGCAGTTGTATGCTATGTGGTCATAAAAGCACAGCCTTCGAATGAGATATTATATCTCAGACTGAAGGGGCTTGGAAGTGAAACAAAATATTCTGTCGGGGAAAGGACAGTGACCGGCAGAACGCTTATGAATTTTGGCATAGTTATCGACAGCAATGAAAAAGACGGCGATCACAGATTGTTTGAGCTGTCAGCCGTGGAATAAAAAAATGATATAAGAAACAGATCATGGCTCCTCATCTCAGGATATACGGTATCTCCATTCAGCATTATTGTTTTTGGATTCCTCTCTTCCTTTAGAAAAAACGTGTATTCTGTAATGAGGGGCTTATGAGATCAGCCAATCGCGAAACGAACATTTCAGATTGACAAAATTAAAATGGAGGTAAACAAGTTATGAAAGGTGCAGTTTTTTACGGAAAAAATGATCTTAGAGTAGAGGATATTGTGCTGCCCGAGCTGGGACCGGACGATGTCCTCATCAAAGTCCGTGCTTGCGGTATATGCGGAACGGATATGCATATATTCGATGGTGACGAGGGGGCAGCTGCTACTCCGCCCGGAACGGTGCTTGGACATGAGTTTTCAGGCGATGTAGTAAAAATAGGAAGAGAGGTAACTACCGTGAGTGAGGGGGACAAAGTCTGTGTAGATCCGAATAAGTCATGCGGAAAATGTTATTTTTGTAAAAAAGGTGTACGGCATTTTTGCACGGAACTCAAAACTTATGGAACAACAGACAACGGAGCGTTTGCTGATTACTGCATAGTACCGGAATCTCAGGTATACAAGTTTTCTAATAATATATCATACGAGGAAGCAGCAATGACTGAACCTGTGGCGTGTTGTCTGCATGGGATGGACATGTGTGGACTTGAGCATGGCGATACCGTAGCTGTGATAGGGGCTGGTATGATAGGAATGATAATGCTGAGGCTGTCACAGCTTGGCGGAGCGAAATGCGTAGTAGTAATTGAACCTATAGAGGAAAAACGTGTACAGGCGGAAAAACTTGGAGCGGATATCACAATAGATCCATTGAACGAAAATGTTGTTGAAAAACTTAAAGAAAACGGCATCGGACAGATCGATGTTGTGATAGAGTGTGTTGGAAAAACAGAGACACTCGAGATGGGGGTGGAAATAGCAGGAAAAGATTCAACTCTTATGATGTTTGGTCTTACAAAGCCGGATGAAGTGCTTGGGATAAAACCATTTGAGATCTTTAAAAAGGAGTTAGTAATAAGATCGTCTTATGTAAATCCCAATACGCAGGGCAGAGCGTTAGGATTGATAGAGTCCAGTAAGATAGATGTAAGATCAATGATATATAAAACAATACCACTTTGCGAATTGCCGAATGTTCTTGCAGATAAGAAAGAACGTGCAAAAGGAAAATATATAGTGAATCCTATGATATAAAAGAAGTTGTATAAATTACAGTAAGAAATTATGGACGATAGAAATAAAATTTGAAACAAGCCAGCGATATGGGCGTGAAATGAGCGTACCTCCCTTATTGCATTATTATATGATTTCGATGCCCAATATTCTTATACAAGCTTATTCACACCCAATATGATAGATATGCTTATTGGCAAAGGGTATCGGAAAATATCCGCGAAAGCGGGAAATATAAAGTTTGCCGCGCGTATGCGTCGCGGCAGACTTTATAGACCATAGGACAGACTT
>CAJFVT010000209.1 GCA_904420525.1 uncultured Clostridia bacterium | reverse complement strand
CTCAGCCTACAGATACTGTAAAGGCTCTTCTGAAGAAATCCAATATTATCGACTAATGGAGGGCAGGAAGATGAAAGAAGTTTTAGAGATCATCGCCAAAGCGCTCGTTGATAATCCGGACCAAGTGAACATTACAGAGGTTGACAACGAGGACAGTACAGTCACACTTGAGCTGAGGGTAGCAGAAAGCGATATGGGCAAGGTGATCGGAAAACAGGGCAGGATAGCGAAAGCGCTGCGGACTGTTGTCAAAGCTGCGGCAAGCCGTGAAAACAAAAAGGTTTCGGTTGATATAGTATAACTAAGAGTTATACGACGAAATGGAGAAAGGCTGTTCTTTTATTAGGACAGCCATTTTGATTATATATGTAATTTTTTTATTTGAAAGTATACCGGAGGGGCAGGAAGCAATGGACAATAATTTGATAGAGGTCGGAAAAATAGTAAATACTCACGGACTGCGCGGCGATGTAAAGGTGATCGCATGGATGGACAGCCCTGAGGATTTTGAGGTTATAAATACCATTTACATGAAAACAAGAACGGAACTGAAAAAGCTGACAGTTGAAAAGGTACGTTATCAGAAGAATAACCTGATAGTCAAGTTTAAGGAATACGGAGATATAAACGAAGTGGAACGCTTTAAAAACTGTGTGCTATATGCAGAACGCAGCGAGTTGGGCGAGCTGCCGGAGGGAACGTATTATATAGTAGATCTTATCGGGCTCAGAGTGGTTACGGAAGAGGGAGATGAGATAGGGGTTATAGCGGACGTTTTGAATACCGGCGCGAATGATATTTATGATGTTAAACGTGAGGGAAAGAGAAATCTGCTGCTGCCTGTCATAGACGATGTGGTAAAGGATGTGGATATAGACGGCGGCAAGGTAACTGTTCATATTATGGAAGGACTGGACGATGAGGTTTGATGTTCTGACTCTTTTCCCGGAAATGCTCGAGGCGGTGCTCGGCGGTTCCATAATCGGCAGAGCGCGGGCCGCAGGTCTTGTTGAGCTGAATTTTATAGATATAAGAGAATATACACAAAATAAGCACAGAAAGGTCGATGATTATCCCTACAGCGGCGGAGGGGGCATGCTCATGTCCCCTGAGCCTGTTTACAGGGCGTATATGAGTATAGCGGATGGATTGGCCTATAAGCCGCATACTGTATTTATGTCGCCCCGCGGCAGTGTATTCAATCAGGACACGGCTGTGTCATTGTCGAGGCTTGACCATATCGTGATACTCTGCGGTCATTACGAGGGGATAGACCAGCGTGTGCTCGATGAGATAGTGGACGATGAAATATCCATAGGCGATTTTGTTCTCACGGGCGGAGAGATACCGGCAATGGCTGTTATAGATACTGTTGCAAGGCTTATACCCGGAGTGCTTGCGGGCAGCGGATCATATCAGAATGAGTCGCATTTTCAGGGCCTGCTTGAGCATCCGCAGTATACAAGACCGTACGAATGGCATGGAAAGAGGGTGCCGGATGTGCTCATGTCCGGAAATCATGCCCTTATAGACAGATGGAAGCATGAGCAGTCGCTGATAGCCACGCTTGAAAAGCGGCCGGATATGCTTGAAAAGGCATGGTTAACAGTAGAGGATACAGAATTTATAGAGAGGTATAAGAAAAAAAAGCAGAAAAATGAAGATAAGATTTAAAGGGAAGGCAAAGCTGATCCCTCTGCTCATTATAGCGGCAGCGACATTCGGGCTGGGCTTGTTTTTTGAGAGCATTCATGATGAGAGCTTTGTGGTAGAAACGCTTTATAATACAGAGCCGCCGGAAAAGACCGCAGCTGCAGCGGAAATGCAGCCGCAGCAGACGGAGCGTGAGTATGCGGAGCAGACTGAATCAGCTTTAGAGCCTCAGTTCACTGAAGCACCGGAGCAGGTCACAGACGGGAAGATAAATATAAATACGGCTGATGCTGAGATCCTTGATAAGCTTGACGGGATAGGTCCCAGCCTTGCACAGAGGATAATCGATTACAGGACTGCGAACGGCGCATTCGAATCGGTGGATGAGATCACTCAGGTAAGCGGTATAGGGGAAAAGAAGCTTGAGGCTATACGTGATAAAATATGTGTGGAATAGGGATACGGAAAATGGAGCTTAACGAGATACTTACAAATATAGCGAACGAGCTGCCGGAAAAAGTGATTTTCAGCAAGCCCGGGAAGGCTGCAAAATATAAGAAGCTATGTATAACAAAACAGGGCAAGGCTTATATGTCGGAAGCGTTTACGGAAAAGCAGGCATTTCATAAAGGTGTGGAAAGTTCCGGACTGGCTGACTCGCTCATAGAAGCCGGGCGCGACTATAAGCAGATAAACGCGTGGTCGTCAGGGAAGGAGCATATAATACTTATTTCAAAAAAAGGACATATGTCATATAAAAGGAAAAGCGCTTCAGGGCCTGTCAGTACGAATACCGGGCATGACAGGAAGAAAAGATATTTGATCGAGGAGGGCAGCGATGTTCCGCCGCTCGTGGATATGGGGATATTCACAAAGGAAGGAAAGGTCGTAAGACCGATGTATGATAAGTTCAGACAGATAAACCGGTTTCTGGAGCTTATAAACGATGAGATAAAGAACAGAAATTACGACGCGGCGGAAAAAGTTGTGTAAAAAGTATAAAAACGAACCTCCTTGGTGAAAATTATGGTAGAAATAATTTTTATCAAGGAGG
>CAJFVT010000208.1 GCA_904420525.1 uncultured Clostridia bacterium | reverse complement strand
TTACCCTCGAATTGGATCAATTTCTGACGACATGCGCGTCAGAAATTGGGGTTAAAAAAGTTTCAACGAACAGTTTTGATCCTATCGGATGGAACTTTTTTAACCTACCTATGCTTGACGGATTACGAAACGAACGTTTCGTAATCACCTGCAATAAACAAATGACGGGAGATGCATATGTTGAATACTGCACAAAAGCAGATCAGTGAGTACGAGCTGTTCAAGGAATATAAAAAAAGCGGTGACACAAGTATACGAGACGAGATAATCGAAAAATACGTTTATATAGCTGAGATAATAGCTAAGAAATTCACGAAGAACAACCGTGCCTATAATAATGGGATAGATTATGATGATATTTATCAGATAGCATGTCTTGGTCTGATATATGCGGCGGACCGTTTTGACCCGGATAAGGGAGTTAAGTTTGCAACGTTCGCCACGCCTACGATAATAGGTGAGGTGAGACGGTATTTTAGAGACAAGGGCTTTTTCATACGCGTACCGAGCAGACTTTATGAGGTGTTCCGCAAAGCGGAGCGTATAAAGAGACAGGGTGAAGCATCTACGGTTCAGGAGATGGCGCGTATACTGGGAGTCAGCGAGGACACTGTCAAGGAGGCGTACAAAACGGGCGATGCGGCGTTCGTGAAGTCGATCGAGAGCGAGATGATAGGCGAGGAGGACACTATAGCGCTCGTTGACACGCTGGGGACTGAGGATACCAGCTTTCTGGTCATAGAAAACAGTGATTTTATAGATTACTGCAACAGCAAGCTCAGCCCTGATGAACGCAGGTTCGTACGGCTCAGATACTATGATGAGCTTAATCAGAAAACGATAGGTGAAAAAATGGGGATGAGCCAGATGCAGGTGTCCAGGTTCGAGAAAAGGATATTGAAAAAGCTCAGAACAGTATATTTCGGCGATTAAGGCAATAAAAAAGCGGTATCCGGTGGATACTGCTTTTTTATGTCCGCTAATTAAATTTTTTAATAAAAAGCTGTAATCAGAAACCTAAAATTATTCAGCCTCAGGTGAAGCTGTTGCAGACGGCGAAACTGATGCAGCCGGTGAAGCTGATGCGTCCGGATCAGCTGATGCTGAAGGCGAAGCTGATGCAGCCGGTGAAGCTGAAGCATCCGGATCAGCTGAAGCTGCCGGTGTTGCCGAAGCTGCCGGTGTAGCTGTAGCCTCTGCAGCCTCAAGAGCCTGAACTGCGGTTGCTATTGCATAGCAAGCATCTGCTCTTGTAAGCGCATCCTGCGGATTGATGTTTCCGTCCTCGTCTGCAAGAAGATATCCCGCAACCATGTTGTATTCGATAGCTTCTGCTGCCCAGTCGCTTACTGAAGCGACATCTGTGTAATCTGCAGCCTCGTCAGATGTAAGCTCTTCGTCAGAAACATTTGACATATAAGCATAGATCATCTTTGCAGCCTGTTCTCTTGTTATAGAGTCATTCGGGCCGAACTCGTCAGCGCTGTAGCCTTCCATGATGCCCTGCTCTGTTGCCCATGCTATGTACGGAGCATAGAATTCGTCTGTTACATCCTTGAATGTAAGGGTGTAGTCACCTGAAAGATCTGCATTTTCAAGTCTTGCGAATACTGTCGCGAACATAGCTCTTGTCATTGTTGTCTCAGGTGAGAACTCAGTCTCTGAAACACCGTTGAAAAGACCTCTCTCTGCGCAGAAAGCAACTGCCTCAGCGTAATAGGCATCCTCGTCAACGTCAGTAAATGACGGAGCTTCTGTAGCTTCTGCTGTTGCAGTAGCCGAAGCTGAAGCGGTAGCTGTTGCTGAAGCTTCTTCCTCAGTGTCTGCTGTTGCAGTAGCCGTAGCTGTAGCTGATGCTGCCGCATCGTTATCGGTGTTGTCAGCGTCAGCAGCAAAAACAGCTGATGCACTTACCGCAACTGTTGCAGCGCACAGCAATGCAATAAATTTTGACATAGTGTTACCTCCATGTTTTTTTGATTGAGAGCCGGCGAAGCAACGGTTTTTATACAAAATTTATCCGGTCAGCGCCGATCCTCTATTTTTGCTAAATAGCAATCAAATTATATCATAAACATATAAACTTTGCAATAAATATGTCATAAAATCGTTATTTTGTCACAACATAACGTTAAATGGTCTTATAATGTCGTTAAATATGACAAGAATGTGATGAATAATATTCATAAAGCTCCGGATAGTTGTTTATTTCCGTTCTGCCCTTTTCATTAACGGCATATATCCCGTTCCCGAGACGGTCAAACCAGCCGTAGCTGTTGCGGTAGAGTATGCCCGAACAGTTCTCATCGGCGCCCATGGAGCGCAGCTGCTTGGGCGTGAGCGGTCCTTGTTCTATCAGTATGCAGGCGAGCTGTACGCATTTTTCGGTAAAAGCCGTAGCGATCCTGCGGCCTGTAACGCCGCCGGTGTTGGTATCGGCGGCATGGCGGCCGCCGATCTCACGCATTATCTCGCGCCGCTTTTTGTAATTGGTGCTTACCGGCACGAATTCCTCCGGCTCATGCACGATCTCGGCATATGAATGCTCATCAAGGAGCTTTACGAATATAAGACCGAGCTCCAGTTTTTTTATTACATAAAGAGTATCCCGGAAGGTCTTTGGGGAATACCGCTTCGGCTTCGGCACGGCTATATAGACCTCCGCGCCTGTTTTCTGTCTCCTGAGCGCCTGTGAAAGCAGAGACACGGAAAGCGAACGCTTAAGCTCTACTATTATGAGTCTGCCGTCTTTTACAGCTGTTATGTCGCAGTCCTTCACCTCGGCGTTCACCTTGTAGCCTTCCTGCTCAAAAAGACTGCGCACCGGCTCAAAAAGCTCGTATTCCTTCATGCCAACGCCCTTCTCATATCTCGATGCATGCTCCGCCCTCGACCTTGTGAACTTTTTCGTCTACCGATATCCATACCGGCATTGCGGATGGGTTGAATACCATGTCGCCCGCCGCTGTATATTTAAGGTTCTTTGCGGCATTCATGTAGTCCACTATCTCTATATTCGTAGCATACCAGATATCATCTCTGCCGCCTATGTATCTGCAGAAGTTTTCGATATGATCCCAGTTGTCATTATTGTCGAACTCATAGCTGTGTCCCCATACGTACATCAGGTAAAGATACTGGGTCTTATGCAGCTCCGCGAAGCGCTTTGCGTTTTCCATCAGGTTATGATTGTGATGACAGGTCGATTTCCAGAGCAGATAGTTGTCCGGGAATGCGAAATCGTCCGTGTTCCCTACAACACGGCAGTATTCTATGCCGCAGGCCGGAAGCAGCTTTACAATATCCTCGTTTACCGAGCCGTTAGGGTAGCTCATGCCGCGCACGGGGTACCCGACAGCTTTTTCAAGGATCTTTCTGTCTTCTATGACCTGCTGTACCACTTGGTCGAGCGGACAGCGTTCGATCGTCGGATGATACATCGTGTGTGAGCTCACCTCGTGGCCCTTGTAAAGCTCCTTTATCTCGTCAAGCTGCACTCTGTAGCCGGCCTGATCGTCCATTTCCATAAGACCTGAGTTTAGGTGGAAGGTTCCCTTGATCCCATATTTGTTGAATATCTCAACGAGACGTCTGTCAAACGAGCGTCCGTCATCATAGCTCATAGTGAGCGCCTTGTGTCTGCCCTCAGGCAGACAGGTGTAAATGGTTTTTAGCTTTCTTTCCATTTTTGTTTATTCTCCTTTTGTTGTTTGACAGCTGCGCTGTCTTTTTTTTCGATATTTTACATGTTACCGGTGCTTATCGGCTTTTCTCAGTATCACAACCGTAAGCTCCGGACGGTTGAATATGCGAGGGACTATCATCGGGTTGCCTATTCCCCTGTTCACGATCATGTCTGTGCCGCGGTGCCTGTAATGGCCCGCGAAGTATTTCGGGAACAGAAGCGGCGCTCCGCTGCCCCAGCTGGATTTCGGCGAGCATACTCCGCGCCCGTTAGGGAGCCGTATTTGTCCGCCGTGCATATGTCCCGAAAGCACGAGATCAAAGCCGCGGTTCTTTAAAAGATCCATATGGTTGGCCCTGTGGAACAGGACTATATGATAGCCGTCGAAATCACAGAGCTTTTCGAGCGATGCGCGCACCGACTGCTCGACCCTTTTGCCGTCCTCTGAGAACGGATCCTCTATCCCGCTCAGAGCTATCTCCGCTCCGTCGTGAGTAAGCAGCACTGTTTCGTCATGCAGAGTCACGGCGCCTGTGCTGTCAAGATCACGCTGGAATTTTTTATAATCAGGGCGGCGAAGATCGTGATTGCCCGTTACTGTATAGACCGGGGCGATAGCCATAAGACGGTTTATGAGACGTATCCCCGGCTCGTAGGAGCCGCGGTCATGTACGAGATCGCCCGTGGACACGATTATATCCGGATCCTCATTGCGTACCTCCTCGACCAGCCCCGGTACGCTCGAAGCGTGGAAATCGGAGACCTGAACGATACGGAATCCGTCGAATTCCTCCGGCAGCTTGGGTGATTCTATGATATAGTGCGTGGTCTCAAGGCGGTCGTCAAGCCCCTTGACTGCGCATAGTATCCCGCCTGTGAAAGCCATATATTTTAATACTTTTGAAACCTTCATATCACATCTCCTGTTAGCTGTTGCTTTTTATTTGTTTCCATGATATTATACCACTAAACACAAATAAAAACAATTAAAATCAGAAAAAAGATTGAAAATTTTTTTGATTAGTGTTATAATAAAGTTCGGAATGTTTCTATCATGCCTGTGTACAGCAATGCATCTAAGGCAAAATAATAATGAGTATAAAGGAAAGGGATCATATTTATGATAAAGCATATAGTTATATGGAGGATAGCTGACGGTGAGGACACTGCGGAGCGCGCTGCGGCTATAAAGAAAAACCTTGAGGCTCTCAGGGAAAGCATAGATGAGATAGTGGATATAGAGGTCGGGATAAATTTTAACGGGACAGAGTCGGCCTCGGATGTCGTGCTCGTAAGCACATTCAAAACACGTGAGGATCTGGAGATATATCAGAACCATCCTGACCACAAGGCCGTCGGCGCGAACTATGTCCGTCCGTACGTAAAGGAAAGACGGGTCGTGGATTACGAGATCTGACAGGCACTAAAGAATTTTGAAGGGAGTTATTGGCAGGTTTATGGCAGCTACCAATATAACAGAGGAACAATGGGCAGTATCAGCAGGGTACCTTGCTAAGATAAGAGAGGATAACGCGAACTTTGCCGTAAAGAACGGCAGGACGCGTCTTGCGCATACCGAGACTTACGGATGTCAGCAGAATGTGAATGATACCGAGCGCATCAAGGGGATGCTGAGCGAGGCGGGCTTCGGCTTCACGGAGGACGCTTCGGAGGCGGATCTGGTCATATACAACACCTGCGCCGTGAGAGAAAATGCGGAGCAGAAGGTGTTCGGAAGGCTGGGGATACTCAAGCATATGAAGGAGGAGCGTCCGGAAATGATGGTCGCGGTCTGCGGCTGTATGGTGCAGCAGGAGCACATCTGTGAAAAGATCAGACGTGTTCATGACCATGTCGATCTTATATTCGGGACGCACGCGCTCTGGCGGATGCCGGAGCTTCTTTACAGGACGATGACCGAAAAGGGTGTCGTTGTCGATATAACCGACAGCGATGGAACTATAGCCGAGGAGATACCGATCCTCAGAGATAAGACTGAAAAGGCATGGGTATCGGTAATGTACGGCTGCAATAATTTCTGCACCTACTGTATAGTCCCGTATGTGCGCGGAAGAGAGCGCAGCCGCAGGCCGGAGGATATTATGGCGGAGATAAGCTCGCTGGTCGCGGGCGGTACTACAGAGATATCGCTTCTCGGTCAGAACGTTAACTCCTACGGAAAGGATCTTGAGCTTGATATCGATTTTGCCGATCTCCTGAGAATGGTGAACGATATAGAAGGCGTAAGGCGTATCCGGTTCATGACCTCGCATCCGAAGGATCTGAGCGATAAGCTGATATACGCGATACGCGACTGTGACAAGGTGTGCAAACAGCTGCATCTGCCATTCCAGGCCGGCTCGGACCGGGTGCTTAAGGAGATGAACCGCCATTACGACAAGAAGCAGTATCTGGAGATCATCGACAAGGTAAAGCGTGAGATACAGGGTATAGCTCTGACTACCGATGTTATAGTCGGGTTCCCGACGGAAACCAACGAGGATTTCCGCGAAACGCTCGATGTTCTCAGCAAGGTGAGATTCGACAGTATTTTCTCGTTCATATATTCGCGGCGCGAGGGCACTCCGGCGGCGAAGCTTGAGCCTGTGCTTTCGGACGAGGAGATACACAGGAACTTTAATGAGCTTCTGGAGCTGCAGAATAGGATCTGCAAGGAAAAGAACCTCGAATATGTCGGCAGGACCGAGGAGGTGCTGGTTGACGGCGGCAGCAAGACAGACAAAAATATGATGACCGGAAGGACAGACAGCGGCAAGATCGTGAATTTTGAAGCGCCGCAGTCGCTTAAGGGACAATATGTCAGCGTAAAAATAACAGGCGCAAGGCAGTGGAGCCTTGAGGGAGAATTGACAGAAAGATAGATACAGATGATCGCGAAACGAAGGTTTCGCGATCACCTAAAAGATAAATATATCAGGAGGATATTATGACGATATTTGAAAAGACAAGAGAGCTTGGAGAGATGATAAGGGACTCCGAGGAAATGAAGGCTTATAAGGCGGCGGAGATAGCACAGCAGCAGGACGAGCAGTCGCAGGAGGCGATGAAGGAGTTCAACCTGAACAGGATAAATCTTGCGAGAGATATGCAGAACGGAAAGCTTTCGAGGGAGGAGGCTGTCGAAAAGAACAACAAGGCGTTTGAGGAGCTTTGTGAGAAGGCGCCGCTCATAAAGGAATATGTTGATGCGAAGGCAAAATTCGATGCGGTGGTCAATCAGGTGAACACGATAATCAATTTTTATATAACCGGTTCTACCGGCGGCTGCACACACGACTGCGGAAGCTGCGGCGGCTGCGGCTGATACTGATATACTGTAATAATTAAAGGAGAGAACAAAGCTGATGGCAGGAAAAATATCGCCGATGATGGAGCATTATCTCAAAACAAAAAAGGAATACCCGGACTGTATTGTTTTTTACCGTCTGGGTGATTTTTATGAGATGTTTTTCGATGATGCCATACTTGTTTCGCGCGAGCTGGAGCTGACCCTCACCGGACGTGACTGCGGTATGGAAAAGCGCGCGCCTATGTGCGGGGTTCCGTTCCACAGCGCGGAGGTGTATATATCAAGGCTTATAGCGAACGGACATAAGGTGGCTATCTGCGAGCAGGTAGAGGATCCGAAAAAGGCTAAGGGCATGGTCGACCGTGAGGTGATACGGGTCATAACTCCGGGTACAGCGGTCGATGAGGCGATACTCGACGAGGGAGTCAGCAGCTACCTCGTCGTCCTGTATTCGAGCGGCGGCACGACAGGGCTTGCCGCTTCGGATGTATCTACGGGCGAGATGTACGCTGCGGAGCTAACGGAGGACAAGCAGATAATAGACGAGCTGGCGAGCTACGGACCAAAGGAGATACTTATAAACGATGAGTTCTCAAGACCACTGGCTAAGCAGCTGGAGGAGAGCTTCGGTGTCAGCTGCGAGCGGAGGAACGAGCTGTTCGAGGATGGGATAGACGAGCTTGTGTCGGCGCAGTTCGGAAAGAGCATAGACGAGCTGGGGCTTTCGGGAAAAAGAGAGGTGACCGCGGCGGTAGGCGGCGCGGTCAGATATATCCGGTATGCGCAGAAGGCCAATGTGGAGTATATAAACAAGCTTTCCGTATATTCGATAAACGAATATATGGAGCTGGATTATGCGACAAGACGGAACCTTGAGATAACCGAGACGATGCGCGACAAGTCCAAGCGCGGTTCGCTGTTCTGGGTGCTGGATAAAACGAAAACATCGATGGGCCGAAGGAAGCTCAGGCAGTGGATGGAAAAGCCTTTGCTGAACCCGATCGACATAAACAAGCGTCTGATGTCCGTCAAGGAGCTTGTGGATGACGCTATGGGGCGTGATGATCTCTGTGAGGTGCTGTCGAGGACATATGATATTTCACGTATCATCAGCAGGATCTCGGTAATGACGGTCACGCCTAAGGATCTTGTGTCGCTCAAGCAGACGCTCATGCAGCTGCCGGAGCTGGAGCTAAGGCTTTCGGGCTACCGGTCGCCAATTTTCACAGGCATGATGAAGGGCTTTGATCTGCTTGAGGATGTCAGGGAGCTTATAGAAAGGGCGATAGACGAGGAGAGGGCCACCTCTATAGTGCGAGACGGAGGGATGATCCGGCGCGGTTATGACAGTGAGGCTGACCGGCTGCGCGACGCTAAGGAGAACGGTGCGCAGTGGCTTGCGCAGATCGAAGCGGAGGAGCGCGAGCGGACGGGGATACCAAAGCTGCGCACCGGCTACAACAAGGTCTTCGGATATTATATAGAGGTGACGAATTCTTACCGCGACAAGGTACCTGATGATTACATAAGAAAGCAGACGTTAACGAATGTGGAGCGGTATATAACCCCGGCGCTCAAGGAGGTCGAGAACACTATCCTGGGCGCGTCCGAAAGACTTGTCGCGCTTGAGATAAAGCTGTATAACGAGCTGTGCGTTTCGCTCTCGCGTGAGCTGGACAGGCTCAAGCATGTGGCGGATGTGATCGCGGTGACGGACGTTTTATGCTCGTTTGCGGAGGCGGCATATAAAAATAAATACGTGATGCCCGAGGTCGATGCCTGCGGAGTTATAGATATAAAGGACGGACGTCATCCGGTAGTGGAAAGGCTGTCGCGCGATATAATTTTTGTACCGAATGACAGCTATTTGAACTGCGATGACGACAGGATGCTGATAATAACAGGGCCGAACATGGCGGGAAAGTCCACGTATATGCGTCAGACTGCGGTGATAACGCTGATGGCACAGATGGGAAGCTTCGTTCCGGCATCATCGGCGCATATAGGGGTAGTGGACAGGATATTCACAAGAGTGGGAGCTAGCGATGACATTGCGTCGGGGCAGAGCACCTTCATGCTTGAGATGACGGAGGTAAGCAATATACTTGACAATGCCACGAAGGATTCGCTCATAATCCTTGATGAGATCGGACGCGGCACAAGCACCTTTGACGGGCTGGCGATAGCCTGGGCGGTAGCGGAGTATATCCATTCAAAGCGGAGGATAGGCGCCAAGACCATGTTCGCTACTCATTATCACGAGCTTACAGAGCTTGAGGATAAGCTCAGCGGAGTAAAGAATTACCGTATAGCGGTCAACAAGCGCGGTGATGAGATAACGTTTTTGAGGCGGATAGTACGCGGCGGCGCGGATGAGAGCTATGGTATAGAGGTCGCGGCTCTTGCGGGAGTGCCGCAGGAGGTGATAAAGCGCGCCAAGGCTATACTTAAAAAGATAGTGGACGGCGATACCGATAAGCTGTATAAAAAGCCTAAGCAGACCGAGCAGCTGAGTCCACAGCTCGATATGGAGGATATGGCCGGACGGCAGATCATCGAGGAGCTGAAAGATATGGACGTTACTACCCTGACCGCTATAGA
>CAJFVT010000207.1 GCA_904420525.1 uncultured Clostridia bacterium | reverse complement strand
GCCAGCTCTCCTCCTTTTTTTTCGGCGATATATTTGAAAAATCTATACTGCCAGTCATATGTACGAACATCCTCTCCGAACTCTGTTACCGGCATCCCCTCAGGGAACTGACAAACAACGTATTTGCTGCCGTTTAGCTCTAAGATATCGGAATATATCTGATCCCTGCTGTCATACATATATACACCGCAATTTTCTAGTTTTAAGGGGTATACATGATCCTGCGGCCATTCATGTCTTGTCTGATAATTACCCAGAAAAACACAGTTTTTAAAGCTATTCAGCGCCATACCGCAGGAACAGCTATCAAACTGTACGTTGTTCACGGCATACGTTTTCTTAGCAACAATATCACGATAAGCACTCATAGGAAGAAAATCCTTTACACTGCTGTTAGTAAATTCATTCAGTTGTATTTTGTTCTGCGAACCTTCCACATATGCAAAATTTGTGTGATCACATATATTCCCGTCAATGTCCGCATTAATAATATTTGCGTACCGTATGTCCGCGTTGCCCCGTATGCTGACAGAATAGCCGTAAAATGTCTCGCTCGGGAATATTTCGACCGGTTCATCGCAGGTCCCTCGAATATCAAGCTTGCCCTCAGCCTCTATATATACCGACTTCGGCTCCTCATATATACCGTACGGCTCCGATTGATAAAACTGTATCTGAGTCCCCGGCTCAACGCTGAGTGTGACGCCCTCGGGGATCAGTATCGCATTATCGACTATCCAGTAATAATCGTTGGTAAGTGTAGTATCCTCCCTGATAACTCCGTTTATGTTCCTTCCGTTCTGGATCACAAAGGATATCTCATCTTCGGATATATAGCTCTCATTATCCGAGCTGTCAATCCCGTTTTTTGCCTCAATAGTTAGATTCAGCTTTACAACGTGATCATTGGGTGTGTCCTTGCTGATCTTTATCCGAAACGGCGATGAAACTCCCGTTATCATATCCTCCTCGTATATAAGACCGTTATCATCCTCGGAATATGTGCCGACAGAGCCATAGTCCACTGTTCCTTCAATTATCGATACGTACGGATCTTCTATCCCGCCCTCGCTCAAGGCGTCGATACTCACCCTTACGTCCGAGGCGCCGCCCCAACGGTTGCGCAGAACGATACCGAGATCTATCGTTTCACCAGCGTCGGCGTAACCATCGCCATCGTTCCAGCTGTCGATATCCGCGCTGTCAAACATATAGAACTCCTTATAGCTCACATCCGGCTCGGGGGCAAGCGTCAGAGCTTCATATATATCGAGTTTTTTAAAGCTGCACTCTCTGTAATTCGGATCGTTGAGCTCTATAGTGCCGTTCGCCGCGCCGACTATCTGACCCATTATGTATCTTGACGAATACAGCGTCTTATCTGAATATTTTGCGCGCAGCAGAGCCGCCGCAGCCGATACAACGGGCGCGGCCATAGACGTTCCGGCCCAGTTCCCGTACCTTTCGCCCGGCAGTGTTGAATATATATCGACTCCCGGCGCCGCGATCTCATACTCCCCGCCGCTGTCCGGCCATGTATCAAAATTTGAAAACGACGCGAAGCTTCCACCCTTTCCATATGCCATAACACCTATCACCCAGTCATATGCTGCCGGATACGCATTCTGACCTCCTAATTCCGGCATCGCCGGGATATAGTCGTTTCCCGCCGATGCAACAAGCACACTCGTGCCGAACGCGTCCGCAAGCGCTTCTTTCACAAGATACGAATCCGCATATGATACAAACGACATATTTATCACGTCCGCGCCCATCATGCTAGCATAGCTTACAGCCTCCGCGATATCCGTTGCGGAAAACAGTCCGCTCGACTGCCCCGCCTTCAGCGCCATTATCCTGCAGCCGTATGCAACACCGGCTCCTCCTACACCGTTATACGGATCCATCCCTATTATTCCCGCGACATGCGTGCCGTGTCCGTGATCGTCCATCGGGTCTCCCGAATGCTCGGTCCTGTCCGAAACTGTAGAGCAGCCGTAAATATCGTCAGCATACCCATTGCCATCATCATCGATCCCATTTCCGGGTATCTCTCCTGTATTTACCCACATCGCACCGCGCAGATCGGGATGTGTATAATCCACTCCGGTATCGATAACGGCAACGACAGTATCGGCATTCCCTCCATCGGAATACCAGCTGTCCCTGAGATGCTCCCATGCCTGCGGCAGGCTTATATCCTCCGCATACCATTGCTCCGCAGCCGCAGAGTCTCCTGATGAAGCGGTCTCACCGCCTGCCGCATAAAAGCTGTAATTCGGTTCCGCGTATACTATATCCTCGCGCTCGTTCAGCTTATCTACCGTTTCCCACACATCCCCCGATGTATGAGCCTTGTATACGGCTTCCGTCTCCTCTGAAAACAGACCGATACCGCTGTTCAGCTCAAGCTTTTCAATACCGCTGAGCCCCAGCTCCTCAAGACCGCTGTCCTCACCAAACAGGCTTATACCTCCTGTTTTCTGCTTGAACACAACAACACCTTCCTCATACGGACGCTCGCGGATATACTGAGCCTTCTCATATTCCTCGAACGGCTCATAAGCATGCTCCCGCTCTGCCGTATCCGTACCGGACGGTACAGCCGGGCTTCCTGTTTCCGCGCCTGCCGTTACTATACAGCCTGACAGCATCACCAGAGTCATAAATACAGCAATTATCCTTCTCTTCATTTCTCCGTTCCTCCTCTCATCCTCGTCACATAAAAGGTCTCATATTTCTTTCATCCCACAGAAACACTTTTATATGATCAGCGGTCTCAGGCACTTTTTCACTGATACTGAACAGACCGTTGCCGCCTTCCGCTCTGAACACATACAGCAGCCTGCCGTCCGCCGAATAACCTGCCGCGTACATTGCCGCCTCCGACATATCGATATCCGACTCGATGTAAGGCGCCGTCACCTCCAGCAGTTCGCCCTGAACAGGCGGCGTATCCGGCTTTGCCGCCTCAAGCGTTTTTATTTTAAGCTCCAGGTCCTTCGCCGCGCTTACCTCATTAAGCTTGATATACGATATATCCAGCGCAAGCTCATCTTCAAGCGGCTCATTCAGCTCAAGCTCCAGGATCAGCAGCGGATCAGCCGTGATATCCATCGCCGAAGCGCTCATCACAGCCAGCCGCAGCATACCGTCCTTCTCTGACTGCTCGATCATACATCCTTCGGCCGCTTCGGCTGCTTTGAACTCCGCAGAGCGGATCATGCTGTCTGATATATCTATCCCTATATCGATCCCTATTATATCACCGCTCGCAGACGTTCCGTCAAGCGCTACAGGTATCCTCAGCACCCTGCTGCCTGCCGGAGCATTGTATACTGCCGCTTCATCGCCTCCGCCCGCAAGCGCCTCTGCCGAACCCCAGTTCCCTGATGTATCGCCGAGCTCTACCGCGTCTATATCAATGGTCTCATACCACGCTACACGGTGATCATAATTATTCGGCATAAACTCCCACTGCTTGCCGCTGCCGGGGAAATCTCCGTTCAACTTTCCGGCCGCTGTCTGAAGTATAAGGGACGCATCCACCGCGTTTACCTCTCCGTCGCCGTTCACATCCGCGGCGAGCTTCTGCGCATCGGAAAACTCTTCGATGCCTACCGAATATCTCAAAGCCAGAGCCGCATCATAAGCGGTTATATTGCGCTGATCTCCTCTCTTTGAAACCGATATACGGTATGTGTCATCATTAAGCAGCCCTGTTTCATAATGACCGGACGTATCGGTCTTAAATTCACTGCTTCCGAAGGCTACGCTCACGCCCTCCACGGCGCTGTCATCAGAATAGTACCTGACATTGCCTGAAACGGTATAAGCGTTTTCAAAGTCCACATACGCTGAGCCCGTTCCAGCCGCAGCTCCGTTTATATAGGCGCTTTCACAGGTCACATTTGCAAAACTAAAGGTCACATCCTCTTTGATCCTAAAATTTATACTGCATAAGAGCGCATCGCCTGTCAGCTCTCCGCCTGTCATCCTGATGGTTATTTTCCCGTCCGCGCTCTCATACTCAACGTTAAATCCCTCTGTAGTTATACCCTTCTGTATATCGATAAACTCCAGCCTGTCTTCGTCAAAGCTCAGAGTAAACTCCGCGGATGACATGGACGTTATCCCCTCGGCTCTTACAGGAACGGAAACTAAGCTTCCACGTTTTCCTCTCGCATTCTCAAGCACGATGCTTCCCGTCATATTTTTATATGTAATGCCCTTTGCCGCAGTGTACTCGCCTCCGCCGGGATTTACTATGCGTATATCGTATGCTCCCTCATTATTGGCGGGCAGTGTACCGCTTATTTCTCCCGCGCTTTTAACGGTCACATTTTCAGCTTCCTTTCCGCCTATGTATACGGCGGCGCCCTCCTTAAAATTCACGCCTGTCAGTATAAATACGCCTCCGCCGTTTATATCGCTCTCAGCCGGTGTGATATTATATATGACCGGCGTCTCCGTAACCGCCACTCTGTACGGCTCCTCCGCCGAGCCCGAATATACAATGCTGTTGCCGTCAGACGCCTCTATATAATATTCAAACGCCTCCATGGTATCGGAAGCCGGGATCACCGCTATGTATGTATCGCCGTTCAGACTGCTCATGGATAACGTTTTCCACCGGTCCGATCCGGCGCTCCTGTAGCTGAGCAATACGTATTCAACGCCTATATTATCCATTATCTCCGCTCCTATGCTTTTTGCAGCGCCCGCCGCGGTCTCCGTTTCGGGAGTATGGTCTATTACCGGCGCTATATTGTCATATACGGTCGCCTCCGCCGTCTGAGAAAATCCCGACTCCGTGAGATCCGTCTGGACAATGGTGAACCTGTAATAGTAAGTCTTTCCCGCCTCAACATCAGTATCCGTATACGATCTGACGTCCGGAGCTATTATAGAGGTATTTATCCTCTCATATTCACCGTCCGTGCTGCCGCTCCTGTAAAGATTATATCCGGCAACGGTATCCTGATCGTCCTGACTCCATTCAAGCTCAACGGCATCCGTCACTCCGTTAGCCTGCAGCTGCATGGACTCCGCGCCTGTCGTGACGATCTCAAACATAAACCTTGCGGTGTCCTCACCAGTCACAAGCCATGCATCGTCCGCAGCCGCAGCGCCGGAAACGCGAAAATACTGTATGCCGTCTCCTATGGAAGGCTTTACAGCGTAGGTCCCCTCCCAGACACGCGGACTTATCCAGTCTCCGCGTACCGAAAAATCAGTATACGGTTCAGCAGGTCCGAAATACACCTCGGGCTGCACCTCCGTATCCATATCACGGTTAAAGGTGACCTGAACAGTCATTACCTCCATTCCTATCCTTCCGGTCTTATTTCCTCCGGAGTCAAATACCGACACATCCGTCACAAACGGGTATGTTTCTTCGGACGGCACCGTCAGGTACGGCTCATATTCTATCTTTGCAAGCTTTACCGAATCCTCCTGATCGGTTATCTGCTTTTCTATAAGCTCCTCCGAGACCGTTCCCCAATAATTATTTTCAAGATGATATGTTCTGTTATAATCCTCAGTAGTCACTATCTTCATCCACTTAGATGTATCCGGATCGGTCAGCCTGTTCAGAAACGCATTGTTTTCGGTAAAGCCGAGATAAAAGTCTTTGAAATCTGCCGGGCGAAGTATCTCCTCGTCAGGAACGCTCTCGTCAAATTCCATCAAAAATCCGCTGCTGCGAATATCATAAACTTCATCCGCATCCTCGCCAAACCATTGAATTAACATAGCATGATCCCAGTCTGTTTCTACGGCCGATGCCCCTTTGCTCTCTGCAATGTATCTCTTCAGATCCTCCTTCCAGTCATCGCCGTAGCGGCTTTTCATAGCGCGGTCAAGCTCGTCATTGGTCCAAGAAGGATCTTCGATAGGATATCCTCCGTTGCAAAATCCGCTGGCGACCACCTTTTTCCCGTCCTGCAGCCTTATATCTGAATATACCTGCTTTCTGTCTGTATATACCCAAAATCCAAGGTTTTCGAACGCGCTCGTTCTCCAGCTGACATTGTCGTTGCTGAAGCTGGATCTGTTTATAAGGAACGCGCAGTTTCTGTATGCCGTTGTACCG
>CAJFVT010000206.1 GCA_904420525.1 uncultured Clostridia bacterium | reverse complement strand
TTGACAAGTCATGTTAAGCTTATACCTGTAATTTTCGCCTTGTCAAGGTTTGTCAGATATTGCTTACACATCTTTTTCCGCGGACCCGAAATTACAAGAGAATAAATATAATCGATTTCGGCTGCGGAAAGTCGTATCTTACTTTTGTCGTTTATTATTATCTCACTGAGATAATGCACATAGACGCGCATATTACCGGTCTTGATCTCAAGGAGGATGTTATAGCGGAATGCTCTGCCGCTGCGGAGCGTTACGGCTACAGCGGTCTGACATTTAAGGTGGGGGATATAAACGGCTATAAATGCGGCGAGAAGCCTGATATGGTCATATCCCTGCATGCCTGCGACACAGCTACTGATCATGCTCTTTTTAACGCGGTAAGCTGGGGAGCGGAGCTTATATTCTCAGTTCCGTGCTGCCAGCATGAGCTGAACGCGCAGATGGAAAGCGACAGGCTTGCGATACTCACGCGTTACGGTATAATAAAGGAACGTACGGCGGCGCTAATGACCGATGCTATACGCGGTAATCTTCTGCAGTATGCAGGCTACAGAACTCAGCTTTTGGAATTTGTGGATCTGTCTCATACTCCGAAGAATATCCTGATACGCGCGGTCAAGTCGAGCATTTCAAATGAGAAAAAAGAGAAGGTATTGAGAGAAGCGGAGACTCTTATGAAGGAGTTCAGCTTTGATCCGATGCTGTACAGGCTGTTTAAGGAAAATGAGCTAATATGATCTGATATAAACAGCACACAAAAAGCACCGTTTTAACACGGTGCTTTTTGCAGGAATGTAGGAGTTTTGCGAAAAAGAGATTATTCTCTGTGTTCGCCGGTTATTGAGAAGGCGACCCACTCAGCAATATTGTTGGCGTGATCGCCGATCTTTTCGAGATATTTTGCGATCATCAGTATGTCGATCGACTGATCGCTTCCGTCACTGTTTGTCTTTATAGCTTCTATAAGCATATTCTTTATTTCAAGGAAGAGCTTATCTACCTTTGCATCGCTTTGCGCGACCTCATATGCAAGCTTGAGATCCTTTTTGATAAATGCATCAATGCTCTTGTTTACCATGCCTATGGTCTCTATGGTCATTTCCCTTATGATGCCCGGCATGTTCTCTGAGAGATTATGCTCTGATTCGAGATATATCTCACATATATCCGCTGCCTGAGTACCTATGCGGCGCATATCTGTGATCATCTTCAATGCGGCTGATATCGTGCGCAGATCTCTTGCGACAGGCTGCTGCTGAAGAAGAAGTTTGAGACAAAGTGTTTCGATATCGCGCTCTCTGTCGTGTATATCAACGTTTAGATCGATAACTTCTTTTGCAAGATCTTTATTGTTTTTTGTTATTGCTGTAACGGCTGCGCTTATCGCTTGTTCTATGAATGAACACATTTCGGTAAGCATACTGTTAAGACGGTTCAGCTGTTCGTCAAATTTATTTCTCATTTTCCGAATTCCCTTTCTATGATAATTTTTCAGCCGAAGACAGGCGGAGCCTGACATAGGCTGGTTGCCGCCGTTATGCTGCCGGCGGGATAAGTACAGTGAGATATCAACCGAATCTTCCTGTTATATAATCTTCAGTACGTTTATCACTCGGAACACTGAACAGCTTCTCGGTGTTATCGTATTCGATCACTTCTCCGAGGAGGAAGAAAGCGGTCCTGTCCGAAACACGCGTTGCCTGCTGCATGTTGTGTGTTACCATAACGATAGTGAATTTATCTTTAAGCTCTATTACAAGATCTTCTATCTTAGAGGTGGAGATAGGGTCAAGCGCGGAGGTCGGCTCATCCATAAGAAGGACTTCCGGCTCAACAGCCATTGCGCGGGCGATACAAAGTCTCTGCTGCTGTCCGCCGGACATCGAAAGAGCGCTCTTTTTCAGCCTATCCTTTACCTCATCCCATATTGCCGCATTGCGGAGCGAGGTCTCAACGATCTCGTCAAGCTTAGATTTGGAACGTATGCCGTGTGTTCTCGGACCGTATGCAATATTGTCATATATGCTCATGGGGAAGGGGTTCGGCTTCTGGAATACCATTCCTACTCTGCGGCGGAGATGGTTTACGTCTATCTGACCGTATATGTCCGTTCCGTCGAGCTTGATATCACCTGTGATCTTGCATCCCTCAACCAGATCATTCATGCGGTTAAGCGATTTGAGCAGCGTTGATTTACCGCATCCCGAAGGCCCTATAAACGCGGTTATCTGGTTTGCGGGTATATCCATATTTATGTCTTTAAGAGCATGAAAATTACCGTAATATAAATCCATGTTCTTTATACTGAATTTTGGTATCTTATTATCCATGGTCTGTTGATCCTTTCCGAATTATGATTTGGTCAGCTTGCGTGCTATAAATGATGACAGCGTATTTATCAAAAGTACGAATACCAGAAGTACAACTGCTGTTGCATATGCCTGATTTTCATACAGACCCTCGCTTGAGAGCGCGTACATGTGCAGCGCTAGCGTACGGCCTGATGACATGAGACTTGAAGGGATCTCTGCAACGGTTCCCGATGTATACATAAGTGCAGCTGTTTCGCCGACGATACGTCCTATCGCAAGGATGATACCGGCAGCAACACCCGGCATTGCCGATGGAAGCACGATCTTGAATATCGTCCGGAGCTTGCCCGCGCCCAGACCATAGCTTGCTTCCCTGTACGAGTCGGATACAGCAAGCAGCGCTTCCTCAGCGGTCCTCATTATAAGCGGCAGGATCATTATCGACATGGTAAACGCGCCGGCGAGTATCGAATATCCCCAGTGCAGCGCAGTTACGAAGAACAGCATACCGAACAGACCATATACGATAGACGGGATACCCGAAAGAGTCTCCGTTGTTAGACGGATGATCTGTACTATCTTACTGTTGTTCTTGCCGGAATATTCAACAAGATATATAGCTGTGAACAGACCGAGCGGTATTGCGATAACAAGAGATACTACCGTCATTATCAGTGTGTTGATTATGGACGGGAGCATCGAAACGTTTTCCGTGTTGTACTCCCACGCGAACAGCGAAGGGGTAAGGTTAGGAACACCCTTGATAAGTACATAGCAGATAATGAACAGCAGGGCTGCAAATGTGACGACCGCGGCTGCCATTACTAATATCATCATGATAAAAGACGCCGGATTTTTCATGTATGAGCGCATTTTATCGCCGAGTGTAACATTGTTGATAGCGTTTACAGCAGAAGTCTGCTGTGTTTCCTTAACGGCTGTTTTTTCTTTCATCATTTGCTCTCCTTTCTCTTAAGGAGCGAGAAGGCCAGATTGATAATGAGGATAAATACGAACAGAACAACGCCTGTTGCGATAAGTGCCTCACGATGCAGATCCGCAGCGTATCCCATCTCAATAACTATATTTGCTGTAAGAGTTCTTATGCCCTTTAAGAGTCCGGCAGGCATACGAGCCTGGTTTCCGGCAACCATGATGACCGCCATTGTCTCTCCGATCGCTCGGCCTATGCCGAGAACTACTCCGGCCATTATACCGGATTTGGCAGCCGGCAGCATAACTCTGAAGATCGTTCTTTCATGTGTCGCTCCAAGCGCAAGCGAGCCCTCGTAGTAGCTGTCAGGCACGCTTCTTATAGCGGATTCACTCACTCCGATTATTGTGGGGAGTATCATTATACCTAAGAGTATGGAGGCAGCGAGTATGCTGCTGCCTGTTCCTCCTGCGATCGAGCGTATCAACGGAACTATAACGACAAGTCCGAAGAAGCCGTATACGACTGATGGGATACCGGCGAGAAGTTCGGTTGCCGGCTTAAGTACCTTATACATCTTTTTCGGGCAGTATTTAGCCATAAATACAGATGTGAGTATTCCTATGGGAACACCGATAACTATTGCACCCGCGGTAACATAGATACTTCCGAGGATCATCGGGAAGATACCGAATGAAGGCGGGTTATTTGACGGCGCCCATTTTGTGCCTAACAGGAAGTCGAAGACTCCTATCTCGCCCATTGCCGGAATACCGTTGACAAAAAGAAACAGACATATAAGGAAAACTGCTATTATTGATGCTATAGCCGCAACGAAGAATACGACATGCATGCCCTTTTCCATAAATTTTTTCATTTTTTGTACATTCCCTTCTGTGCGCAGTGGCACAAAACACAAGGCTGAAGATACACCTCTTAACAGCTTAGGAATACATTCAGCCTTGCGAACTTTTCATTTTATACGTGTCTTGGTCAATTACGCTATATCAGCCCAGGTCGTGATGGTGCCTGTGAAGATATCCTTTACATTCTGTGAAGTCATAGCCTCTGTCGGGTTCTCGCTGTTTACGATAACTGCGATACCATCTATCGCGATCGCTGTAGCTGTTACCTGTGAAGACTCCGAATCGCTGAGCTCTCTCGAAGCCATACCGATGTCGCATGTACCCTCGATAGCGCCATTTACGCCTGATGTCGAGTCGTTTGTCTGGATCTCGATCTCAGCTGACGGGTTAACTGCCAGATAAGCTTCCTTAAGCTCTTCCATAAGCGGCGATACTGATGATGAACCGGCTACAGTCACCTTGCCTGAGGGGTTAGTGCCTGCAAATGCGGCAGCCTCAGCGTCTACCGGGATGTAGTCTCCTGCGCATATCTCCTGACCTTCCTTGCTCATTATGAAGTTGATGAAGTCCTGAGCTACATCTGAAAGCCCGTCCTTTGTAACGATATTGAACGGTCTTGATACTTTATATGTTCCGTTCTGAACATTCTCTGCTGTTGCCTCAGCGCCGTCTATGTCAAGAGCCTTAACGCTGTCATTGAGCGAACCGAGCGAAACATATCCTATAGCATATTCGTCACCGGCAACGTTTGTGAGCATTACGTCTGTTCTGTTTGCTATGATAGCTTCCTCTGTTGTAAGGTCTGCTGTGTTTCCGTTAGCATCTTCCTCTTCGATGCCGAAAAGCTCTGTAAATGCGCCTCTTGTTCCCGAACCGTCCTCACGTGATACTACTGTTATTGCGCGGCTGCTGTCGAATGATGACGATGATGATGTGCTTTCTGTTGATGAACTTGCCGTGTCAGACTGACCGCCGCAGGCTGCGAGCGCCATAACTGCTGACAATGATAAAACTGCCAATACTGTGTTTCTTGATTTCATGTTATTCTCCTCTTTCCTTAAAAAATCTAAATATTGATTTTCTTATCGGACGTATCTGTCCGAACAAATATATTATACAAAACGTATGGTAAAAAAGTATTCAAGCTATTGTAAATAGTTCTTTACTTTATGTAAAAAATAAATAATAAACATCAAAAGCGTGTAAAATAACGCAAGAATAATGCATAGAATGGTGTATATGTATTATTAGCCTTCGTTGAAAAAATTATTACAAACGGTATCTGTTGATAGAAATATAAAGCGGCAATTCCTATAAATGATATTATTTTTGTATTGATATTACTTTGATATTATTGTATAATAAATATATAGGGATGTCACGTAAAATACAAATGACTATGGGTATAGCATACGGAAAGGGGATATATATTATGAAGAAAATGCATATGCTGGCGGCAGCGTCGGCGCTGTCCGCGGTGCTTTTGACGGGGGCGTGCAGCAGCCATAAGGAGGGCAGTGTTATTGGGGAGATATATACGACTGATATAAAAGCATCGCTGGACGGTATACCGATACCGGTCGTTGAGATAGAGGGCAGGGCCGCTGTAGCGATAGAGGATATGGCATCGTACGGGTTTATTCTTTCCGACAGCGCGCAGTACAGGCGCAGAGATCTTAAGACCGATTATATATACGGTGATGTTATAGGACATGATTCAGATCCGGTAACGATCGGAGAAAAATTATGCGATATTCTGTATACCGGTGTAGAAACATACATAAACAGCGTAAGGATAGAGTCGTATTATAACGGTGTAAATACTTATGTCTGTATAGACGATCTGTGCAGACTGGATGATCCGTATAATGTCGAAGCCGGCTTCAGCGATTATAACTTTAATTGTGAGTTCAATGAGGAGGAACAGCGTTATTATATAAATGCCTTCAGATTTCCTGATCTTGATACAGACAGGATATTGGCGGAACGCGAGGAGCTTTTGTGCAATAAGGAGTTTGAGCTGTATACAGAGGGTTCAAATGACGATGCTGTCTACTACGGAGCGAAGACCGAGCCGCGCGCCGGTGTTCTGGCCGGGATAGTCAGTGACGGCAACGGCAATGAATATGAAGGCGTGCCGCGGCAGTTCGATCATGATTTCGGCTGCTATTCCGACTATATGGAATATGATCTCCGTGAAACAGAGCTGTCTATGCCGCTTGTAAAGGATATTGATAAGTACAACTGCGTTTTGTGTATACCTTGGAATACGAGCGATATGACGCAGGTCTATGATAATGATGAATATATGCGGGATATGCTTGACACTGTCTCAAAGTATAACAAGCCTACGATAGTTAGGTTTGCCGCTGAGATGAACGTGAGCAGTCTCGGCGATTCGCCGACAGCATATGTAAAGGCGTTCAGACACGTTGCGGAGCTTATACATAATGAGTATCCTGACATAGCCGTTATGTGGTCGCCCAATGATGCGGGAGCCTTGAACAGACCTATGTCTCTTTACTATCCCGGTGATGAGTACGTTGACTGGATAGGCATATCTGGCTTTCTTAAACGTGATTTTATGGCGGATCCGAACTCCGGAAGAAATGCGGGGCTGTTCTTTAATGTAGGTGATTTCGCTTGGGGACCCAATATGCTGAGTCAGGTAATGGATTTTATGGAGGAAAATAATATTGAAAAGCCGGTTGCGGTGAGTGAGGGCGGAGTCGTCACATCGATGCCGTATGACAACAGTGATATATCCGCATGGGCGGAGCCGAGGCTCAGGAGCATGTATTGGTATATACCGATGAAATATCCGCAGGTAAAGCTGATAACGTATTTTAATCATGCATCTCCGTACGAGGTGTGCGGCTACGATCTTGCCGATAAGCCTTTGTACCGGGCTATAATAGATGAAGCTTTTGAAAACGGACCGTATCTTATGGAGTATCCGGCAGAGCCGAAATTCACCTTTGTAAGGGCAGATGGATTTACTGCGGAGGGCGGCATACTGCCTTTGTATGCTTACTCATATATTCCTGAGGAGGAAACGGCAGGCGTAAGCTATGTGCTGGACGGACAGACGCTTGCAGAGAAAACAGATATACCTTACAAGTATGAGCTTGACCTGTCGGCGCTTTCTGACGGAGAGCATGAGCTTGTATCGATGGTAAGGGGAGTTAACGGAACGGCTGATGAATATTCGTACATCATAGAAAAGAACGGGAATAGTGCAAAGATAATAAAAAAATAAAATAGTAATGGGGCTGTCTCTTTTAGCGCAGAACGAGGCTGCTGCAAACTCGTTGAGTTTTGAGTGCAACAGCCTCGCCTGTTTTTGATGTCAGTCGAATGCGCGCTTCACCTTGCCTCCGCCTATAACTGTGTCACCGTCATAGAGAACAACGCTTTGACCGGGAGTTATGGCGCGCTGCGGCTCGTCAAATATGACTATGAGCCTGTCGTCATCGGTCTGAACGGCTGTTGCGGGAGCCGTCCTGTGGCTGTATCGTATTTTTGCCTCGACCCGCACTGGCTCGGTAAGCCTGTCAGCGGCTATGAAGTTCAGCTCGTCTGCTTCCAAGCGCTGATTGAAAAGCTCTGCGTTATCTCCAAGTGTTACCGTATTCGCGGCTGTATCCGTGCCGAGAACGTATGCCGGCTTGCCGAGTGCTATGCCAAGCCCTTTCCGCTGACCGACCGTGAACATATATGCGCCGTTATGGCTGCCCAATATATTTCCGTTTGAATCGATAAAGCTGCCGGGGAGAGGATCAAGCTCTTTGTATTGTTTTATAAATCCTGCAAAATCCCCGTCCGGGATAAAGCATATATCCTGGCTGTCTCTTTTTTTTGCGTTTTTGAAGCCTTGAGCCTCCGCGATCTCCCGCACCTCCGCCTTTGTAAGCCCGCCGAGCGGGAAGCGCACGTATGATAGCTGATGCTGAGAAAGTGAATAGAGAAAATAGCTCTGATCCTTTGAAGCGTCCGCGGCTTTTTTCAGCAGATATCGTCCGCTGCCGCTGCGCTCTATGCGCGCGTAATGTCCCGTTGCGAATATATCACAGCCCATGGACTCTGTGCATTCAAGCATTTTATCAAATTTTATATATTTGTTGCATTCAACGCAGGGGTTGGGAGTGTATCCGCTGAGGTAAGCACTGCAAAAGCGGTCTATCACGTTTTCACGGAACTCGTTTACAAAGTCTATTGTCATATGCGCTATACCAAGCCTGTCGCAGACATGCTTGGCGTCCTCGTTTTCTCCGGAGTTTCCGTTATCTATCAGTCTGAGTGTGACGCCCGTAACTGTGCAGCCGTGCCGCTGAAGCAGATACGCGCAGACAGAGCTGTCCACTCCGCCGCTCATAGCGGCTATTGCTTTTATCATATTTTTATTGTTTGTCATTGCCGTATGCTCCTGAATAAGTATTGGTCAATGTATATTCTATCACAGCCTCGGCATAAAAGCAAGAAGTAATTCACGGGCAGTTTTGTGCAGCGAATAAATATGATAATAGACATAACGTACAAATTTACAGCAGGTATATTGTATATTGTGCCTGTTGTCTGAAAAGTGTTTTGATGCTAAAATAAATATAGCGGTCGAACGGCTGTGAGCATAAAGATCTTATTATCAGATACGGGGGTGCTATTGTGGAAAACGGTTGTCCGGTCATGCTCGATCTTACCGGCAGGCTCTGTGTTATCATCGGCGGCGGCAGAGGCGCGGCGGTAAAGGCACGCACGCTTTCACGTGCCGGGGCAAGACTCAGGATAGTAGCGGAATGTGTGTCGGAGGAGCTTGAAAACAATGACGCGGAAATAATAAAACGGAAGTATAAAGCAGGTGATATTGACGGCGCGTTCCTGGTGTTTCCGCTCACAGGCGATCCTGAAACAGACGCGTGCGTCAGGGCGGACGCAAGGGCGGGCGGCACGCTGATCGGGGGAGAAGATTTTATTCTTCCCGCGGCTGTTACCGGCGGGAATATGACAGCATTCGTGAGTACGGGATATCCAAAGCTGAGCGCGAAGCTCATGCGCGGATTGATGAGATATGATGATATATGCGGTATGCTCAGAGACTTCCGTCAGCGTATAAAGACAGGCGCGGCTGACGAGCGCGCGCGTGAAGCGGCGCTTGAGGCGGCAGTGACTGACGAGGCGCTTGAGGCGGCGCTGCGGAGCAGCGTTGAATATGAAATGTATCTTGACCGGCTGGAGCGGCAGTTTTCAGATAAATAAAAAGGCAAGCAAAGGTATGCACTTGCTTGCCGAACTTATTAGGGATGAAAACAAAATGGCTTGTATGAGTCTTTTGTGTCTGTTGTAGAATAGCTATATATAATATTTTAGGAGGAGGAACAATGACGGCAGACGAGCTTAAAAGAATTATTTCAGAAGGAGAAAGCATATATGTTGAGTTTAAGAAATCAGAACGGGATATTACAAAAGATGTATATGAAACAGTGTGTTCATTTTTGAATAGGTATGGCGGACATATAATTTTTGGAGTGAACGACTCTGGAACCATAATAGGAGTTGAAAGAGAAGCTGTTCAGAAGATGAAAAGCAACTTCGTTACATCAGTAAATAATTCCGTTACATTATATCCTCCTGTTTATCTGACACTTGAAGAATTCGATATTGAAGATAAGATCGTTCTTTATTGTTATGTTCCCGAGGGAAGTCAGGTATATCGCTGCAGGGGGAAAATATTAGACAGAAACAATGATTCAGATATAAATATCACTGATAATCAAGATACGGTGTATGAATTATATTCAAGAAAACATAACACCTATTTTGTGAACAGAATTCTTCCGGGATTGGGATTGGAATGCTTGAATATTGAATTGATTCGCAGAGCGAGAAAAAAAGCTGTTGCAAGGGTAGCTAATCATCCGTGGTCAGAAATGAATGAAGAAGAGATTTTAAGAAGTGCTGGTTTGATACTAACAGATATGCAAGCTCAGCAAGAAGGATTGACATTGGCGGCCATCTTATTATTCGGAAAAGATACAACAATAATGTCAGCTCTGCCTCAATATAAGACGGATGCGATATTTCGTGTAGATAATATTGATAGATATGATGATAGAGATGTAATAATAACAAATTTAATAGACAGCTATGATAGATTATTAGAATTTGGAAGAAAGCATCTTAACGACTCATTTGCGATAGAAGGGATGCAGAATATAAGTGTAAGAGACAGGATCTTAAGAGAGATAATCTCAAATCTTCTTGCGCATAGAGATTTCTCAAGCGCATACCCAGCAAAATTTATAATAGAAAAAACGCGGATTTATACGGAAAATGCTAATAAGGCGCATGGCTACGGCAATCTTGATATAAATAGTTTTCAGCCATATCCTAAAAACCCACCAATATCAAAAATTTTCCGCGAAATGGGATTGGCAGAGGAATTAGGCTCAGGTATGCGTAACACATACAAGTACACTAAAATATATTCGGGTGGGCAGCCTGTGTTTACAGAGGGAGATGTATTTAAAATTCAGATTCCTGTTACAAAAGTAACAAGTGACGTTCAAAGTGACGTTCAAAGTGACGTTCAAAGTGACGTTCAAAGTGACGTTCAAAGCAAGTCTGAGATCTCGAAAATAATAATAGCGCTTATAAAAGAAAATCCTAAAATAACAAGAAAAAAGATGGCTGAAGCAGCATCTGTCAGCGAGAAAACAATTGAGAGACATATAAAAATGATGAAGAACGTAGTCTATGTAGGAAGCGGAAGAAGTGGGCACTGGGAATTGCTAGAAGAAAACAGTAAATAACAAAACAAGCGGCTATTGCATTTGGCGCGGAATAAATAAAAGCTGATATAATAAGCAGCTGAGCCGCAATATTAATAAATATTTAAAAAATGAGGTAAATTTAAGAAGCACTAAAAAAGACTGTCACATCAGAGCAACAGTCTCCTGAATTTGGTGCCGATGACCGGGATCGAACCGGTACGGGAATCTCTTCCCACGGGATTTTAAGTCCCGGGCGTCTGCCAGTTCCGCCACATC
>CAJFVT010000205.1 GCA_904420525.1 uncultured Clostridia bacterium | reverse complement strand
TCCTCTGTTCTGAAGAAATCAGGACGCTTTGAATTTGCAAGCTCATAGAATTTGTCCATGACCTCAGCATATTCCGCGGCATCATCATCACTCATATTGAAGTCGCGCTTTGCGTTCTGCGCGTATATCTCGGAGATGTCGGCCTCCTTTGTCCCTTCAACATCACTGGCAAGACGCGCAAAATATTCTATTTCCTTTTCGGCCGGCTTAAGATCCCCGACATTCAATATCCACATTCTGTCGGAGCCTGTGTCGTACGCCTTTGAAAGCTCCTCTCGTATCAGTCCCGGCTGGGTGGTCGAGAGCCATAGATAGCTCGTAGGATTACCGTAATATGAAATGTGATAATATACGCCCGTTCTTCCTGCGCGCTGCTGCTCGGCTGTGCTCGCTGTCTGGCGTATATAGCCGTAGTTATCATCAGTCCACATGATAGTAACATCATCAGGTATCTCAAGCTCTCCTGAATTATAGTACTGGAGGACGTCTTTGTAAGGGATAAACACCTGAGGTATATCCTCGATCTTCCTGCCTGAGTCTTCGCCGCACAGCTCCTCCTCAAGTATCTTTCTCTGACAGTCAATGATCTCCTGCAGAGCTTCCACATGATCCATATTTGTCTGGAAGGAACCGTCATGAACACCGCGCATGCCGAGCGTATATATATTCTCATACTGACCGTAATTTTTTACACATTCACGCCAGTAATCCTCAAGGAATTCTTTATTGTATACATATGTGCCTTCCTTATCATCTTCATCGCTGAAGTCCGTCCAATAGTATGCGACATATGTTCCGGTTTCATTTTTCACAGGCTTATACAGCGGTTTTTCCGGATTGGCAGCCTCCCACTTTTCCTGAAACTCGTCAAGCTCTCCGAGATTGTTCCTGAGCAGCGGCTCAGCATGAGATGATCCCATAACTATACCATATTCGTCCGCGGCGGCAGCATTGTCGGGGGTTGAGTGGAATTCGTTTGAGTATTTGTGCATCGCGGGCCATAAGGTATTCGCCTTTAGCCTTAAAAGGAGCTCAAACACGCGTTTATAGGTCTCTGTATTCATATTTCCCTCTCCGAGAGACTCGGACCATTGACTGAAATTATATTCATCGTTCAGGAATATACCGCGGTATTTAACGCTCGGCTCACCCTCCGTATAGCCTCCGTCCGGCAGATCTATGTAAAGCTCATCCGCATGAGCCGGAGCGGCATCCGCCCACCATGACCATGGTGAAACGCCTATCTTCTCCGATAGATCATAAATACCATAAATAGTGCCGCGCTTATCCGAACCTGCGATCACTATCCGGTCGTCGATCTGCTGTATCGTAAAGCTTTCCCATTTTCCCTCGATATCTGAAACATCAAGCTTTTCATCGCTTATCAGAGCATCTATAGCCTCGCTGTTTCCGATCGTGCCTATAAGCACCGAGCTTATTCCCTTATTCTCCGAATACGCCGGGGCAGCGGGAGCTGCTGAAAGGCTTCCGTTATCCTCATACCATAAAAATGCTCTTACAGTTTCTCCGACCTCTGCAGTCACCGGCTCAAAACTAAGAGAGTCAGTTCCGACGGAAGCGGTGCCGGAGCTAAACGACAAACATTTCAGACTTCCGTCCTCGTTATAAACGGCAGCAATGCCTCGCGCGGTACCTTCAAGCCTTTCGCTGTTTTCTATACGCATAGTACCCGATACAGTATCAACGCTGCTTATAAATGCCGTATCCGTATCTGCGGTCGTCTGATCTGGTACATTATTCGTAACTTCTCCAACGGTACCTGTAACAGAGCCCAGATCATCGGCAAGGTCGCCCGCGGCACGCGTTACACCTGGATAATCATTGTCGTCAACATATATTGGCAATGCTCTTCCCGCCTTGGCAAGCAATGTTCCCGATACAACTGAAATGTATCCGGAAACTGAATTGTTCACCGTATCTGTATTTTCATCCGTGGCAAAAACATTTATTGCCTGCGGCAGAACAGAAGCGGCGATCGCGGCAGCCGCAGCGGCGGCTGTCAGTTTTTTTCTCATAGAAGATCAATCCTTTCTGTAAATTATAGAGAGTATTTATATTATTTTAATCATTCTAACAAAATAGAGGAATATTTTCTATAACTATATTGAAATTTTGAAAAAAATATTGTATTATATTTATATAACCACAGCGTAAAAGGAGGTGTATGCGGTGCCCGCCGTTTATGAACTGTTAAATACATGGTTCTGCTGCGAATACACTGCTAGGGAATGCGGATGGGGTATGCGCGACATGCACTATCATTTGTCGCACGAGCTGTTCGTTATGATGTCCGGCAGAACATCTATCATGAGCGAGAATAAGATCATACCTGTCGAAAAGGGAGATGTGGTCCTATTTAAAAAGCACAAGCTCCATAAGAATAACGGCGGAACGGAGCATGGAAGATATGCCGTTAATTTTTCTGATAAATACCTGAACACATATTTCACAGAAAAAGCATCTATTGCGCTTATGCGCTGTTTTGATCACGAAAAAATAAGTATACCGCCTCAAAAGCTGGGCTATGTATCAGCAATATTAAAAAAGATGGAGAGCGGCAATGATGAATTTGCATATTTAGCAGTTCTTCTTTCGATACTCGATGTCTTTGCGCATAACGATGAAAGCGCAAGGACTGACGGAAATCAAGAGGATGTGAACAGTATCCTTGAATTTATAAACAAGAATTACAGCACTATAAACGGAATTGAGGAAATAGCCGAGGCTGTGCATACCTCAAAATCCTATCTGTGTCAGAAATTCAAACGTGAAACCAATATGACCGTTACGGAGTATCTAAACAGCGTAAGGATAAAAAATGCATGCGCGATGCTTGAGGAAGGAAGATATAATGTTACAGAAACAGCGCTGAACTGCGGCTACAGTACCTCATCGTATTTTTGCAAGATGTTCAAGAGTATAGTGAACATGACTCCGCATGAGTACAAGCGTTATACGGAAAATGTTAGAGATATCTAGGTAATCGCGAAACGCTGCAGCGTTTCGTAATTACTTCCCTATACTGGGGTGTTCGAGGGTATTACTCTCGAAATACCTCTTGTATTAAAGACTTTTTTATGGTAGAATATATTACAATATTATAAACAACGGGAGTTGGCGTATGAACACATTAAAGATAAATAAGATAGAAAACGGCGGCTTTTCAACGCTTATAGGAATGAACGGAGGAAATATTGAAAGCCCTGATGGAAAACTGCTGGTATATGCTAAGAAAAAGGACCTGTCAGCGGCAGAAACGGAAATATGGATATGCAGCAGGGATTTATCAGCACATCGCTTTATATGCGCAGTATCCTGCATGAACCACAATGGACCTTCAGCATCATTTGTTGATAACAGCACGATCGTATTCAGAGACATGACCGATGGTATTGCGTCATTCACACTTTATGATGTAGAAAAAAACATGGTGAAATATAGGATATACGGAAAGATGGGACATCGTGCGGAGAAAAATTTGTTCCCATTTTCGGTCCGTGAAGACCACCTTGGCAAAAACAGCATTGCGGTAAAAAAATGCGGCATTTATATATTGAACACAAGCACGGGTGAGATCCGCTTTCTTTTGAGCGATGACGAGATAAATGAGATCGCTCTCAGCAGAGGGCTCCGCATAAAGCCGAACACCTGTGATGTCAGTCATCTGCAGCTGAGTCCCGATACAACTTCGGTCATGATGAGGATGGGCGTTGAGGACTGTCCGATATTCGGCGCGCTCGCATGTGTGGATATAGCAAGCAAAGCAACGCATTTGATACCCGATAAGCCGGTACATCAGCTCTGGTATGACAATGATACATATATGGCGACAAGACAATTTGCAGCTGAAGGCAGAATAGATATGTCAACGAGCTATATAGCACGATTTTCAAAGGACGGAGAAGAGATCGAGACTTTAGGAGGGATCGGCAACCATATTGACGGCAGCCCGGATAGGACGATGTTCGCAGGTGACAGGTGTTACCCCGGATATTCTCCTGATATTTATGTATACGAAAAGGGAAGCAAAAAACCTATGATAACTATATGCATGCAGGATCTGCAGGATGTGATCTGGAAAAAGCAGGTGCATCCAAACCCATCCTTTTCAGGAGACGGGAAAAGGCTTTATTTCAATATGCCTGTATCAAACGATAAAACAGAAGCCTCGTTTATTGAATTATAATAGGACTGAAGGATATCAGATATGATTGTCATTCTAAATTTTATCAAAAGAGAAAGCGTTCTATTCATATCGCTTCTGCTTGCGGTGATCTCATGCTTCCTTATACCGCCGGACGCGGAGTACATATCTTATATAGACATACGCACGCTGTCGCTGTTATTTTCGCTTATGGCAGTAATGGCCGGTATGCAGGGCTTGTTTGTATTTAAACGGATAGGCAGAGCGCTGCTCAGGAAAACAAAAAATGTAACGGAGCTTTCGGCTGTTCTGGTGTTTTTATGCTTCTTTACAAGCATGTTTATTACAAACGATGTGGCGCTTATAACCTTTGTTCCATTTGCGGTGGATCTGTTTCAGACCTGCGGGAAACGAAAACAGCTTTTAACCGTTGTTGTACTGCAGACCATAGCCGCAAATCTGGGAAGCATGCTGACGCCGCCCGGAAATCCGCAAAATCTTTATCTGTATTCGGTATCAGGGATACCGATCACTGAATTTACAGCTGTAATGCTTCCGTTTTCTGCTCTGTCCTTTGTGCTGCTATGTGTATCTCTGCGGTTTATAAAGAATGACCCTGTAGATCTCCCGGAGGATAGAGCGGTGTATCCGGCGCTTAATAAAAAGCGGCTCATCACATATCTTATACTGTTTGCTGTATGTCTGCTGTCAGTTCTGCATGTCATACCGCATTATGTACCGCTTATCGCCGCCGTTGTTCTTATCGCTGTATTCGACAGACGCGTCTTCGGAAGGATAGATTACGGACTGCTGCTTACGTTTGTAGCACTGTTTGTGCTTGTAGGCAACCTTGCCAGGATACCTGCAGTGTACGGATTTGTTTCGGCGGTAACTGCAGAGCATCCATTCGCTGTATCAGTAGGTGTGAGTCAGATAATAAGCAATGTTCCCGCCGCGCTGCTCTTAAGCGGTTTTACAGGCGAATATTCAGAAATACTCAAGGGTGTGAATGTCGGAGGGCTTGGAACATTGATCGCATCTATGGCAAGCCTTATATCATATAAACTATACTCACAGTCAGAAGGCTCGCGGTCAGGAAAGTATATGCTTGTATTCACACTGTTTAACACTGTGTTCCTGGCGGCGCTGTGCTTATTAAATGTATTTCTGTAAATAATTTTTATACGATCGGAGATGATTACATTGGAGCTTTCAAAGCTTTATGCTATAACTGACAGGGGAATGATACAAAAAACTCTTGCGGAAGATATTGCCGCTGCAGTACGCGGCGGCGTGGGAATGGTGCAGCTGCGCGAAAAAAATATCGCGGAAGAACAATACATAGCATATGCAGCAGAAGCCCTTTCGATTTGCCGCGAACTGGGGGCAAGGCTGATAATAAACGACAGTATTTCAGTTTGTGCCGCGGTCGGGGCTGATGGAGTGCATCTCGGGCAAGGCGATGCAGACCCTAAGGAGGCGCGGTGCATCCTTGGAAGTAAAGCTATAATAGGAGTTACAGCGAAAACAGTTGATCAGGCGGTAAGGGCTGCTGCTGACGGAGCCGACTATATAGGATCAGGCGCGGTGTTTGGAACATCCACAAAGACGGATGCTGTCAAAATGGACATGGACACACTGAGAGCGATAACTGCGGCATCGGAAGTACCTGTTTATGCAATAGGCGGGATAAACGCCGAAAACATATCGCAGCTCAGGGGCAGCGGGATATACGGTGCGGCAGTCGTTTCCGGCATATTCAAGGGCGATATAGAAAAAAATGCAGCATTGCTAAAGAAGGAGGTCGAGCTCCTTTGAAATCATTTTTGTCAATAGCCGGATCCGACCCGAGCGGCGGCGCGGGTGTGCAGGCGGATATAAAGACGGCATCCTCATTCGGGCTTTATGCCATGGGAGCAATAACGGCGATCACGGTGCAGAATACCATGGGAGTAAAGGACATGATCCCCGCTGGAGCTGACACGGTGTACCGCCAGGCTGAGGCGGTGTTTGAGGACATATTCCCCGACTGCGTGAAAATTGGGATGTGCGCCGATGCTGATACGGTATCAGCCATAGCCGATCTGCTGAAACGTTTCAGACCGCGTAATGTTGTGCTGGACACAATACTGCTCTCAACGAGCGGGCATGAGCTGTTGAGCCGCGAAGGCGCTGAGATAATGAAGGAACGGTTATTTTCTATAGTTGACATAATAACCCCAAATGTTCCTGAGGCAGAATACATAACGGGAGAAGCAATAGAAACGAGAGCCGACATGGAGCACGCCTCGGCGGCTCTTTATGAAAAATACGGCTGCGGCGTGCTCATAAAGGGCGGGCACCTGAGCGGCTGTGACGTGTTTTATGACGGAGCTTTATCGGTATTCGAACATAAGCTGATAGATAATAAAAACACACACGGCACCGGCTGCGCGCTCTCATCCGCTGCGGCGTGTCTTCTCGCACTGGGGCAAACAAAAAGCGCTGCGGCTTTGGGCGCAGCCCGGTATGTGGTAGGCGCGATAGAAGCCGGGCTTGATCTCGGTAAAGGGAACGGTCCGCTCGATCTGTTTTACGGGAGGAGAAGAAATGGATAATGAGATCATCAGCTTAAGGGACAGACCGGAATTAAAGGAGCAGGCTGCCGCCTGGTTCCATGAAAAATGGGGTGTTCCTTTAAAAGAATACCTCGACAGCATGGATGCATGCTTGAACGGAGAGGGTGCGGTTCCGCAGTGGTATATGGTTATGGAAAATTCCCGTATCATTTGCGGTATGGGTGTTATAGAGAATGATTTTCACAACAGAAAGGATCTTTCGCCGAATGTATGCGCTGTCTATACAGAGAAGGATAGACGGGGCAGAGGCATAGCAGGTGCTCTTCTTGATCATGTCTGCAAGGATATGAGCTCAATGGGGATAGATACATTGTATCTTCTTACTGATCATACTTCGTTTTATGAGAGATATGGTTGGGAGTTTCTCTGCCTTGTGCAAGGTGACGGAGAGTCTGAAATGTCGAGAATGTATATTCACAGAACGCTACAACAAGGGAGATAGACATGAAGCATATACTTGTGACAGAGGACGACAGAGCGTTAAACGATGGAATAAAGCTTTCCCTGAGCGGAGCGGATTATTCAGTATCCCAGGCATTTTGCATCGAGGATGCGCGGTCGGCGGGGAAGGCGGATCTTGTCATACTTGACATAAACCTGCCGGACGGCAGCGGTATCGATCTATGTCGTGAGATAAAAGAAAAATACGGAACGCCTGTGATATTTCTTACCGTAAACGATCTCGAATCGGATATTGTTACCGGTCTTGAAAGCGGCGGCGATGATTACATAACAAAGCCGTTCTCCCTCGCAGTGCTCCGCGCAAGGGTAAACGCTGTGCTTCGCAGGAATGAACCGGGCGTAAAAAGCGGCGGGATAGAGCTTGATCTTGAAAACATGCGGTTTTATAAAAACGGCAGGGAGCTTGAGCTGAGCAAAACGGAGCAGCGGCTTCTTCGGCTGCTTTCACAAAATCCCGGAGTTACACTGCAGCGGGAACGTCTAATAGACAGGATATGGTCGGACGGTGCAGAGTTTGTGGACTCAAACGCGCTGTCCGTAGCTGTAAAAAGGCTTCGCGACAAGATAGAGGACGATCCACAGAAGCCGGAGCTCATAAAGACGGTATATGGTATAGGATACGTTTGGAACGGAAAGTGAACGATATGGAACTGTTTTGTATTTTTATTGCCGCTGCGTCACTGATATATGCGGTTTTTGTCAAGACAAGAACTGCCGTGACTATGGCCAGACTCGATGCAATGGCGGAAAACGCTGTAAACAGGACGCTAAAGGAAACAGAATTTGACGAAAGCAGACTTTCACGTCTGGAATCGCGGCTTTACCGGTTCCTGAAGG
>CAJFVT010000204.1 GCA_904420525.1 uncultured Clostridia bacterium | reverse complement strand
TTATGATTTAATGTTGCTATCACCACATTATGTCCTATCAGCGCATTATCACCTATCGTGATACCTCCCTGATCCTGAAACCGGCAGCCGGAGTTTATGAATACTCCCTTTCCTAAATGTATATTCTTGCCGCAGTCGGTTGTAAACGGCGGGAACAGCCCGAAAGCGTCATCCACCGGCTCGCCGATAAGCTCTGAGAACAGCTCCCGCAGCTCCTCAGGCTCATGATATCTGCTGTTGATCTCGGTGGTTATCCTTATCGCCTCCTGCGACAGCTTTGTCATATGCAGGTGGATATCGGAACCGCCTATGACCTCTCTTCCGCTGTTCATATAGTCAAGAAATTCTTTATTATCCATATCTCATTCTCCTCTTTTTCAATATTCATCACAGTATATTCTTATTATACATAGACATGCACGAATTGTCCAATACTTATATCCTATAAACTATCATACATAAAACGAATATATACGGCCTGAGCCTATTGCCGCGGTCTCACTTATCCTTAATACATTCTTTATACTGCTTTCTGCAGGCTCTTGATGATATACCGTATTTACGCTTGAATTCTCTCAAAAAATAATTATAGTCCGAAAATCCGACCTCGTCCGATATCCGGCTTATCGGCAGATCTGTTGTCCTTATAAGATGCTTTGCCTTTTCCAAACGCTTGTGCTTTATAAAGGAAGCGATACCTCCTTCAATATATTCGCCGGTGAGCTTATAGAGCTTTGTTCTGCTTATCCCAAATTCCCTGCATATCCTTTCCACCGTTATTTCCTCGCTCATATGCTCATCAACAAATGCTTCTATAGGCTCGATCAGCTGTCTTCCGGAAAGATGCACCATATCCTTCAGCTGTATATATCCCGTGCATGCGTCAAGTATCTTTGCCGCGGCAAGTATCTGCCGTCCGCTCCTGTACTTTATCCTCCTGATCTTCCCGCTCATATCCTCATCTGCTCCGTATGCTATACATAACCGTTCCATCTGCTGCAAAAACTCATTTCTGTTCTTCATATCTGTTATCTGTCCGAACATCATATAGCCTATTATCCTGTTATTTTCCAATATCGGCGCCGTGGCTTCTATCAGTCCCGCATGACATTTATAAACATTAAGTGTCCTTGTATCTCTGCATTTGCAAAAGGATATATTATCGCTTTTATGACATTTTTCCGCGAATTCATTATTTTTTCGCATACATGTGCAAAATGTTTCTCTGTTCATCGGATACGAAACAAGCTCAGTGAAATTTTCATCAAATAAAACGATCCTCATCCCAGTAAGTATATAAAAATCCTCCATAAGCTCTGTAAGCTCTTTGTCATGAAACATCAATGCCATAAATATCCCTCCGGCGTACGTTTTTACAGTTTTTCAGTATGATAGTATCTATAATTATATCACACTTTCTGATAAAATCAAGATATAAAGTAAATTTTCAGGAGGCGATGAAACATGAAGAAGCAGACCTTTGCGCTGTTTTTCGGGAACCGCAGTTTTATGCCGGCAGAGCTTATTGAAGGCGCCCGCCAGGATATGATTAAAGCTGTGACAGATGCAGGCTATGACTACATCATCATGGACAAAGACGCAACACGATACGGAGCGGTAGAGACACGTGACGAAGGCAGGCTCTACGCGCGTTGGCTGAAGGCGCACGAAGGAGCATATGACGGCGTTATCCTGTGTATGCCTATCTTTATTGACGAAAACGGAGCCGCTGCGGCACTTCAGGACGCAGGCGTGCCGATACTTATGCAGGCATACCCAGATGAGATAGGCAAGATGGATTTCCGTCACCGCAGAGATGCCTACTGCGGAAAATTTTCCGTTACGGACGTGTTTGAGCAATACGGGATCCCCTATACTGTAATGACTCCGCACGTTGTACACCCGCTGACAAAAGAGTTCGCGCAGAACCTGCACGATTTTGCCGGTATATGCCGTGTTGTGAATGGGATGAAGCGCTTTACGATAGGATGTATCGGAGCGCGGACGACCGCGTTCAAGACAGTTCGTTTTGACGAGATCACTATGCAGCGCCATGGCATAAATGTTGAATGTTTTGACCTTTCAGAGCTGTTTGGAGCTGTCCATGCAAAATCTGATGATGACGAGAAGGTCACAAAAAAGAAAGCCGCGCTTGAGAGCTATACGGATCTTTCAAAAGTCCCGGAGGACAAAAGAATAATGCTTTCCAAGATAGGTGTTGTTATCGATGAATATATCGACGCATACCACCTCGATGCTATTGCCCTGCGCTGCTGGAATGAGATGGAGACATATCTGCGCGTGTGTCCATGCGTTCTTATAAGCGATCTCAATGACAGGGGCATAACTGCCGCATGCGAGATCGACATGTGCTCGGCGATTACGATGCGCGCTCTGTCGCTTGCCGCAGAGGGTCCCGCAGCATGTCTTGACTGGAACAACAATTACGGTGATGATCCGGACAAGGTGATCCTTTTCCACTGCGGCTCCACCGCACAGACGCTTATGACCGGAAAAGGCACAGTAACCTCGCACAAGATGTTTGACAAGACCGATCCGGGCAGCGGCTGGGGTACTAATGAAGGCAGGATCGCAGCATTCCCGATGACCTTTTCAAACTGCAAGACGGAGAACGGAAAAATAACGATCTATTTCAGCGAGGGCGAATTCACGGAGGACAGTATAGAAGAAGGCTTTTTCGGCTGCGGAGGTGTTGCAAAAATAAACGATCTCCAAAGCAAGCTTATCAGGCTCGCGCGCGGAGGCTTCAAGCATCATACCACAGTCGTTAACGGTCATGTAAAATATATGCTCGAAGAAGCATTCAAATACTATCTGGGTTACGATGTTGTGAGTATTGAGAGGTGAGCTATGATAATAGGCGGACTTGACATAGGAACTACCGGCTGTAAGCTTTCCGCTTACGATACCAAAGGGAATTTTATATACAGCTCCTATAAGGGATATGAAGCAAGCTATAAAACCGGCGAGCACGAGATAGACGCTGAAAAAATATTCGACTCCGTATGCTCAGTTATAAAGGATACAGTTCATGTGTGCGAGCTTTCAGCTATCGGCATAACATCCTTCGGCGAGACCTTCGCAGCCCTTGACGAAAACGACAGGGTGCTGCTGCCTTCAATGCTTTACACCGACCCGCGCGGCAAAGAAGAATGTGAAGCGCTGCGCGCTATCTTGGGTGAAAAAAGACTCACTGAGATCTCAGGCGTAAGACCGCATCATATGTACAGTCTTCCCAAAATAATGTGGATAAAAAACAACCGTCCTGAGATATATAAACGCGTCAGGCGCGTAATGCTCATGGAGGACTATATAGTATATATGCTCACAAAAAATGCCTGTATCGACTATTCGGCAGCCGCGCGGACAATGGCATTCGATATACGCAAAAAATGCTGGAGCCGTGAGATCCTGAGCGCCGCAGAGATCGATGAGTCTTTGCTTTCAGCGCCTGTCGCTGCATTTAATAAGGCCGGGAATATGATCCCGGAGCTTGCCCGGAAGCTTGGAGCAAAAAATAACATAATGATAGTGAACGGAACACACGATCAGGCAGCGGCAGCCGTTGGCACCGGAGTATTCTCGCCCGGCATGGCAGTCGACGGAACAGGCACAGTAGAATGTATAACTCCTGTGTTCGATTCCATACCCGACAGCGAGACTCTGTACAGCAAGGGCTACTGCGTAGTTCCATACGTATTCGACAACACATACATATGCTATGCGTTTTCATTCACCGGAGGCGCGGCGATCAAATGGTTCAGGGACAAAATATCATCCGAAAAGTCTTATGCCGCGCTCGACAGCAGCGTGAGCAGCGAGCCTACCGGGCTTCTCATAATGCCTCATTTCTCTGGAGCTGCGACGCCGTATATGGACTCTTCCTCAAAGGCCGCGGTGATAGGTCTCACTTTAGAGCACAACGGCTCAGATCTTTACAAGGCTTTGATGGAGGGTGTAACATATGAGATGATGCTCAATATAGAGCAGCTTGAGTCCTTCGGTATCGCTCCGGAAAAGCTCTATGCGGTCGGCGGCGGAGCGTCATCACCTGTATGGCTGCAGATCAAGGCGGATATACTTGACCGTCCCGTTACCTCGCTTGACGCAAAAGAAGCCGGCGCCTGCGGGACATGTATGCTCACAGGAGTCGCACTGGGCATATACAGGGATCTTTATGAGGCAAAAGAATATTTTGTTAAAGAAAACAAAACCTTTTATCCCGACCGCAGACGCGCAGGGATATATAAAAGATATTACAGCGCTTATAAGAACATTTATGGGGCTGTACGACCTATCACGGAGGATATAAACCATGTTAGTAACTTTAAAAACGATATTAAAGCTCGCTGAGGCGAGACAATGCGCAATAGGCTCTTTCAACACACCGAACATGACAAGCATAAAGGCGGTGATCTCCGCAGCGGAAGATCTGAACGAGCCGGTCATACTCATGCATGCTCAGGTGCATGAAGAAATGGGGCTGTGCAAGATGGACGAGATCGCGCCGGTTATGCTTTTCTTTGCCGAAAAAGCAAAGGTACCGGTATGTGTGCATCTGGATCACGGCGAGGATCTCAGCTATATAAAAAGAGGGTTAGATCTCGGCTTTACATCCGTTATGTATGACGGGTCTGCACTGGATAACAAAATAAACACTGCCAACACAAGCATAGCAGTGGAAATGGCCCTGCGCTACGGTGCGTCCGTCGAAGCTGAGATCGGTTCAATGGGAACAAGAGAATGCGGCTCAGACGGCAGCGATGAAAGCATATATACGGATCCCGATACCGCAGCGATGTTCGTTAATGAGACCGGAATTGACGCGCTCGCATGCGCTTTTGGCACTGCACACGGCATTTATTTAAAAGAGCCAAGGCTCGATCTTGAACGCCTGAAAAAAATAAACAGTCTGGTTGACGTGCCGCTTGTGATGCACGGCGGCAGCGGCGTCAGCCATGAGGACTACAAAAAAGTGATCGAGCTTGGCATCAGAAAGATAAATTACTACACATACATGGCAAAAGCAGGCGGGACCGCAGTGTCGCAGCTGAGCGGCAAAACTTTTTTCCATGATATTGAGACTGCGGCTTTAAAAGCAATGCATGATGACGTCATATCCGCAATATCGGTGTTTTCAGAGAATTCTCAGTCCCGCTGATACAAAAATAGTAAAAACAGCATACCGCTGCTTAAGGATCTTATCTTTATACAGCGGTATGCTTTTTATATCGCGAACGATTGATCCGCATACGCTGTAACATCACCGTGATCTGAAACATATTATAAAACTGCAAGGCTCAGAACGCTTTGCAGATCAGTCTCAGCAGAAAGGAGATGCAGCAATTGTTCAGAACAGTTTCCGTTATAGGCGGCGACCTGCGGCAGCTGACGCTCGCAGGACTGCTCGCGGCAGACGGCTATGATGTTATCATCTACGGCTTCGACAGAGACATTAAAACTGACGGTCTGGATCCCGCGCAAAATCTTACCGCCGCGCTCAATGCAGATATAGTTATCCTGCCCGTGCCGGTCTCTTTTGACAACAGGCGTCTAAATATGCCGTTTTCAGACGAAACTCTCACTATCGAGGAGTTTACGGCGGGTATAAATCCTCTTTCCGTTGTCTTTGGAGGACGCATAAGTCCTGCGCTTTCAGAAGCTCTTGAAGCGCGCGGAGTTATGCACCGCGATTACATGAAACGCGACGAACTTGCGATACGCAACGCAGTCCCCACGGCCGAAGGCGCTATAGAGATCGCTATATCCGAAACTCCGATAACGCTTCACGGCAGCAAATGTCTCGTCATGGGATACGGTAAGGTCGGAAAGGTACTGGCAAAATCCCTGGACGGCATGGGCGCAAACACCTACATAGAAGCTCGAAAATTTGCCGATCTCGCGCTTATTGAAAGTCACGGCTGTATACCGCTCACGATGAATGAGGCAAAGACCAGGATCGGTGAATTTGACGTGATATTCAACACCATCCCTGCCCTTGTGCTCACACGCAATATACTAAAAAAAGTGGATCCACATACGCTTATAATCGACTTGGCCTCAAAGCCCGGCGGAGTTGACTTCTCGGCAGCCGCAGAGCTGGGCATAAAGGTTATATGGGCCCTTTCACTTCCGATAAACGGTTGGAGTTGAAAAAAGACCATATGTCGTTGTAGAAACACATGGTCTTGATCATCGTATTATTCATTTTTTGAAATGATTTGGTTTATATTTTCCTTCAATATCGGGAAATCATCCATTACAGTAGTATATACGTCTTTCATTCTCAAAGAGCCGTATTTATGAGCCGCAATATCACGAAATCCAGCTATGAGCTTCCATGGGATATGATCATTTGATAGTCTGAGATCAGATGAAAGATTCTTTACGAGTTCACCGATATTTATCACTGTCATGCAGACCGCTCTCTTTTTCATTTCATTTTCATCAAAACTTTCAAATGATTCTGTTCCCATCATTTCAAGCGCAATATCGATCTCATTACATATCTTCGACAGCACAATTCGATCCTTACGCTGCATAAATAGGCACCACCTTATCAAGCTCGATAATAGAATCCTCCGGTATGGGAGCGTGTACAACATCTACGGAGATCCCGAGCAGCTCTTCGAGTCTAATCTTTAACGCAGACAATGTAAAAAGTGATACCGCATCTGTCGTGAATTCTACCAACAGGTCAACATCACTTTCGGGCGTGTTCTTTCCGCTGGCATATGAACCGAAAAGCTGTATTTTTGTTATAGGAAACTCTTTTGCCACTGCCGCAGCCGCATCTGTGATTTGTTCTATAGTCAGCATAATGATACCTCCTTGTCCTATTAAAAGTATACCACATAATAAAACAAAAATCAACCTTAAAAAAAATTAATACTTATATTGCTCCCTTCAAGTATAATAACATCGATCACATCTTTTGCTATCTTCTTCTTC
>CAJFVT010000203.1 GCA_904420525.1 uncultured Clostridia bacterium | reverse complement strand
AAGCTGCGGCAGCTCGTCTAATGACGTTTTGCGTATGAATGAACCGACCTTCGTTATCCTCGGATCATTTTCCATCTTGAACACCGGCCCATCCATTTCATTCTGCTTTAACAGCTGCTTCTTCTGCCTTTCCGCGTCTACGTGCATTGAACGGAACTTATACATTTTGAAGAACCTTCCGTCCTTGCCGACACGCGTCTGCGAATACAACACCGGCCCGCCATCCTCCAGCTTTATCGCGGCTGCTACTATAACGAATACCCAAGACAGCACGATAAGAGCAATTGACGATGCCGTTATATCAAATGCCCGTTTGAAAAATTCATATACCGGCTTTCTCTCTGATATATCAAGAGTTTTGCACCGCACGCCAAGATGTTTCCATACTTCCGGATAGTTAAGCTCTATCTTGTTACCTTCATTCTGCTTTTCCATGCAGCCTGTCGCTCCTTTTCTTTTCCCCTGTGTTATCTCTCATCATATCTTTCCCATACCAATACTGCTGAGTCTTTCCATACGCTCTGCGTTCATTGGTGACAGCTGTGCGTCCTTGGAATAATTCTTCCTTTGCGTGTACACCCACTGACCGAGACGGTAGCCTGTATCGGTCTTGTATGCGGCTGTGATATCAAGATTGCCGTGCAGCTCGTAGTACCGCTTCGCTTCTCCGAAGCCTGTCTCCCAGCGCCGCTCCTGAGGCGTGAGCCAGTCCATTCCTATGGCGCCGAGCTTTTTTGCACGGTCATTGTCCAGCGTGCCGTTTCTGTACTGCTTCCGCTGCTCCGCCAGCCATTTGCCAAGCCATATCCCGTCCTGTACATATGCCTGATCTATATTCAGATCGCCGTGCTCTTTATAGTATTTTTCAGCCATCTCATATCTGACATTCCATGAATTCCCTATCGTTCCCCATTTCATCCCTATATCCTCAAGCTTCCGGATCTTTCTGTCCGGCAGCTTTCCTTTATGATAAAGCTCTCTCTGATGATATACCCATCTTCCGAGCCTTTCGCCTGCTTCAGTACGGTATGAACCGGACATATCCAGATCACCCTTGCTCCTGTAATACTCCTCCGCAAGCGCGTAATGTCTGTTCCATGAGCTTTCACTGCGCCCTTCCCAGTTCATTCCTATCCTGCTGAGCCTTTCTATATCCTCATCTGTCAGCCTGCTGTTTTTTTCCGAATGCAAAGCACGTATCCGGCACAGCCAGCCGCCAAGCTTTATCCCTGTTTCGGTCACATAGTTCCGCGGGACGTTAAGATCGCCGTGCTGTTCGTAATAGCTTACCGCCGCAGCGTAGTTTTCCTCCCAACGGCTGTCCGCCTTGTCCCACAGCATTCCCATTTTGTTAAGCTGGGCTATCCGCTCCTCATTCAAAAGACCGCCCATATACCCGCTTTTCCTTATAGACCGGATCATCCCTATCCATCTGCCCAGCGCGTAACCGTCAGCACAGATGTGATCGGCAGTCATATCAAGATCGCCGTGTTCTCTATAATATTCCTCCGCATGGCCGAACCCCTCGCGCCACGATCTGTCCGCGCGCGGCTCCCATTCCATGCCGATATCGTCCAGCTTACCGATCTGTTCCTCGGTCAGGTACCCTTTTGCAGTCCCGTTCCTTATCTGACGCTGCTCTACCAGCCATTCACCGAGAGACAATCCGTCCTCCGTCTTATACCTTTTTTTTATGCTCAGATCACCATACTCAATATAATAGCGCTCAGCTGCCGCATAATACAGCTCCCATGACGAAGCAAGACTTTTTTCTATGCTGTTGAACAGCCCGACACTGTCCTTTACCTCATCAATTATCTCGAAGCTCTCGTTAACTATATGATCCTCCATACCATGCTCACGGTAATAGAGCATTGTCTGCTCCATTTCATCCTTGACGGAGCTTACAGAATACAGATTATCAAAGTTATTTACCAGATCAAAAATAACTGAATTCTTCTTCTGTCCCGCAGCAAGCGCCCTGCCTATCTGCTGCTTATATACGATCGGAGATACCGTTAAACGGCACAGGATAACGCCCGATATATCCTCCACATGTATACCCTCGTTAAGCATATCTATACAGAACAGCAGCTTCAAATGACCGCTGCTGTCACTCCTGAATGCCTCAAACTCCTTATGCGACTCTGCATTTCCTGTATATACCGAATATACATGCGGCTGGCTGTCTATGCCTGCGAACCATTTTGCAGTCTTTTTTTTCAGCTCCTCCATCTCTTCTGTACCGGAACAGAATACTATGTATTTGCCGGTACGGTCGGTCATATGCTTTTCAAATATCTTATCCGGGCCTTCGGCCATCTCCAGCGAATGCTTCAACGCATCGAGCTTTCTGCGGTTTTCATCACGAAACGCCTTGTTCCTGATACCTGAAATACGCTTTTGCAGTCTTTCAAGCTCCTTATCGTAAGAATACATTGCAACAACGTATTTAGGATTCTGCAGGATCCCGCAGACTATCGCTTCACCAAGCGTCATCTGCGATGCTATATTTCCGCCGAACAGCTCCTCCGCCATGTCACGACAATTATCAAGATATCGTATATTTGTTGCTGAAAGCCCCAGCATCGGTATCTCCGGATACTCTGCAAGCAGCTTTTCGATGCCTTCCGACCACATTTTCGCTCCCGCACGGTGAAACTCATCGCAAATTATCCATTTTGGTCTTAGCTCCGATACTTCATCCGCGCTCATGAGCATAAGTGATGCGTATGTCAAAAATACTATATTATTAAGTCTTAAATTCGATTCACGTTGTAAATTTTCGAGCTGAGTTTTTACTATGTATTCGCTCGGTGTGAGCCAAAGGATCCTGTCATTTGGATGTTCCTCGGCAAGCTTGAAGCCAATAAATGATTTTCCGGTGCCGGTGGGGTGTATGACCGCCGCCTTCCCTTTTTTTTGCAGCATTGAAAGAGCGGTCTCGTACGCCGCTTTATTATGACTGAACAGATGTATAGACATACAAAATCCGTCTCCTTTCTTTTTTTATGCTATATTTACCAGCCTATCCGCTGTATAAATATTAGATCCCCCTAAAATTAAGTTCATTACTTAATTTTCATTCATATATATGATATAATACCACAGACGGAAAAAAATTTCAAGAGATTTTATGAATATTTT
>CAJFVT010000202.1 GCA_904420525.1 uncultured Clostridia bacterium | reverse complement strand
AGCCCTATCGCGGAGCGTGTGTAATCGTAGCTCGTGCCATTGGTCGAGAGCGAATAGTAGAGCCAGTAAGGATGCTCCGTGTCCTCCCCGGCATAGAACATATCCGGCGCCCAGATGCCGGTGTTCATGTTTGAGCCCATCGGCTTGAATATCTCGTCAAAGAACTCCACTGCAGACTCAGGGATCCTGAAATTGTTGTCGATGCGCTCCCAGTGTATGAGATCCTCGGACATAAAAGTGTCCATAGGGTATGTATCGGTGAGCGTTTCACCGTCTGCTGTCTCGTATTCGCCGCTGTAGGCATCGGTGTTGTACGCGTAATATATCCCCGTTTCCGGATCCTTGAATATCGAAGGATCATGTGCCGCCATAGTTGTGCCGTATGTGTCTTCGGGCGCCTCCGAGGGGAATGTGACATCGGAGCGGTATATGCTCCCGGCATCGTAGGTGTTAATTCCATCGGAAACGGTAACATATATGCGTTCTGTCTCCGGCGCTGCAGTAACGGTGGAACTGGATTTTCTTGTTTCTGTTACAGGTATTGATGCAGTTGAAACTGTGTCAGGTCCGTTGCCGTGCGAGCCTACGCTAACGGTCACCTCGGCAGTTGACGGACGAAGGTTTTCTATAGTTGTAACGGCCGTTATCTCATCGCCGTCTCCGAACTGAAATACCTTTTCGCCGTTTTTGTAAAAATTCGTTTTTATAACGAGTCTGTTGTTTTCGGCGAGATAGCTGTTCAGCTCATCAGTATAAGCGCTTCCTGCGAGAGCCTGTATCTCAGTCTCTGAAAGCGCGCGGCCGTAGATCTTAAAATCGTCTATCATACCAGAGAAGCCTTCGCCCTCGCCCCAGTTTGCATGACCGAGCCATGTTTTGCAGTCGGATGTGAATATCCCCGACATGTCGACTTCCTTTTCGTCTGAACCGGCGGGCATACCGTTTATATAGATATCTGTTCCGCTTCCGTCAAATACGACACTGACATATTTCCAGTCTGAAAGATCAGCATCTGCTGTTACCGAGCTGATCCGGCTGCCGGAATTATTGTACCGCTCGGCGGTGCAGTATGTGGAAGTGGCGAGCATGCCTACATATTTTTCATAGTTCATGACGTGTTCATCCTCTGACGTGGTCATGAACGGCCAGTTTGGAACATCGGCTGAGGACGGTTTCAGCCAAAAGGTGTACGTTGCGGCCCGGCAGTTATCCAGAAGTCCGTCCGGCAGCGACAGGTAATTGTCCGCCGATTTTTCGGTTATATTCAGTGCCAGTCCGTGTACTCCTTCAGTATAAGATATATTTCCGTTTTCGGTGACTGTTCCGCCGTATTCCGCGGAAAATGAACCGCTCGATGTGCCTTCCTCGTCAAAGGTCAGGCTGAACAGATGATCTGACGGCGCTTCGGATACATTGTCTGTACCGCTGGAATACACGCTCGGTGCGGCGCAGGACAGAGCAATGCACAGCGCAGTGATGTTCGTAATAAATTTAGTCGTTCTGTTCATGTTGCGTCCTCCTTTATTGATATAAGAATATACTTTAATTATAACAAAAAATATCAATATTGTAAATAAAGAAAAAAGTTATTTTGTAATTTGTGAACAAAAAACACGTGAAATTAAACATGTAAAAATAATTGGAACAATGCTCATTAATTGCAGATAGTAAGCATAAAAATGGTTTAGTGAGTAAATATTAACATTGAGGCTCAGAAAATAAAAAGCGGGAGAGGGTGATCGGAATGTTTGAAGAATTTCCTGAAAGCTTTGTAAAGGCAAGACGGATCTTTTATATACTGGCATTTGCGGTTATAATGACCGGCACTGCGGCAGGCGCGTTTTTTCTCATATATCGCTACAGCGGCTCGGATGATATAAGATCATATCTCGGCGGCGTTACGGAACGCTTCACGGGAGGGGTAGACAGGAAAAATGTGATCCTCAGCGCGGCTAAGGATTCCGCGGTGGTGCTTGCCGTGTTTTTCATCTGCGGTTTTGTCAAGCCCGGAGTGTTCGTTATCGCTGCGGAGCTTGCAAGGCGCGGATTTGTAACGGGTTTTACGGCGGCAGCCTTTATAGAATATTACAGCGGGAAGGGGATACTCCTGGCGGCATGTATGCTGCCGCGCGCTGCGATCCTGATCCCGGCGCTGGCAATGGTGGGCTCAGTAAATGCGGCGATTGCGGTAAATGGTGCGGAACGCACAAAAAATTTCTGGATGTTCTATATATTTTTTTTACTGGCGTCAGCGTCAATATTTTGTGCCTTTGCGATTTGTGAGGGTTTTCTGACCACAACATTTATGAAATGGGCGTCATTGAGGGTTACATAAAGCATATTTTAGTTTACAAAAAAATCGAAAAAGGTATTTACAAATTAGAATTTTGTGATATAATAATAGTTGTCGAAATGATTTTGAAACATTTTTGTAATGTCAATGTAAAATTTGTTACATAAAAAAATACTGAAGATCATGTACTTTCAGAGGAAAGGATGTATACGAAATGGAAGCGTATATTGATGAATATACAGATTTTATGGCGAGGGTGTGCCATAAATCAGAAAATACTGTAGAATCCTACAGGCGTGACGTTTTGCAGTACCTTACATATCTGAAGGAGCTGGGGATCACAAATATAAAAAAGACGACAAAAACGACAGTTTTATCTTATCTGCTGAATTTGAAAAAGAAGGGCAGGGCAACCTCAACGATGTCAAGGGCGCTTGCTTCGCTGCGGTCATTTTACCTGTATCTGCTTCAGAACGGCAGTGTAGACACAGATCCTACAGTTTCGCTTATGGCTCCGCCCGTTGAAAAAAAGCCGCCGAAGGTGCTTTCGAATGAGGAGGTAGACGTGCTTCTGGAACAGCCAAGGCTCAGCGACAATAAGGGAATAAGGGACAAGGCGATGCTTGAGGTCCTGTATGCTACCGGGATACGCGTATCGGAGCTTATAGGACTTAACGTGGGTGATGTAAACGTACAGCTGGGCTTTGTCAGGTGCCATAACAGCAAGAGTGAAAGAACTGTACCTATGGGGCATAAGGCTGTGAACGCGCTTAAGCTGTACATTGAAACGAGCCGTGCCGCTATGATAAAAGATGAAAACGAGAGCGCCTTGTTTGTAAACTGCTCCGGCAGCAGGATGTCGCGTCAGGGCTTTTGGAAAGTCATAAAGCAGTATCAGCACAGCGCAGGAATAGAAAAGGAGATAACGCCTCACTCGCTGAGACATTCATTCGCCGCGCATCTCGTGGAAAACGGCGCGGATCTGCAGTCGCTGAAGGAAATGATGGGACATGCGGATATTTCATCTACACAGATATATACGTGCTTCGTTGATGAAAAGATCAGAAGCGTGTATGAGCACGCGCACCCGCGCGCGTAAGATCAAATGAACATATGATACAGTATATCCTGATAAGGGTATGCTGTATTTTTATTGCATAAAAAAACAGCTGCTTTATGACTATAAAAATTTTGCGATTTTAGCACTTTTTTTACCGATTGTTCTTCGGACAGCCGAAATTAGGGTAAAATGCTTGAATTTATGTGAGATAAGCGGTATAATTATTTTTGATAAAAATAATATGCACGAGGAGAGATCAGAATGTTTGATAATTCGATACAGTTTTCTTTGAATAAGATAAGAGGAAATTTAGCTGATTTTTCGGATGCTTTTCTCAGCGATGAAAGTCATGGTTATATTTACAGCAGAAATACAGAATGTATCAGCTGGACAGAGGGGTTCTGGACAGGGATGCTGTGGCTGGCCTATGAGCTTACAGGTGACGAAAATTTGAAAAATACCGCACATGGTCTGGATGAGACGCTGTGCCGCAGGATATATGAAAAACGAGCTGTTGATACGCATGATCTGGGATTTTTGTATACGCTGTCATGTGTAGCTGAATATAAGATCACCGGAAACCGGGATGCGAAGAATGCAGCGCTTGAAGCGGCGGAGCTGCTTATAAAAAGGTTTCATGAAAAGGGGCAGTTCATACAGGCGTGGGGAAGTCTTGATGACAAGGATAATTACAGACTGATCATAGATTGTCTTATGAATTTGCCGCTGTTGTTCTGGGCGTCAGAGGTAACAGGGGACAGCAAATATGATGATATCGCGAAAAAGCATTTCCATACTGCCGCAGACTGTGTTATAAGGGATGATTTTACCACATATCACACGTTCTATTTTGATCCCGAAACTGGAGACAAGCTCAAGGGAGTGACCTGTCAGGGCTTCAGCAACGATTCCTGCTGGGCGCGCGGACAGGCTTGGGGTATATACGGAACTGCGCTGGCATACAGGTATCTTCGGGAAGAATACATAATCGGATTGTTTAATGGGATAACGGAATGTTTTTTTGCGCATTTGCCTGAGGACGGGATCCCTTATTGGGATATGGTGTTTACCGAGGGGGATGAGCCAAGGGATACTTCAGCGGCGGCGATAGCGGTATGCGGAATGCTTGAGATGAACAGGTATATCAAAAATGACAAAAACAGAGACAGATGCGTAAAGCTTATGAAGGCTCTGGAGGAGAGATACCTCACAGATGAAGGATCAAACGGCATACTTAAAGAGGCTATGTATTCAAAGCCGGGAGGCTCAAAACCGGAATGTAATGTTTGGGGGGATTATTTCTTCCTTGAGGCGCTCATGAGATTTAACGATCCGGACTGGAAAATATATTGGTGACGGAGGAGAACGGAATGAAGATAAAAAGGTTGATCGCAGCCGTATTGAGCTGTGCGGCGATTTCTGCTGCCGCAAGCCCCGGATATGCTCCCGCGCTGGCAGAGGAGCCGGAGCTTAGCTATACTCTTCTTGACTGGGAGCCTGCGGGGAACTGCTATTGGAATTCGGCGGATCCGAATTTGTATGATCAGCTCATAACGATAGAGAATAAGCCAACGGCAACAAATCTTGGAATGTTCGTATCATCTAAGAGAATGTTCACAAGAGAGGATATCCCTGTCGGCAGCTATATTGAAATAGACCAGGGATACCAGTACCGCCCGGAAGAATGGACGGCGGAGATTGAAAAGAATGATTCGCAGGACCGTCCGGGAAATGTGACAGAGGCTACAGTCTATGTGGATGAGGCTTGGTGGGGCGGCAGCGAGTATAAAGCGTTCAACGTTTCTGCGGTGAACAGCTCAATGATCGGCGACAAGGTAGATGAGATAAAAAATGTATTACGCATCTATGTGCCTAAGGATCCCAACGCCGGACCGTCAGAGTCTGCGGGACCGACTGAACCGGCGGAGCAGCCGTCAGCTACGGCGGGCGCTGCGGAGCCTGAGGAGACGCCGTATGCGGCGGATGACAAGCTAAAGATCCTTGCGATAGGCAACAGCTTTTCAGAGGACGCAATGGAGTATCTGTACAACATAGCAACGCACAGCGGACTTGATAAAGATGATGTGGTGCTGGGCAACCTGCATATTGGGGGAGGCACCATGCAGCAGCATTGGGAAAAATCTCAGAACGGAGCTGTATGTACACTGCAGCTGCGCAGCGGGAGCAATACGATGACCACATT
>CAJFVT010000201.1 GCA_904420525.1 uncultured Clostridia bacterium | reverse complement strand
TACATAAACGAGCGCGGATTTTGGAACGACATCGGGATAATATTCAAAACGATCCCGGCTGTGCTTAAGAATGAGGGAGCATGCTGATGAGATACAGAGATAGATATGAATACTGGACACAAAACATGTTCTTTGATGAAGATACACATCGTGAGCTTTTGTCTCTGACAGATGAAAAGGAAATAGAAGAACGTTTCTATAAAGATCTCGAATTCGGCACCGGAGGTCTGCGCGGGATAATGGGCGCGGGAACTAACCGCATGAACCGTTATACCGTAGGCAGGGCAACAAAGGGCTTGGGAGATTATCTTAAAGAAAAACATCCTGAGCGTCTGTCGGATGGTGTTGTTATAGCATATGACACACGAAATAACAGCAAAGCATTTGCTGATGCTGCTGCGGATGTGTTCACCGGTATGGGCATACAGGTGTATATATTTGATAAGCCTGTACCGACACCGGAGCTGAGCTTTGCTGTGAAGCATATGGGTTGTATTGCCGGGATAGTAATAACTGCAAGCCATAATCCGAAGGAATACAACGGATATAAGGTATACGATGAATACGGTTGTCAGCTCGTACCGAAACAGGCTAAAGAGGTCATACGATATGTGAATGAAGTGACCGATTATGGTTCGATCTCATTTGACGGGAACAGCGAATTAAAGCAATACATAGATATAACGAACGAGTTTGTAAATGCAGTTATGAAGCAGTCTCACATAGTAAGCGGCAAAGATAACTTAAAAATAGTTTATACACCGCTTCATGGTACTGGGAATATACCTGTAAGACAGACTTTGAAGCTTGACGGCTTTGTGGATGTAACAGTTGTGCCGGAGCAGGAGCAGCCGGACGGTAATTTCTCTACTGTTAAGTCACCAAACCCGGAGGAGCGTACCGCTCTGACGATAGGATTGAAATTAGCTGAGGAAACAGGTGCTGATATAGTGCTGGGTACGGATCCCGACTGTGACAGAGTCGGCGTTGGAGTGAAAACAGCCGATGGATATCAGCTGCTCACCGGGAATCAGATAGGCGCGCTGCTGATGGAATTTGTTCTGAGGCATACAGAGCTCAAACGATATAAAAGACCTGCTGTTGTTAAAACCGTGGTAACGTCAGAGCTTGGTGCTGAGATCGCTAAAAACTATGGCTTGACGGTGTTCTCAACACTTACAGGTTTTAAATTCATCGGAGAGAAGATAACACAATTTGAGTCGGATATTCCCGAACAGAAATATAGCTTTATATTTGGCTATGAAGAATCCTATGGCTACCTTGCAGGAACTCACGCAAGGGATAAGGACGCCGTTGTTTCATCCATGCTTATATGCGAGATGGCAGCAGAGTGCAAAGCTGAGGGGATAACACTAATAGACAGGCTTAATACTATATATGAAAAATACGGCTGTTACCGTGACGCGCTCGACAGCTTCACTTTAAAGGGCAAGGACGGCGCGGAGCGCATAGCACAGATAATGACTGAGCTGAGGAATAACGGCTCGCCGATCGCTGATACAAAAGACATCATAGATTACAGCAAGCCTGTAAAAGCGGAGCCGGGATTCGGAGAACTGCCGACGTCAAATGTGCTAAAGTTTGTCATGAATGACGGTTCATGGATAGCCGTAAGACCATCGGGAACAGAGCCTAAGATAAAGCTGTATTACAGCATAAAGGGCAATGATGTCGGTGAGGCGGAGAAGAGATTTAGAGAATATCAAAAAATATTCGTAAACAAAATGGGCCTTTAAGGACGGTGGATCGATGCTTGATAAATACAGTGCTGCAAAATGTACAACGACCGAACAAGCTGTTATAAGGCTGATAGCTGCAGCGTTTGGCGGCGAAAAACTGAATAAAAATAATTTTGCTGACACCGATTGGTATGCTGTATTTGACGAGCTAAAGGCACAGGCAGCAGCGGCTATACCGATGGACGTTCTGACGGAGGTCGAGGAACTGATCCCAACGGAGCTGTTCAATGAATGGCTTATGTACTCTGTACAGGTGATGAATTATGCTGAAATAATATTGAGTGCGCAGTCAGAGCTTACGGAACTGTTTTTGCGGAGAGGTATTCCTATGGGGATATTGAAGGGCGCGGCGGCATCCTGTAATTATCCTTATCCTTTGTACAGAAACATGGGAGACATTGATTTTCTCGTTGACAAAAAAGATTTTGACAGTGCGTATAAGCTTATGCTTGATAATGGATATGTACTGGTATATGAGGAGGATCATGTTGAATATCATCTGACACTTGAAAAGGACGGTATTATGTATGAGCTCCATCGTGAGCCTGCGGGTATACCGCATGGTACAAAGGGTGACAAGCTTAGATTGCTGTTTACCGATATATGCAGCCAATATGAAACAGCATCGCTCGGTGAATACAGATTTTGTCGATTACCGCTTTTGCAGAATGGGCTTGTGCTTCTTCTGCACATAGTAAAACATCTGGATGAAGGGCTAGGAATAAGACAGATCTGCGACTGGATGGCGTTCGTAAGCCAAGAGCTTTCTGATGAGATATGGGAAAGCGAATTTAAGCCGATGTTAAAGAATTCCGGACTTGAAAAATTGGCGTGTATTACAACCAAGATGTGCAAATTGTATTTCGGCTTAAATGGCATAACATGGTGTGATGGCGCAGATGAAACAGCCTGCGCAGATCTTATGCGGTTCGTGCTAGATAACGGTAATTTCGGGCATAAGGACAGAAGTACAAATCGTGCCGGTGCAGTGCTTGGGAGTGCAAGTGCTGGTAAAAGACGGTCGATACTGGCAAATCTGCAGAAGCAAGGGACACAACAATGGAAGGTGGCGCAGAAAATACCATTACTAAGATGCGTGGCATGGGCATATTTACCTATAAGATATTTGATAAGGATAATAACGGGCAAACGCTCGATAAAATACACGGCACATCTTGCCGAAACTATAGGAAAAAATAAAAGCCTGCAGGATAAGCTTGCGGTCTTTAAATAATACATAGAAGGGGTTATAACATGAAGAAAGCGTTGATAACGGGAATAACAGGGCAGGACGGGTCATATCTTGCAGAATTTTTGCTTGAGAAGGGCTATGAGGTACACGGTATAACGAGACGTGCATCGATCTCGAACACTGCAAGGATCGACCATCTCATAGCAGCAGATGCGATAACGCTGTATGACGGAGATCTTTCGGACTCGTCAAGCCTTATACGTATCATAGGAGTTGTTCAACCGGACGAGATATATAATCTTGCGGCGCAGAGCCATGTTCAGGTGAGCTTTGATGTGCCGGAGTATTCCGGTGACGTAGACGCTATAGGTGTTCTGCGAATCCTTGAGGCTGTAAGGATACTTGGGCTTACAAAGAAAACAAAGATATATCAGGCATCAACTTCAGAGCTGTATGGTAAAGTAGAAGAGGTGCCGCAAAGCGAAACAACACCGTTCCATCCGTACAGCCCTTACGCAGTCGCAAAGCAGTACGGTTTCTGGATAACGAAGGAGTATCGTGAGGCATACGGAATGTTTGCGGTAAATGGTATCCTGTTTAATCATGAATCGGAAAGACGCGGCGAGAATTTTGTAACAAGGAAAATAACGCTCGCAGCCGGAAGAATCGCATGCGGACTTCAGGACAAGCTCCAGCTTGGCAATCTTGATTCACTTCGTGACTGGGGTTATGCAAAGGACTATGTTGAGTGTATGTGGCTGATTCTTCAGCAGGATAAGCCTGAAGATTTTGTTATAGCAACAGGAGAACAGCATACGGTAAGAGACTTTACACAGAAAGCATTTGCGGCATGCGGGATAGAGCTGAAATTTGAAGGTGAAGGTCTTGATGAAAAGGGCATTGATGTAAAGACGGGCAAGATACTTGTTGAAGTCAATGAGGCATGGTTCAGACCTACGGATGTTGATAACCTTTGGGGAGATCCTACGAAGGCAAAAACGATGCTTGGCTGGAACCCGCAGAAAACAAGCTATGAGGAGCTTGTAAGGATAATGGCGGAGCATGATTTGGAGCTTGCGAAAAGAGAAGCAAAGCTGCTCTAAAGATAATAAGACTAACGGCGGCAATTACCGCCGCCGTTAAAGTTACATATTAAAAACATCAGAATGTGAACCTGTATCGACTAAGGTAAGAGTTAAAACATCGTTCTCAATGAGATATACAAACAGCCAATCCGGTTGAATATGACATTCTCGAAACATCCTGTATGCGCCCTTGAGCGCATGATCACGATGTTTTTCATCGAGTGGCAAGCCGTTTAGCAGACGTTCGACGATCTCATCAAGCAGAGCGATATTAAGCCCTCGTTTTTTACAGCGCTTAAGAGATTTCTTAAACTGTGAGGTCAGAATCAATTCTAATTTCATAGGTCAATATCTCCCAAGGCTTCCTTAAATGAGGAATAACGCTTAGCAGAAGGGTCACGGCTTAGCTGCAGAGCTTCGTTCATGGCATCAAGAACCTCCTGCCTGTAAGGGGGCATCTCTACCGGGAACGGCAGACCCTGCCGTATGACAGCCTGATGAAGGAACATATTCACAGCTGTTGACATATCAAGACCGAGTTTGCTGAAAAGCTCCGTTGCCTGAGTTTTAATATCGGTATCAATACGTATTTGTGTTGGTGTAGTACTCATAGTATCATCTCCTTTAATGATATTATACTACAAAAGGTTTACGATGTCAACCGAACGTTAGTTTAAAATGAAAGTTAGGTGAATCAATTTTGGAGAAAGACGGAAAGATATACGTTGCGGGTCACCGCGGAATGGTCGGCTCGGCAATAGTTAGGGCTTTGGAAAAGCAGGGCTATACGAATATAGTGACAAGAACGCATAAAGAGCTTGACCTTACAAGGCAAGACCAGGTCGAGAAATTCTTTGCTGAGGAAAAGCCCGATTATGTATTCTTAGCGGCAGCTAAAGTCGGTGGGATAATAGCGAACAGTGAGCATTTGGCAGATTTTATGTATGAAAACATGATACTCGAAATGAATGTCATACATGAGGCATGGAAGAACAACTGCAAAAAGCTTATGTTCTTGGGCAGTTCATGTATATACCCGAGAATGGCGCCGCAGCCGATGCCGGAAAGCTGTCTCTTGACAAGTTCACTGGAGCAGACGAACGAAGCATATGCGCTGGCTAAGATATCGGGACTTAAATATTGTGAATATTTGAACCGTCAGTATGGGACAGATTACATAAGTGTAATGCCTACAAATCTTTATGGTCCTAATGATAATTATCATCCTAAGCATAGTCACGTACTTCCGGCTCTTATCCGCCGTTTCCATGAGGCAAAGGAGAGCGGAGCGAAAGAGGTGGTTTGCTGGGGAACAGGCTCACCGCTGAGAGAATTTCTGTATGTTGACGACCTCGCGGACGCATGTGTATATCTGATGAACACATACAGCGGAAATGAGACCGTGAATTTAGGCACAGGCAAGGAGCTGACCATCAAAGAGCTTGCGGAGCTTGTCGCAAAGGTAGTAGGATACGAGGGTGAGATCAGGTGGGATGAGTCAAAGCCTGACGGAACACCTAGGAAGCTGCTTGATGTGTCAAAGCTTGAAAGCCTAGGCTGGAAATACAAGACAGAACTTGAGGATGGCATAAGACTGAGCTATGAAGATTTCTTGAACAATCCGATGAGGGCAGAAAGATGAATATAATTTTACTTTCAGGAGGCAGCGGAAAAAGATTGTGGCCGCTCTCAAACGATATTCGCTCTAAGCAGTTCATCAAAATGTTCAAGAATGATGAGGGCGAGTACGAATCAATGGTACAGCGCGTCTACAGGCAGATCAAGTCAGTTGACAGCAATGCTAATATCACGATCGCAACGAGCAAAAAACAGGTCAGTACGATAAATAATCAGCTTGGCGATAAAGTAGCCGTATGTGTTGAACCTGCAAGACGTGACACATTCCCGGCTATAGCGCTTGCTGCTGCATTCTTAAAAAGCGAAAAGGGTGTAAGCGAGGACGAAGCAGTTCTTGTATGTCCGGTAGATCCGTATGTAGATGATACATATTTTGAGTCATTGAAGGAGCTGTTTGAACTTGCTCAGACAGGACAGTATAATCTGAACCTTATGGGTGTAGAGCCTACATATCCGAGCGAAAAATACGGGTATATAATCCCGGAGACAAAGGAGCATATATCAAGGGTAAGAGAATTCAAGGAAAAGCCGACAGCGGAAGCTGCGGCAAAATATATAGAGCATGGCGCGCTGTGGAACTGTGGTGTGTTTGCTTTCAAGCTGGGATATCTTCTGGATATTGCACATAAGCATATAGAATTTGAGAATTATCTTGATATATACAGCAGCTATGAGGCGCTGGAGAAGATATCGTTTGACTACGCTGTAGTCGAAAAGGAAAGCAGTATAGGCAGTCTCAGATATTCCGGTGACTGGAAGGATATCGGTTCATGGAATACATTTTCAGAGGAGATGAGTGAGCAAGTGATAGGCGATGCTCAGCTCAATGAAGTATGTGAAAACACTAATGTTATAAATGAACTGAATATTCCGATCTTATGCATGGGAACAAGGAATATGATAGTTGCTGCAAGCAGTGACGGGATACTCATATCAGATAAAGAGCAGAGCAGTTATATAAAGCCGTTTGTAGACGCAATGAACAAAGAGGCGATGTATGCTGAGAAGTCATGGGGCAGCTATAATGTTATAGATGTAAATGATGACAGTATGGTGATAAAGGTAACATTGCTTCCTGGACACCGTATGCACTATCATAGTCACGAGCATCGTGATGAGATCTGGAACATAGTATCCGGAAAAGGAAGAACAATAGTTGATGATGCAGAACAAGAGGTCAGACCCGGAGATGTTATCACTATGCCGGCAGGCTGCAGGCATACGATAATAGCTGATACAGAGCTGACAGTTATAGAAGTGCAGATGGGCAAGGATATCACGGTAGAGGACAAG
>CAJFVT010000200.1 GCA_904420525.1 uncultured Clostridia bacterium | reverse complement strand
ATCGGTACAAAACCGCGTTTTTGGTACAAGCCAAACTCCGCAAAGCCTTGTTCCCATGCGGTTTTATTTATCCAGCGGCTTCATTGTGGGGAACAAAAGTACGTCTCTTATTGCCGGGGAGTCCGTGAGCAGCATACACATACGGTCGATCCCAAAGCCTATCCCGCCTGTAGGCGGCATGCCTATTTCAAGCGCCTTCATAAAATCCTCATCTGTTGTATTTGCCTCGTCATCTCCCTGAGCGAGCAGCTCCTCCTGAGCCTTAAATCTCTCTCTCTGATCGATCGGATCGTTCAGCTCAGAATATGCGTTAGCCATCTCCCAGCCGTTCATAAAGAATTCAAACCTTTCCACGTATTCAGGATCATCAGGCTTTTTCTTTGTCAGAGGCGATATTTCTATAGGATGATCCATGACAAATGTCGGCTGGATCATATGCTCCTCTGCGTATTCTTCAAAGAACAAGTTCAATATATCGCCCTTTTTATGTCTTTCCTCATATTCAATATTGTGCTCTTTTGCTGCTTTTCTTGCTTCCTCAAGATCATGTATCTCGTTAAAATCCACGCCGGCATACTTCTTTACAGCATCGACCATCGTGATGCGCTCAAACGGCTTTCCAAGATCCATTTCAACTCCGCCGTAAACGATCTTTGTCGTTCCGAGTACCTCCTGAGCGACATGGCGGTACAGGTTCTCTGTAAGATCCATCATACCATGATAATCTGTATATGCCTGGTATAGCTCCATTAAAGTGAATTCCGGATTATGGCGAGTATCTAAGCCCTCATTCCTGAATACTCGTCCTATTTCATAGACCTTTTCCAATCCGCCCACGATCAAACGCTTCAAATAAAGCTCCAGTGATATCCTCAGCTTAAAATCCTCATCCAAAGCATTAAAGTTTGTTTCAAACGGTCTTGCAGCCGCCCCTCCTGCATTTGCAACAAGCATGGGTGTTTCGACCTCTAAAAAGCCCTGTCCGTTAAGATAATTTCTTATTGACGCCACTATCTTCGATCTCTTTATGAATGTATCCCTTACGCCCTCGTTCATTATAAGATCAACGTACCTTTGACGGTATCTGAGATCCGGATCGCTCAGGCCATGGAACTTCTCAGGCAGCGGCTGAAGCGACTTTGAAAGCAGAGTTATCTTTTCCGCTCTTACTGATATCTCACCTGCCTCAGTCGTGAATACAATGCCTGTTACGCCTATTATATCGCCTATATCGAGCTTCTTGAACCGATCGTATTCTTCATCGCCCAGAACATCTTTTCTTGCAAATACTTGTATTTTTCCGGTCATATCCAAAAGATCGCCGAAGCCAATCTTTCCCATCCGGCGCTTCGACATCAGTCTGCCCGCGATCGTTACTTCCTTATCAGCAAATTCACTGTAGTCCTCTTTTATATTTTTAGCGTTATTGTCGCGCTCGAATTTCGTTATCTTAAACGGATCCATATCCGCGTTCACGTACTCCGCCAGCTTGTCACGGCGGTTCTTCAGTATCTGCTTTAATCTTGAACTGTCCTGCTGTTCCATTAACTGAACCTCCTGTGTTTGATTTTTATATGCATGCGCGCAAAGCTATTCGGGAGCCACGAAGCCGCACGCCTATCTATTTTATACTACCACATCTGAACGCATTTGTCACTTGTTTTTTTTATTTATATCTTGTATTTTTCATTTTTTGTATTATCTGCGCATTGCGCCAGATTTTATAAACCACGTTTTATGCAAATCACCCACCTGCCGATTCTGCCATATTACTGTATAAATTCAAAAAACGTCAGTCTGGCCGATGGCTTGGTCTTCAAGCTCGATCATCCTGTTTCTCGCCTATGATAAATGTCACAGCGTTATGCAGCACCTCAAACTGCACTTTGTTCGTTTCGCCTCCAAATTCTCCATCAAGCGTCCATCTGACAGGATCCGCTGTTTCTATAACAGCGCCCGAAGTGCTTATCACATGTACTCCCCCCGAATCACGTTCTCCGTTTTTTATCTCGCTTATAACCGCTGCCAGATCGGTCAGCTTAGTGCTTTTCGGGATCACCACTATCTCAAACAAGCCATCGCTCATGTCGACATTATAAAAGTCGCCGAAGCCGAAGCCTGCAACACTGGCCGAATTCATTATCAGGCAGATAAGAGCCTCCTCCTCAAGGACAGCTCCCTCTGCAGTGGTTATTCTGACCTCCTCCGCTTCGATGCGCGAAAGACTCTTTATTCCCTCCATAAAATATGCGACCGGACCAAATACATTTTTTGTCGCCTGAGGTGTTTCATATGACACATCCGTAAACGCACCAAATCCAGCTACATATATAAATCTGCGATTATTCAGTCTTCCTATATCATAGGTTTTCCTGCAGCCGGCTACTGCCAGCCTAGCAGCCTCCTCCATATCACGAGGTATACCGTTGCCGTTAGCAAAATCATTCATTGTTCCGGCTGGGATATACCCGATAGGTATACGCCTATCCTCCGGAAGAGACAGCATCCCTGCAACGGCTTCATTAAGAGTCCCGTCTCCGCCCGATACTGCAACCAGCTCGAAGTCTGCCGCCAGCCTAGCCACCGTCTGCTGGCAATCCTCAGCATTCTGTGTCGGATGCACAGTAACATCGTATCCTGCTCCCGTAAAAATATCCAATATGCTGCTGAGCAAATTTTTTATCCTTCCCTTGCCTGATCTTGGATTATATATAAATAAAAGCTTCATATCAATTGCCGCCTCCTTCTGCCAATATACGATATATCGCTTATTATCACCTGTCAGATACATATTTAATTATATTATAGTAAATTCTAAAAAAAAGTCAACATGCTTATTCAAAATTCTCTTGAAAAAGACATGCATATGTGATAAAATAAATCCATTGATTTATGAAACGAGGTT
>CAJFVT010000199.1 GCA_904420525.1 uncultured Clostridia bacterium | reverse complement strand
TTTAAGTTCCATATCGTCACCCCGTTTCGGCTTTTCTGTATTAAGTATACCATAATATAAGAACAATATCAAGCTTTTTTCAACTCCAACCGTTTCCACCGGGCAAGGTAGCGCCTGTAACTGCAGGCATAATCATCAAAGACACTATCACAAACATTATCGGCGAACTGGGACTTTGAACCGGTCCAAAATCACACACGGAAAGGAGTTGATAAAAATGGATCTAAAAGACAAAAAGATCGGCTTTGCTATGTGCGGCTCATTCTGTACATTTAAAAAGGCTGTAGCCGCGGCTCACAGGCTGTCGGAGCTTGGTGCAGACATTACGCCTATCATGAGCGAGACCGCCTTTTCTACCGACACGCGCTTCGGTACTGCAGAGCATTTCCGCAGTGAGCTCAAGGCCCTGTCATCAAAGGATATCATCGCCACTATACGCGATGCAGAACCCCTAGGCCCAAAAGCGCTCCTCGATATACTCGTTATACTCCCCTGCACAGGAAATACACTTGCAAAGCTCGCTAACGGTATTGCCGATTCCTCTGTAACGCTTGCCGCAAAAGCACACCTGCGGAATAACCGTCCTGTAGTTATCGCAGTTTCCACAAATGACGGGCTCGGCGCAGCCGCACAAAATATAGGTAAGCTTCTGAGCCGAAAGCTCATATATTTCGTGCCGTTCCGGCAGGATGACCATATACATAAGCCAAATTCACTCGTTGCAGATTTCTCTCTGCTTCCCGAAACAGTTGAAGCAGCACTGGAAGGACGACAGCTACAGCCGATCTTAGGCTGATTATATAGATTTTTGCCGCGCGTGCAAAAGGGTAAACGTATGCTTAAGCAAGACAGACGGACTGCCCGCTTTTAGCGCAAAACGTATAAAGCAGGTTTATAACCAAGCAGTCCACCTAAGAGGCTGTTGCAATGACAGCCTCTTAGTGTCATCTGAGAGCTGTACTGAATGCCTCGTAAAGCTCCCAGTCCTCCATATGATTATCGTTGACCAGCAATGTCATTACCTTTCTGTCCTCAGGCGCATAGACCGCCTCTCGATACCAAAGATCGTGACGCGCATTATCACCGAACTCCCTCACAACTCCCATCATTTTCTTTATCATATAAACCGTATGCTTGATATCCGCAAAGCACTCGTTAAAATAAAATCCCTTCCATATTCCGTACTCTGAACGCCGCATCGCCCTTACAGCCTTGTTATACAGCTCCGCGCTTCTGCCCAGCGTCATGAACGCGTTGAAATGATCATCTGACAATGCGAGCTTCATACCTTCCGCAAATACTGCCAGGCCCTCTGCACAAAAACGGTGGATATCGGCATGAAGCATTATCGTCCCGTCAAACAGCCGCTTTAGGTCACCAGAAAAACCGCGTGACACTTCCTCGCATTTTTCATGATATTTTCTTAATTTCTCTACCGCCGGCCGGCATACGCCATAAAATTTTTCCGTCTGTTCCCATAGCGTTTCGCCTGCCGCAAACCAGCTCAGCTTGCCGGAGGGCTCCGATCTGTCACGTATGTACTGATTTACCATGTATCTTACATTTTCATTGTAGAACTGCTCTCCTGTATGCTCGTCCTCATTTTCTCCGTATGCAGGGATCGCCTCATGATACTCCCTGAGACATTCTGCCGCGCCGCGGCTCCCGCCGAAATATACTTGCGAAAATACTGTGCTGTGGGTCTCATCCGATATTTCTTCCCCGAACCACTTTTTCCTGATTGCGTCAAGGAAATACACATGCGGACGCACATTTGAGCAGTTTATGATCCAGTAGTCTACCGCATTTTTTTCTATCACCTCTGTCAGCTCTCTGTTCACAAAATCGACTGAATTCTGCAGCATCGTTATATGATTTGCAGCCTGCAGATCGTAAAAGGACACGTGATAATATATACCGCCATGCTCTGTGTGCGCCTTTGGAAGCGATGATATCCTTACACTGTGCTTGTCCTGGCGCCTTGCCACCATTTTGCCGTAGCCGTTATCGGCGCTCACCTTTATAATATCCTCTGCAAGCGTTATATAACCGCCTTCATACAAGCCGGTTATCTCACCATAAATATTTGTGCAGAACACCGGATCCTTGACATGCTTAAGGACCAGGCTGCGCTGCTTCTCTATAATATCGCTTATCAGTCCTCCTCTTGCTTCCGGTGTGGAATATTTTCCTGTTTTGTCATCGCTCCAGAACGGATAATCGCCCTGCCCGCGAAATCCAAGCGTCCATATTACCTTGCTGTCCTTCTGCGCCAAGACCGCCTCCTCCCAAAGCCTGTGAAAAAGCTCCGGATGCTCGTCATAGCTCGGCGTAACTCCCGGATATTCTCTTACGAACATTTCCGCGCCAAGCGGCTCAGCATGATGCTGCGTGATCCAAAGTCCCATATCGGATGCAAGCTCACGGTACTTTCTCGAATTTTTATCCGTTCCGGGGATCACAAGATTTCCGCCGCACCTTAAAAGCGCCTCAAAAACCATTCTCCAGGGTTCTGTACTGTCCCCGTTCACGTTCCATTTCATGATAAGTACCTCATCATTCACAAACCAGCCGCGGTATTTGACGATAGGTCTTACACAACTATATATCCCATGATCAACGCATATACTGTCCGAACCTTCAAACTTCTGATCCATCCAGAACCAAAACGGCTTAACGCCGAGAAATTTTTCACTTATGTATAAAAGACCGTATACAAAACCCAGGTCATCCCCTGCGATGACAGTGATATCCTTTCCCACTTCAAGAACGAACGATTCCTGTTCGGCTGACGGATCATTTCTGAAAACGATACTGTTTCTCTCAACTGCAGGTCCCGGAAACACCCTGCGAATATCTCGTTTCAATATCTCCGAGGCATTGCGAACCGCTCTCGTCTCCCCTTCTGCCACGTGTGTGCCTGAATTCAAAATAAACTGCATACCCTATATCCTCCGCTTTAAATTATAGTCCGATACATTTATAGTATCATATTTACCATGTAATATCAATAGACTTATCTCAAAAAATTCTTTTTATGCTCAGATATTGCAATTCGACTTTAAACGTGATATACTAAATGAAATAAAGCACATAGGAGACATAAAATGGAATATATTATACGAAAATACGAGGAAAAGGATCTTCCTGAGATGCTTGAGATATGGAATGAGGTCGTCACTGAGGGCGACGCGTTCCCGCAGGAGGAACCGCTCGATATTGACAGCGGCAGACTTTTTTTCGAAGGTCAGACTTATACGGCAGTCGCGGAGGAGCACGGCACAGGCAGACTTTGCGGACTGTATATCCTGCACCCGAACAATGTAGGCAGATGCGGTCACATATGCAACGCGAGCTTTGCAGTAAACTCCGGACGAAGGGGCGCGCACATAGGCGAACGTCTTGTAAAAGACTGCATGAAGCAGGGCAAAGAGCGCGGATTTTTGATATTGCAGTTCAACGCGGTGGTCGCGTCGAACACCCGCGCAAGAGCGCTCTATGAGCGGCTCGGCTTCGTGCGGCTCGGCACGATACCGAATGGGTTTCGCATGAAGGACGGGCACTATGAGGATATTTGCCCGTATTACTGTACTCTTTAAATAAAAAAAATGGGGCTGTCGCTTTTAGCGCAGATCGTAACTGTGGAAAATTCGTCGAATTTTCCACAGTCACTACGAACGAAATACACCACTCGGAGTACACAAAGTACACCGTCGGGTGCATTTCGTCCGTTCTGCATCTAAAATCGGCAGCCATGTGCAGCTCTTAATGCAACAACATTGTTTTTTTATTTCATTTTTACTTATTTTCCGGCACGGACTTCCTCAAATTCGCGCTGTATTTCTCCTGACGGCGGCGCTGTCAGGAGCGATACGACCACAATGCATATGCTTGAGAATATGAATGCGGGAAGCAGCTCATAAATATCGAACACACCGCCAAGCTGGCGCACAGCAAGGTTCCATACGAATACCATCACGCCTCCGCCGATCATACCCGCGACAGCGCCGGCCTGATTTATGCGTTTCCAGAACAGAGAGAACAGCATAAGCGGCCCGAAGGTTGCGCCGAATCCTGCCCACGCGAACGACACTATCGTGAATATGACGCTGTCCTCATCAGCCGCAATGACCATAGCGACACAGGTCACAAGCAGCAGAGTTATACGCGAAACAAGCATTACCTGCTTATCTGTCGCATTCTTTTTGAACAAGCCCTGGAACAGGTTCTTTGCGAACGCAGACGCGGCTATGAGCAGATACGAATCCGAGGAGCTTATCGTAGCCGCGAGTATTCCCGCCATTACAAATCCAGCCAAAAGCGCCGGGAGCAAATTCGTTGAGAGCAAGATGAAAACATTCTCCGCCTCCGAATTTGTCAAAAGCGCAGTCGGGTACAGAGCGCGGCCAACAACTCCTATGAACACCGCGACAGCGAGCGATATAAGCACCCATACGGTCGCTATACGGCGTGAGTTTGTAAGCTCCCTCTCACTGCGGATCGCCATAAATCTCAACAGCACCTGCGGCATGCCAAAGTAACCCAGCCCCCATGCGAGAGTTGAGCATATCGTTACAATACCATATGTACCGGCCGCACCGAACTGAGGAACACCGTTTACGGACTGCTGTACGCCCGCAGCATCGACCGTGGGAGTCGCGGTGGTGAAAAGCTCCAGAAAACCCGGAAAATCCTTTACGTTAGCAATGACCTCCGAGAACCCGCCCGCTGAGATCGTGCCTATTACAACGATACACACAAGCGCCACTATCATAACTATAGCCTGCATAAAATCCGAAGCGCTCTCGGCAAGAAATCCGCCGAGTATAGTGTAAACGAGCACGAACAGCGCACCTAAGATCATCATCGGTATGTACGGCGCTCCAAACAGAGTTGAGAACAGCTTTCCGCAGGTTACAAGACAGCTTGCGGCGTAGACCGTGAAGAATATAAGGATAAACACAGCGGAAATTGTCATGATTATCTTCTTGTTCTCATGGAACCTGTTAGAGAAGAACTCCGGCAGTGTTATCGAATTGCCCGCCTTTACACTGTAACGGCGCAGCCGTTTTGATACTATCAGCCAATTGATGTATGTACCGAGCGCGAGACCTATTGCCGTCCATGCCGCGTCAGCTATACCGCACCAGTATGCCACGCCCGGCAGACCCATAAGCAGCCATCCGCTCATATCCGACGCCTCCGCGCTCATTGCCGCGACCCATGGTCCCAAAGAGCGTCCGCCCAGAAAATAATTCTCCGAGCTCTGGCTCGCGCGTTTTGCAAAATAAATGCCTATGCATATTACCGCCGCCATATAGACACACATGGCGATCAGCACTTGGATCTGATTTGAATCCATAATTAAACTCCTTCCATTTTTTAAAATATTGCATCCGTGCACACTTATGCGCCACAGCTGCGATATGTATATTTAGTATATCATAGATGCAGTGCTAAAAATGCGCTGCTTCACACCGATACAATAAACACATCATACTTTTTATTATATCATAGATGAACGCAAAAATCAACATTTTCAAAACCTTTTTGCGCGGTCAATGCGCTCAAAAACTGTGAAATAGCATCATAA
>CAJFVT010000198.1 GCA_904420525.1 uncultured Clostridia bacterium | reverse complement strand
GCGAAAGGATCTTTTTGGGTTTGAGGAGCTGCAGAAGCAATATCTCAAATGCGAGCAGAAATATCCGAACAAGGCGGACGCGCTGCTGCACGTTATGGCGAAGCAGGTCAACAAAGAGATCAAGCGCAATACTCCAAAACACAATGAGGGGTATACAGGCAGGGAAAGGAAGCCCGGAACGCTGCGGAAGAGCTGGAAGGTACAGAAGCCGAAGAAGTACAAGGGCGGGAAAATACGCGTTTCAAGAGTGTATTCCGCCGACAGCGTGGCACATCTTATAGACTTGGGTCACGATATAAAGCCGCGCGGCAGGGGCAGGAAGAACAGGTTCGTTCAGAGCCATTTCCGATACGAGAAGGGGAAGGGCGCGAAGGGACGAGTGGAGGGTCTCCACCTGCGCGAGAACGCGCTCAATAAGGTGAACAAGGCGTTTGACAAGGGCGTGCAGGAAATGATAAACGAGCTGACAAAGGATATACAGGTGTAAGAGATGGATTATATTATCGATGAAAAGATGATAAAAAAACAGCTTGCCGATATGCTGACAAAGACCGGGTTCAACGTTGTCGCGGCGGAAGTGGAAGAGGGCTTCAAAAAACCGGGGATATTCCTGGAGGTGCTGCCGTCACACATAGAGCGGCTCTGCTCCGGGATGGAAGAGGTTACGGACACGGTAACGATCCGTTATATCCCGCACAAAAGAACATATGAGCATGCGCTGGATGTGCTGCGCAGGATACGCAAAACCGTGTTGTATCAAACGATAGACGTCGGCCGGCGGCGGCTCACCGCGGAGGAGATGGACATAACGGCTGAGGACGGTTATAATCTTGTCGTCACATTTGATCTGACATATCAGCAGGCGGCAGGGTTTGATACAGAGGAATATGATGATATGGAAGAACTTGAGTTAGGAGGTATATGAGATGGGTCTCCCTGAGATAAATATAAGCTTTCAGAGCCGGGCGGAGACGGCTGTACAACGGTCGGAAAACGGCATCGTTGCTGTGATACTTGAGGACACGACAAAGACGGACACGAGCTATTCCTACGCCTATGAGGCGGACATAAACACCGCCGATTGGACGGCGGGGAACAGGGAATATTTAAACCTTGTGTTCAGGGGCGCTCCAAGGCTCGTTATAGTCGAGAGGATACAGTCCTCGACCGGATATTCGGACGCTCTGGCAAGACTCAAAAACAAAAAGTGGAACTGGCTCACAGTACCGGGGATAGCCACGTCCATAGGGACGGTAAAGACCGTTGCCGAGTGGATAACGGCGCAGCGCGCGGCGGGAAAAACGTTCAAGGCCGTGCTTGCTTGCACGGAAGCAGAGCAGAACCCGAACGATGCGGGCATTGTCGATTTTGCCACGGACAACGTTACGGTAGGGACAAAGACGTTCAGCGCGCACGAATACTGCGCCCGAATCGCCGGGACGCTGGCAGGACTCTCTATGACGGAGAGTGCGACTTACCATGTGCTGCCGGAGGTAGAGAGCATCGATGAGAGTACAACGCCGGATGAGGATATTGACGGCGGCAAGATGATACTCATAAACGACGGAGAAAAGATAAAGATCGCAAGCGGCGTTAACTCGCTCCATATACTCGAGGACGGTCAATCGGAAGAGATGAAGTCGATAAAGATAGTTGAGGGCATGGATCTGATCCGTGACGATATACGCGACACGTTCGAGGAGAACTATATCGGCATAAACAACAGCTATGACAATAAGTGCATATTTATCGGCGCTGTCAACGAGTATTTTGACGGATTGGTCAGACAGGGAGTGTTGTATGATCAGTATGACAACCTCTGTGAGATAGATATTGCCGCGCAAAGAGATTATCTTGCGCAGAAATACAGTGTAGACGATATGACGGACGAGGAAATAAAGGTCGCAAAGACGGGCAAATACATATTCGCCCGCGCCGATATACAATTTACCGAGGCGATAGAAAACCTCGATTTTGAGATCATGATGTCATAAGGAGGGGTATTTTATGGCAGACAGAGCAATGCCGCGCGCGGGACAGGTCATAAGCGGCACACACGGGTACTTATGGATCAACGGCAGCATCGTTTACGAGGTGCTGAGTTTCGAAGGACGGATCGAAACTGACAGGGAGGATATAACCTTTGCCGGACAGATGACGAAGGACAGCAAGCTCATGGCTGTATCGGGGACATGGACAGCGACGGTGCGCAAGATGTATTCGAGATCTAAGGAGATAGCTGAAAATCTGATGAAGGGGATCGACACGAGAGCAACGCTCATCGGCAAGCTGGCGGATCCTGATAACGGCGGGACCGAGCGAATACAGTTCTCAAACTGTTGGTTTGACGGTGCCACGCTCATGGCGTTTGAGAGCGGATCGGTATGCGAAGACGAACTGTCAGGCGGATTTACGAGCATGAAGTATCTGGACACGATAGCAGATCCATGCTGAGATAACTGAGAATGGAGGATATCATGGATAAAAACACAAGAATAACACTTAACGAACTTATGCGCCGCAAGGAACAGATGCTTGAGGCGAAGCGGCAGAAGAAGACACGAGAGCTGTATGTTGAGTCGCTCGGCGGGGTCATAACGATAGAAGAGCCGACACGTGAGCTCGTCAATGACTGCCGTGAGATGTCCAAAAACGGCGGGGATGGGGACGCGTATATAATATATCAGTGCGTTAAGGAGCCGAACCTCAAGGATCCGGAGCTTTTGCGCGCTTTTGAATGTGCTGAGCCGTCTGAGATAGTCGGGAGGATATTCGAACCCGGAGAGATAGGGGCGCTTTCACAGGAAATAGTAATGCTGGCGGGGTATGGGATAAACGCGGTACAGCGAGTTGAAAGAATAAAAAACTGATCCTGCACGATGATGCGTTATATCTCGCGCATTATTACGTGCAGCGCGGACATGACTGGGATAAGATACTGAACGCAACGGAGTTTGAAAAAGATTTTTTGCTGGCGAGCATACAGCTCGCGCGCTGGGAAGAGGCGAGAAAGCTGAAAACGCTGTTTGGCAGGAAGAGAGGCGGACATGGCAAAAAATAAAGGACCTAATATCGGCGCCACTCTGACTATCCGAGACGGCGGATTTTTTACCAGTATGAAGTCAGCCAGGAAGGAAGCCGACAAACTCAAAGGCTCACTCGGAGGCGCGACGGAAGGGACATCGGGACTGTCGAATGTGCTCGGCAAGGTCGGCGGTATCGCGGGGACCGCGGTTAAAGGTCTCGCAGCGGTAACGGGTGCGGTCATTGGTGTCACGGCTGCCGTGGGCGGTCTTGCGCTTGCGGTAGGGCAGGACTACAGCACAGCATCAAACAGCTTTGCGGCGCAGACAGGAGCGGCCGGAGATGAGCTCCGGGAGCTTACGGACTCTATGGAGAACGTATATGCCGCCAATTACGGCGAGTCGTTCGAGGATGTAGCGGACGCGATGGCGGCCGTAAAGCAGCAGGCGAAGGATATGGACGTCTCCGGCATAGAGGAGATGACAGAGGATGCGCTGACGCTCAGAGATACCTTTGAATTTGAGGTGGGCGAGAGCGTGCGCGCGGCGGATATGCTCATTGAGCAATTCGGCGTCACAGGCAGCGAGGCATATAATCTTATAGCTCAGGGCGCGCAGCAGGGACTTGACAAAAACGGCGATCTGCTGGATACGATAAACGAGTATTCCGTGCATTTTGCACAGGTAGGGCTGGACGCTGAGGATATGTTCAATATGCTCGAAAACGGAGCTGAGAGCGGTACATTCTCGGTGGACAAGCTAGGCGATGCGGTCAAAGAGTTCGGCATCAAAGCCAAGGCAGGAGATGCGGATGAGGCATTCGCGGCCTTAGGTATATCGGCAGATAACGCAAAGCAGGCGTTCGCTGAGGGCGGTCCGGCTGCGCAGAATATGTTCACTGCCGTCAACAAGGCTCTGTTCGGCGTATCCGACAAAGTACAGCAGAACCTTATCGGTGTGGAGCTGTACGGCACGATGTGGGAGGACCTCGGCGCCGAAGGCGTAAAAGCGTTATCCGACATAAACGGCGAATTTGACCGCACAGCTGACACTCTGGAGCAAATAAAGGATATACGCTATGACGATCTCGGCAGCGCGTTCGAGGGACTCAAACGGACTCTTACAACAGACCTGATACTTCCAATATCTAAAGAGATAACACCGGCGGTCGGCGAGCTGGTCAAGACGCTGCAGACGGAACTTCCGGAGGATGCATTTGAAAGCATTTCGGCCGGCATAGGGACCGGGATAGCCGGCGTTATATCAGATATAGCAAAGTTCATCCCGCCCGCCATAGAGGCGGTCATGGACTTTTTTGAGGCTATAGCTCCGGCTGCCGATCGGCTCATAGATGCGATAGGCGGGATAGGCTCAGAGATCACCGAGGCGGTATCGCCGGAAGCGGCGGCCGGGTTTGGCGGAGAGTTCACCGGTGCGGTGAGTGACATAATAGACGGCGCGGCGGAGATCGTAGGCGCAGTGTCACCGCTTATAGGATCCCTGACAGGATTCATCGTTAAGAACGGCGGGACTATACTGTCCGTTATAGGTCCGGTCACAGAGCTTCTCGGCACGGCGGCAGAGCTGGCCTCAACCATATTGGGTCCGCTGCTCGATATAGCATTCGCGGCGCTTGGTCCGGCGCTTGAGGTGGTCGGCAGCGCTGTTGGGAGCGTGGCAGGCTCGCTTGATGATCTGCTTTCACGGCTGCAGCCGTTGTTCGATTTTTGGAATGAAAACCTCTCGCTCGTAATGCCGTACATTGAGGGGGCATTCGGAGCGATGGGAGAATTCGTTTCAACGGCGTTAGAGAATGTCATCGGAATCATGTCGGTATTCTTAGACATAATAACGGGTGACTGGAGCGGCGCATGGGACGGTATAAAGGGTCTGTTCAAAAACACTTGGGAAGGCATTGTCGATATAGGCTCGACATTGTTCGGTACGTTAAGGGACAATATCGGCGAGACATTTGAGAATATAAAAGAACGGATAGGCGATATCTGGGACAAGATCACCGGTCTTTTCACGCTGCCGGAGATAAAGCAGACAGGCACAAAGAAAATACTTGGTATAGATATACCTACGTTCGACATAGAATGGAACGCAGTAGGCGGTATAATGACGCAGCCGACCGTGTTCGGCATGGCTGACGGCGCGTTCCAGGGCGGCGGAGAAGCCGGAGCGGAAGCGATACTGCCGCTGGATCTGTTATGGACAGAGCTTGAACGCTTCGCCGATAGGATCATCGGCGGCGGACGCGGGCAGACGACAAACAACAATAATGAGATAAACGTATATATAAATGCGGAAGGAAAGACAATGGATGAGATAGCGCACGAGCTTCTGCAGAAGATAAAGCTGGCGCTCAGCAATATGTGAGGAGGACGGAAATGGATATCTGGCTCAGTGTAAATAACCGTGAGGAGGTCATGCAGATACCGGTGATGCCGTCCTCCTTTTCTGTGTCAAAGACGTACAAAAATGAAACATTCGAGACGGTATCGGGGAAAGAGATACTGCTGATGGGCCCGGAGGCGCTCAAGACTATAAGCTGGGAGAGCTTTTTCCCGGCGGAGAAGAACAGGGAGCGCTACGCGCAGTCCGAATATATCCGAAACCGGGATATGTGGGGATGGGACTACATTTACACGCTCGACACATGGAGACAACGGAAGCTGCCTATAAGGCTCATAATCACATATGAGCATGAGGACACGCCTGTAAATATCGCGGTCGCGGCCGAAAGCCTCTCCTACGAGGTCGGTACGGACGGCGATCTGCGTTACAGCGTGAGCTTCAGGCAGGTGGATCTCTTGGGACATGAAACTATAATACCTTGGTACGATGAGGAGGAGATCGATATGGAGGAATTGGAAGCGCTGAGGGCTGAGGTCGCAAGCCTCAGGACGGTAATAGATGCGGTGGCCAATCCGTTTATTTATAATTACATCGACGATAATATGCCCGAATGGGCTAAGGCGTCAGTGCAGAAGGCGATGGACAAGGGAGTAGTGCAGGGAGAGGGCGGAGGGCTTAACCTCAAGTACGACGATCTCAGGCACATTGTCATGCTTGACCGCGCCGGAGCGCTCGGCTGATGGCGGTATCGGGCGCGGACGTCGCTCAGGCGGCGCTCGCGGAGATGCGCGATATAGGCGGCGCGGAGCTGACGAACGATCAAGAGGGAAACAGATACTGCGAATGGTATAAGATGGACGGGTACTGGTGCGCGATGTTCGTTTCGTACGTCTGCGCAACGGCGGGAGTGCCGGAGGACGTGGTGCCGAAATATTCATACTGCCCGGACTGTATCTCGTGGGCCAGGAACGCGGGGCGGCTGCATTCGAAGTCGGACGTTACAAGCGGAGCTTATACGCCTCAGACGGGAGATATATTCCTGCGCCCCGGTCATACCGGGATAATAGTATCCGTATCGGGGAACGAGTTCACCACCGT
>CAJFVT010000197.1 GCA_904420525.1 uncultured Clostridia bacterium | reverse complement strand
TTTCTGGCGACATGCGCGTCAGAAATTGGGGTTAAAAAAGTTTCAACGAACAGTTTTATCATATCGGATGGAACTTTTTTAACCTACATATGCTTGACTGATTGCGAAACGAACGTTTCGCAATCACCTAAAATAAACATACTGACGGAGGAAAAAATGCGCATATTTACCGTTAATGGAAACGATGCCGGACAGCGTCTGGATAAGTTCATCACAAAGCTGATGCCAAGGCTTCCAAAATCGATGCTCTATAAGGGACTCAGGAAAAACTGTGTGCGCATCAACGGAAAGCATGTTAAGGACGGCTCCGCGGCCGTCCTTGAGGGTGACGAGATAGCTTTGTATTTCAGAGACGAGTTTTTTGAGCGCGGGAATGAATTTAAGTATACGAAGCCGGAGCTGGATATCGTATATGAGGATGAAAATATCCTCATAATAAACAAGGCTGTCGGCGTTGTTTGTCATGCTGATGAGAGAGGTACAGTATCAACGCTGGTCGATATGGTGCAAAGCTATCTTTATGACAGCGGAGAGTATGTTCCGGAGATCGAGCAGACCTTTAAGCCGGCACTTTGCAACCGTCTTGACCGCAACACCGGCGGACTGGTGATAGCGGCAAAGAACGCCGCAGCTCTTAGGCAGATGAACGCGCATTTGAGAGCCGGAGAGGTTCGAAAGCTGTATATGGCGGTCGTTGAGGGGTATCCGGATGAGAGCGGCACGCTATGCGGCTATGCGAGCCGCAGCGGAAAGGTGACCTCGGTAAGCAATGTAAAAAACGGTGCTGCGAAGGCAGTGAGCCTTTCCTATAACGTAAAAGCGCGCAGGAATGGTCATTCTCTGGCGGAGATAGAGCTGCACACGGGCAGGACGCATCAGATACGCGCGCAGTTCGCCGCTGCCGGCTTCCCCCTTGCGGGAGACACGAAATACGGCGGGCACGGCGGCACGTTCAGACAGGCTCTGTGGAGCGTTGAGATGGATTTTATGTTTAACGGTACTGATATGCTTCTGAAGAAGCTGGACGGGCGCAGAATGCGCGTCAGAGCGCCGTTTGAGGACAGATTTGAATAGAGGAGGGGAAGGCTTATGTATTTGACATCACCGTCGGCTATACGCGCTATAGCGGCGAAGCACGGGTTCACATTCAAGAAAGGACTTGGTCAGAATTTTCTGACGTCAGGAGAAGTGCTAGAGCATATTGCCGATGCGGCCGAAATAGAGTATGGAGCGGTCGAGATAGGCCCCGGCTTTGGGGTACTGACCGCAGCGCTTGCGGAGCGGGCAGAAAAGGTGGTCGCAGTCGAGATAGACGAGCGGTTGATACCGGTGCTTGCGGAAACGCTTATGGAGTATGACAATGTAAAGGTCATAAATGCCGATGTTATGAAAACAGATATGGCTGAGCTTTTGAAGAGTGAGTTCGGAGATAAAAGGGTGAGCATAGCGGCAAACCTGCCGTACTATATAACCACGCCGATAATAACGATGCTTTTAGAGTCGCGGCTTCCGGTAAAGAATATAGTTGTAATGGTCCAGAAGGAGGTAGCGGAGCGCATAAGCGCGGAGCCGGGCACCAAGGATTACGGCGCTATATCCGTGCTGTGCCGTTACTTCACGAAGCCTGAGCTGATATGCGTTGTTCCGGCGGAGCTTTTCGTTCCGAAACCGAAGGTGGACAGCGCGGTGCTGAGGCTCAAGGTGCTTGAAAAGCCAAGCGTGAGCGTAAGCGATGAGAAGCGGTTCTTCAGAACGGTGAAGGCCGCATTCTCACAGCGGAGAAAGACGCTGCTGAACTGTCTCGCGTCAAATTTCCCGTATGGCAAGCCCGCGCTGACAGAGGCGCTTGAATCGGTAGGGATAGACCCGCGCCGCCGCGGCGAAACACTGTCCCTGGAGGAGTTCGCTGCTCTGTCGGAAAAGCTGTGAGCGGTGAACTTACGATATACTAAATACAAAAACAGGAAGATCGAGAACATAGAATAGTTTTCGTTCTTCCTGTTTTTATTCTTGAAGCAGCCCTTGTATATATGCATAAGCCTTTGCTTTTTCTATTTTATTAAGTCGGCGGTAATTATTTAGAAGAAGAATATCATCCTCAGAAAGATCAGCTCTTGTGTACCGAGCAGGTATATCAGATGCTCCGATCAGATAATCAACGGATACGTTAAACAGCTCCGATATTGTTTTCAGAGTCGATATATCGGGCTCAGATAAGCCTTTTTCATATTTGCTGACAGCAGCCTGAGTCAGATTTAATTCTATAGCCAGTCGCTGCTGACTCATATGCCGTGCTATGCGAAGTTGGCGCAATCTTTTCATTTATATCACCTCATAATTGATAATATAACAGTTTGTAATCAAAATAATTCTGAAAAATTGTAAATATTATAACTATATGTTATAATCATAATAACAAAACGAACTATATGGGGTGATATGTTATGAAAGTTACATTTTGCGGACATGGGAACATGAATTACGGAAGTGAGATAAGAGAAAAGCTTGCAAAGATCACGTAACAGCTGATTGAAAAGGGTGCAAATGAGTTTCTGCTTGGCGGATACGGTGATTTTGATCTGATGGCTGCGCATACTGTACGCAGACTAAAGGAGAAATATCCGCATATAAGCCCGGTGCTTGTGATACCGTATATGGATCAAGGATATGATAAAGAGCTCTATGACAGGTCGGAATATCCTCCGATAGAGACGGTACCTAAGCGACTTGCGATAATAAAAAGAAATGAATGGATGGCAGACAAGTCAGACGTAGTCGTGGCATATATCAGCCACGACTACGGAGGCGCAGCGAGGACGCTGCATTACGCAATACGAAGAAAAAAATTCATCATCTGTCTTAACAGCAAATAGGCCAAGAGATGAGATAAAAGCGAACAGGTGTAAATTTTATCCTGTAACAGCTAAAGCTTGAAGTCCTCTGCCGAAAAATCGGTCCTGAGCCGCTTTTTCCGGCGAACGGGGCGCTTGAATATGTCGTATATATATTTGTCGCAGGCGGGGTCGGTCTTGCCGACCTCTTTTTTACAGAGTGCGCACCAGGTCCTTTCCGAGTCGGGCGCGGACGGCTCGGCGTGGCGGCACAGCGAGCATATCTTGTTTATATTTTCCGAGTATATCATCGTTTTTTCTCCCGTTTTTTGATATGTAGTTGCAAAAAGAGGCTAATATCCTGCTCTTTTATATCTATTTTATCATAATTCGCAAATAAGGTAAAGAACTTTTGAAATTTTTCTTGATTTTGCATGTGTTTTGATATATAATATATATGTTGTATTAATGCTTATCGCAAGTATATCGAAAGGAATGACTGAAATGGAAAAAAGAGAAATGCTTTATGAAGGTAAGGCTAAGAAGGTCTACAAGACGGACGATGAAAATCTTTATATAGTTGATTATAAGGATGACGCGACGGCCTTTAACGGAAAGAAGAAGGGTTCGATCACCGGTAAGGGCATTATAAACAATAAGATGTCCAACTACCTTATGTCACTCATGGAAAAAGAAGGGATCCCGACGCATTTTGTAGAGGAGATCTCTGACCGTGAAACTGTCGTTAAAAAGGTAACGATAATCCCGCTTGAGGTCATCATCAGAAATATAGCGGCGGGCAGCTTTTCAAAGCGTTTCGGTGTTGAGGAAGGAACGCAGCTCAAGAATGCCACGCTTGAATATTGTCTCAAGAATGACGATCTGGACGATCCTATGATCAACGATTATCAGATCACAGCTATAGGTGCTGCTACAAAGGAGGATCTTGATACTATTTCAGACCTCACTTTCAAGGTAAACAATTTCCTTAAGGAATATTTCCTTAAGCTCAATATTGAGCTTGTAGATTTTAAGATAGAGTTCGGAAAAACACCTGACGGCAAGATAATACTCGCTGACGAGATATCGCCCGACACATGCCGCCTATGGGATGCGACAACTCATGCAAAGCTGGACAAGGACCGCTTCCGCCGCGATCTCGGCGATGTGGAAGAGGCTTACATTGAAGTCGCGAAGAGAATGGGATTGGTGTGAGGCTGAATTAAATTCCGCA
>CAJFVT010000196.1 GCA_904420525.1 uncultured Clostridia bacterium | reverse complement strand
TAATAGAATACGATGAAAAATATAGGCAGGCATTCATTGAGTTCAATACGGAATGGATAAAGGAATATTTCGGAGCTCTTGAGGAGGCGATACATATCTATAAAAAGTTCGGATTTCGTGAGATAAAGCTTGATGATTATGGGTATGCAAGGGGAGATATAGCTTTTGAATACATTGTGGACAAGTGATAGCCTGATGCAGCGCATCAGGCTATTTCCAATGTGAATTCAAATTTCATGACTCCGGACTTTTCGTCATCGTTCGGCGTGCATACAGCATTTATAGTCTGCTTGTGCAGCCGTATTATATTCTGTACGAGAGAAAGTCCCAGACCTGCTCCGGAGCGGTCCTTTGCACGGGATTTATCCGTTTTATAGAATCTGTCAAAAAGACTTTTTATATCGCTGTCCGATACCCTGTCTCCCGTGTCGGATACGGATATGTGAGCCTTGCCTTTTTCTATCCATGTATTGATCTGTATCTCGGTGCCTTCATAGCTGAACTTTATCGCGTTGTCAAGAAGATTGAGTATAACGCGCTGTATCTGGTATTTGTCGCCGAGAGTAACGAGTCTGTCGGGACGGAAGTCAACGTTTATCTCAAGCCGCTTTTCCTCTATCCTTGATTCAAGGCTTATCAGACATTTGCATATCAGGTCGTTTATGTCAAACGGCGTTATATCCAGCTTGAACGTGTCTGAATCCATTTTTGACATTTCAAGCATATCATTTACAAGCTTGGTAAGACGCGTCGATTCGTCCAGGACGATGCGGAGGTAGTCATCGCGCTTGTCATCCGGGATCGTGCCATCGAGCATGCCGCGGACAAAGCCGGAAATACTCGTCATCGGAGTTCTCAGCTCATGCGACACATCGGAAACAAAGCTTTGCCGCTGCTTGTCAGATTTCTCTATAGAGCTTGCCATAAAGTTGAAGGTCGAGGCGAGCTGACCGATCTCGTCATGGCTCGTGACCTCAACGCGTTCGCCGAAATTTCCGGCGGCTATCATCTGCGCTGCCTTGTTCATCTTTATTATCGGAGCCGAGATCTTGCGCGCCTGAACGTATACAAGAACAAAAGCGAAAAGTATCGCAAACGTGCATGAGAACAGGAACATAAGGATAAGCTCCATAAGCGAGCGGCGTAGATCGCTGGTGTTCTTAGTGAAGAACACAGCGCCTATAGTATTATCCTTGTAGTTTAGCGGAAAGCCAACGCTCAGGACCTTGTTCTTGTAAAAGCCGTTAAAATTATTCCTGTGGACTGTTGTTCTGTTCTGGCTTATGCAGTCCATAAGCTCGCCCGGTACTGCCTTAAGACCGCAGGTGCTGTCAAAGACCTGACCGTCACGGTTTACGACCGTTATATCAGATACAGTGAACCTTGCCCATGAATTGAGTATCTGTGCAAACGCGTATGCCGACCTCGCGTCGGTCTGCTCGATCTGCAGCGTACCAGTCCAGTATTCAACTGTGTGCGCTACCGATACCATTGTTTCTATCTGCTTGCGTTCATTGAATCTGGTAAAAAACATGGACATCGACACCGCTATAGTTGAAAATACAACAAGTAAAATAATGGCGTATGTCCAGAACATACGCCCGAATATGCTTTTATACATATTTACCGCACCTCGAATTTATAGCCTACGCCCCAAACGGTTTTCAGCTGCCAGTTTGAGTCAACGCCCTCCAGCTTTTCACGCAGACGCTTTATATGCACGTCCACTGTGCGCGAGTCACCGAAGTAATCGAAGCCCCATACCTCTTCAAGAAGCTGTTCGCGGGTGAAAACCCGGTTTGGGTTGGAAGCCAGAAAATATAAAAGCTCAAGCTCCTTAGGAGGGATCTCAAGGATCTTTCCGTCTATCTTCAGCTCATAGTTTGAAAGATTGACCTCAAGCTTATCGAAAACAACGCATTCACCGTCATTCTGCTTGTTTTTGCTGTCGCTGCGGCGAAGTATCGCCTTTATCCTTGCTATAAGCTCCTTCGGCTCGAATGGTTTTACGATATAATCATCCGCTCCAAGCTCAAGGCTCAGAACCTTGTCGAATGTCTCGCCTTTAGCGGTCAGCATTATGATAGGTACATCGGAGGTTTTGCGTATCTCGCGGCAGACCTGATTGCCGTCCATTTCCGGCATCATTATATCAAGGATTATAATGGCCGGTTTTTCACGATTGAATACATCAAGCGCTTCTTTGCCGTTCCCTGCCGTGCAGACGCTGTAATCCTCCTTTTCAAGGTAGAGCTTTATGAGTTTTACAATATTGACATCATCGTCTACAACCAATACCTTTGTTGCCATATTTTTCACACTCCCTTTTATGTTTGTTTCTATGCTTATTATACCATATTATGCTCCGATGTTAAAGTGTTTTTCATAAATTTTTTAAGAATTATTTATGAATAAACAGCAAAAATAAGGCGTTTACAAACGCGTTCAACTATGGTAGAATATAATATATAAATTTTTTTTAAAATACCGCAACCATTTGGGCATCTGGATCGTATTAATGGTGAAGGCGGTGATAACACTCTGTCGGAGGCGATAGTCTCTGAGGTACGTACTGGAGGATAACGCAATGTATCGGTTTACATATGACGATATAGCCGGGAAGTATATAGACACGGTCTATAGGCTGGCTTTGTCGCGTACAAAATCGCCTGAAAACGCGGAGGATGTTACGCAGGAGGTATTCCTGAAGCTAATGCAGACGCATAAGGAGTTCGAGAGCGAAGAGCATGTAAAGGCATGGCTTTTGAGGGTCACTATAAACTGTACAAAGGATCTTTTCCTTTCGTCATGGTTCCGGAGGACGGAGGCGCTGGATGAAAAGATAGATTCGGTGCAAAGCTATGAGCACGAGGAAAAAAGCGATCTGTACTATGCGCTGATGCAGCTTCCGCAGAAATACAGAACAGTTATCCACCTGCACTATTATGAGGGTTATTCCGTAAAGGAGATCGCGGAAATAATGAAAACGGCCGAGGGAACGGTCAAGTCACAGCTGCACAGGGGCCGTGACCTGTTGAAAAATATTATGAGGGAGGAGGTGAAGGATCTTGGATGAGAGAGATATGCGGAGCGAGTACAAGAGGATATTCGACGGGATACATGCAAGCGATGAGCTGAGACGGAGGATACTTGAGCAGAAGCCTAAAAAGCGCAGTATAAGGCCTTATATAGCGGCGGCGAGTTCCGTTGCAGCGGGAGTCATGATATTTGCGGCTGTATATAATTATGATTTTAACAGCGGCAGCGATGGGGTGATCTCAGAGACAGCGGTGACAGAAACGGAGCGGCCCGCGGCAGCGCGTACTGACGGGGGAGAGAGAAGTGCGGCAGGACAGGAGCAAAAGGCAGATGAAGCGGGAGCGGATATCGAAGCCGGCGTAACGGCAGCAACGGCTGAACCGGCGGCAGCCGAGGGAAGAGCGAAAAAGACTACTGAAGATTATAAGCGTGAGGCGCTTGAGAGGGCCGGGATAGACAGCAGCGGGAATAAAACGGACGGCACTGACCGCCGGAGCGCAGCCGGGCAGAGCGCTGCGGATAGCAGAGCTTCGGAAAACAGTGTTCCGGAGACAAAGCCGTCAGAGAACGGCAGCGTGCAGATCGAGATCCCGGTTTCCGGCGGAGGCGCGGCTGAGGAGGCTGAGGAGAAGCCTGAGCAAGAGACAGCGGGAACACAGGCTGAGGAGCCGGAGCAGCAGGCGGCTGCGGAGGATAACGCACCCGGCGTGTCGCTGCAGGCGGCAAGCTCCAGAGCATCGGGAGGAGTCCTTTTGAACGTGAATTCTCCTTCAGTATATGAGGTTTATGTCGGCTCGGCAGCAGCAGGCGAATACTCGTATGGGAGCGCAGATACTTATGACAGCAGCGGCAGCGATGGTTATGTATCAGAGCAATGGGATAATAGCAGGTATTTTGATTATATAGGAGCAGATATTGTCAGCAGGGTGACAGGCGGTACAGAGCTGAAATATACAGGTGATAAAAGCTCATATTTCATGGTAGACGAAAGCGGTGTACCTGTAAATGACAGCAGAATATTTGTGTTTGAGGGTGAAAACGGAAAATATGTGAGCGTTATAACCTCGCGTGACACTATATACGCGGAAACATATCTTTCTGATCCGGATCTTCAGCTCAGCGATGTGGACGGGATCAGCGCGGTTGTTTTTGATATGGACGGAAAGCAGTATAAGTGTTACATGATCTTCGGCGGGACCTCATATACGATCGATACAGAAGGTCTTGATGAGGACGGATTATCAGAGCTGCTGCTTTCGATCGTTTCTGAATGATGAATAACATTGATGGAGACGCGCGGTCGGATAGCGCGGTGAGAAAAGGAGGGGAGGATAATGCCGGCTAAGGAGAATTGGAAAAGGATAGTTTGCGCGGCGCTTGTGTCAGCTGTGATCGGAGGCTGTCCGGCTTTTGCGGAGGAGAGCGCGGATTACACGGACGATATTGATTTCGTGACAGAGAATGGGATAATGCAGGGTGATGAGAACGGAGAGCTGCGGCTCAGCGACACCATAACGCGTGCTGAGTTCGTAAAGATGCTCATGACAGCAGCGGGAGAGGACGCGAAGGTGTACGGCGCGGAGTACGGCGGAGATATATTCTTTGCCGATGTGGGCGAAGGTCATTGGGCTCAGGAGCCTATCGAGACCGCGGCAGGCTGCGGCCTTATAAACGGCTATGAGGACGGGAGCTTCCGGCCTGAGGATAATGTCACATATGTACAGGCTGTAAAGATGGTGCTGGCTGTGTGCGGAATGGATACGGAGTACACCGGATATCCGTTCGGGTATATCGAGGCGGCTATGGATAACGGCATATTGGACGGGATAGATTTCGAGCCGGACGCCGCTATAACTCGCGGCGATGCCGCGAGGCTGATGTATAATGTGTACCGTGCAGTCTCGGACGGAGCGCTGGTTTTTGAGCGTTCAAATACAGTCATGCATCACAAAGAGCTTGATAACGGCTATACCGAAAGCTACGGCATGGGACTGTTCAAAACTGAGGAAACGGTGTCATACCCGGAGCAGGAGAACACATTGCAGAATGCTCCGATAGGATCTTCAGGCTCGGCAGCGGGCGGATCAGGAGGCGGCGGGGGCTCGGCGGCCTCATCGGATATGTCATACGGAGGCACGTTCGTTGTTCCGAATTATAATCCATACATATCCGCGGAGGAATATGAGAGCTATGAGCCTAACGCATTCAAGCGAACATCGCTTTCGCCTCTTTCAACGTTTTCGATTGACACAGATACGGCATCATATTCAAATATGCGCCGGTTCGTGCTGAACGGATCAATGCCGATGGACGGGGCGATAAGGACTGAAGAGCTTATAAACTATTTCAGCTACGACACACCGGAGACAGCTGACGGGGCACCGATAGGCGTAACGGCAGAGATAACGGACTGCCCGTGGAGCGGGAACAAGCTTGCAAGGATAACGGTAGCTGGCAGGGAGGCAGAGGACACAAGGCCGTCCAATCTTGTTTTCCTGATAGATGTTTCAGGGTCTATGGCGAGCTATAACAAGCTCCCGCTTATCAGGAAGGCGCTGCTGATACTTCTTGACGAGCTGGGCGAAGATGACACAGTGTCGATAGTTACATATGCCGGAACGGCACAGACGCTGCTTGAGCCGACAGGCTGCGGAGACAGAGAAACGATAATAAACGCGGTGGACTCGCTCGAGAGCGGCGGCGGTACCTACGGAGCGGCCGGACTGGAGCTTGCATATGAGCTGATCGAGGAGAACAGAACGGACGGAAACAACAGGATAATCCTCTGCTCCGACGGCGATTTTAATATAGGTCCGTCCTCAGCGGACGAGCTTGAAAAGCTCATAACAGAGAAGCGCCGTGGAGGGATCTACCTAACCACGATGGGCTTCGGCATGGGGAACTACAAGGACGCCAGAATGGAGCTTATGGCAGACTGCGGAAACGGCAGCTATTATTATATCGACAATATGCGCGAGGCAAAGCGCGTATTTGCGGATGAGCTTGACAAAACTCTTTATACGGTCGCAGAGGATGTCAAGCTGCAGGTGGAATTCAATCCTGTAACTGTAAGCGAATACAGGCTCGTCGGGTATGAGAACAGGCAGCTTGCCGCTGAGGATTTCGCGGACGACAGCGTGGACGCCGGAGAGCTTGGCGCGGGCGGTTCGGTGACGGCTGTATATGAGCTTATTATGAACGGAGGAGAACCTGCGGAGGGCGGAAATGATGATTACCGTTACCAGACAGCGCAGTATAACAATGACACTGAGGCGTTTGATGTCAAGGTAAGGTACAAGGAGCCGGGAGGCGGCGAAAGCAAGCTGATGGAGTTCCCGATACTGAATGAGACATCGGAGCCGGACGATGATTCACAGCTTGCGGCGGCTGCCGCAATGCTTGGCTTAAAGCTGAACGGAGTTATCAGCGTATCGTATGACGACATAGCGAAGCTGGCGGAAAGCTCGATGGCTGCGGAGGATGCAAATAAAGTATCTGAGCGCTGTGAATTTTTACAGCTTGTGGAGATAATGAAATATATAGACAGATAAAACAGACAACAGCAGGGTTAATTGACCTTGCTGCTGTTTTTTTTATTTTCTTTAAAGCAATTTACTATGTCGATCAAAGCCGATACTTCTTTTTCTGTCAGACCATCAACTGATATGGCCGATTTGTAATTAAGACCAAGCAGATAATCCGTTGAGACGCCGAAAAGCTTAGCTAATTCAATAATATATTGGGTCGAAGGTACAGAAAGCCCCATTTCCCAGCTGTTCACACTGGATCGTGTCAGCCCAAGATTTCTTGCCAATTCAGCTTGAGTCATGCCATGCTTTTCTCTTATAAATCTGATTTTATCAGCGAGTAAAAATAATTCTTTTATCATGGTATCAACCTCCTATAATGATTGTATTATAATCATTTAGATATTTCGTTATCATAATGACAATCTGTTATGATATAATTGATGTGTGACAAAAAAAAGATGAGAATAACTCCAAAATGTGATATAATGTTTAACGACCAAGAAAAACACAT
>CAJFVT010000195.1 GCA_904420525.1 uncultured Clostridia bacterium | reverse complement strand
TCAGTATGGCTGTTTACTGTCGCCGAAGCTGAGCCTATGGTAAGAGAGATAGTTACATCAGGATAGGAAAGAGACACTGTTTTTGTGTCACCATCCCAGCCCACCTCCGCGCCAAAGGCCTCCGTAATGACCCTTACCGGTACAAGAGTCGTACCATCGCCTACTACATAAGGCGCCGTGACCTCAAGCTCATTTCCATTCACCATCAGGACGCTGTCGCCCACCTTGAAGCTTATCTCAACTCTTTCCGTTGCCGCTTTTTCTGTCCCCTTCGCGAAAACAGCAGCCGGTGACGCAAGAAGCGCCAGAGCTTGAACCGTCATTGAATACGACCGTTATGTTTTCTATGTCTTTAACTACATGAGCGTTCGTGAGAATAGTCCCGTTCGACTTTATGACGACACCGGTTCCATGCGCTGTAGACTCATTGTACTCATCTGCTATAGTCGCGTCACTGCCCCGGTAATTGCCGATGACCGCAACCACACTTTCGCTTATATCCGCAGCTATATCCGCAACAAGAGTGTCCTCATTCATAGTAACATGGGCATTTGCCCTATCCCACTCTACGTCAGCTCCCAGCGCTTCGCTTACAGCGCGAAGCGGAACGTATGTGGTACCGTTATCAAGATATCCGGTCTGGGATATAAGCTCCCCATTTACATAGATACCTACCCCATCAGCAGCGTACGCTGCAAGTGATGTTAAGATCAGACCTGCCGCAGCAATATATATTACTTTCTTCAAAACCTATCCCTCCCTTCCTTTGTGATCTCAGCCGCACATATGCAGCTGCATAAAATACTGTTCAAAAAATATATAATATTTTTTCATATTTTTGAAACACATGTATAGTATACCATATAACCCAAGGAAAATCAAGGTTATTTTATGATCAATTTATTATTTTTTTCCTGCCGCGGCCGTTCACCATGTCTAAAAAAGCCGCCGCCGGTAAAACCAGCGCTGGAAAAGCCACCGCTGGAAAAGCCGCCGCTGGTTTTTTAGACGCTAATAATAATAAATATAATAATAACACTTTCAATACTAACACTTTTAATAATAATATATTTAATATTAATATTTAAAACATACAAAGACAGATCAATATATTTTACTATCCCATAACCATCCCTTCTCCCGCATACTGCTTGACTAAATCGCAAAAAAGTGGTATAATAATAGACATAGCCAGGGAATAGATCGAACAAAAACGGAGGGTCGAAATGAAGGACGGATATGGCCGTGAAATTGAATATCTGCGGCTTTCCGTAACGCCGCGCTGTAATCTTCGCTGCATCTACTGCGCGCCGGAGGGATGCTCAAAGCCCGATGAGCTGCTTTCCGACAGCGACATAGTGCATATAGGCAGGGCAGCGGCAAAAGCCGGGATAAGATATATAAAAATAACAGGCGGCGAGCCTCTTATGCGGAGCGGCTGCGCCGGGATTATACGCCGGCTCAAGTCTGTCTGCGGGATCGATGAGGTGACCCTCACCACTAACGGCACACTTCTTCCGCAATACGCGGAGGAGATAATTGCAGCCGGCACAGATCGTGTCAACATCAGTCTTGATACCGCGGACGCTTCTCAATACGCCGCTATAACAGGCTTTGATATGCTCGGCAATGTTGAAAAGGGGATCGACATGCTGTGCGGTGCGGATATACCTGTAAGGCTCAACTGTGTTCTGCTAGGAGGCATAAACGACAATTCCTTTTACGGTCTGCTCAAATTTCCTGAAACGAAAAAGATCGATCTCCGTTTTATCGAGCTTATGCCTGTCGGACATGGCAGGGAATTCAGCTTTATGAGCAGCGACACAGTCTATAACGCCATCTCCCGCATCTATCCGTTGTATCCTTCAGAGTACAGCGGAAACGGACCTGCAGTTTACTTTGAGAGCAGTCGCCTGACCGGAAGGATAGGCTTTATAAGCGCGATCAGCCATCGCTTCTGCAAAAGCTGCAACAGGCTCCGCATAACCGCAGACGGGACACTAAAGCCATGCCTCAGCATGAGCTGCGGCACCGACCTGAAACCGTATCTCAGCGATGAGGATGAGCTTTACAAACTGCTCAAGAAAGCGGTACACAATAAACCGCTCATGCATTGCTTCGGCAGCTGTTCTGATGAAGCTGAAACCGCAGCGATGAATACCATAGGCGGATAAACACGATCTTTCTGCGATCACCTGAGGTTTTGATCAAAAAGGAGGCAGACAAATGCCCGATAACATTGTTTTTTGCTCCGGCGGAGGCTGCGGCGCAAAGCTCGGCGCCGGTGCCCTTGCCAAGATCCTAGAGCTTCTGCCGCGTTCCAAGGACGAAAATCTTCTCGTTGGCTTTGACGGCAGTGATGATGCGGCAGTCTATAAGATCTCAGACGACACCGCGATAGTCTCAACGCTCGATTTTTTCCCCCCGATGGTAGATGACCCCTACACCTTTGGACAGATCGCAGCGGCAAACGCGCTCTCCGACATTTATGCCATGGGCGGCGCCCCTGTCACTGCGCTGAACATCGTATGCTTTCCCGAAAGCATGGACATGAACATACTCGGCAGGATCATGCAGGGCGGCGCGGACAAGGTCGCGGAGGCCGGAGCCTCCCTTGCCGGAGGCCACTCGATCTCAGATGAAAGCATCAAATACGGTCTGAGCGTTACCGGTATCGTGTCGCCTGACCGCATACTCACCAATACCGGATGCCGCGACGGAGATAAGCTCATACTGACAAAGCCGCTCGGCGTTGGGATAGTAAACGCCGCAAAAACTGTGAACGAAGCCTCGCATATATCGGTGCAGGAGGCCATAGACTCAATGACACGCCTTAATAAATATGCGGCGGAAATATTCAGCCGCCACAAAGGCGTTCATGCCTGCACCGATGTTACCGGCTTTGGACTTATATGTCACCTTCTTGAGATGCTCGGTCCTGAGCACGGCGCGGAGCTTTCATTCTCAGATATTCCCCTTATAACCGGAGCGTACGGCTATGCCGGAGATTTCCTGATCACCGGAGCCGGTCAGAAAAACCGAAACCACGCCGGAGACAGAGTAGTATTCAAGCTGGATGATTTCGCCGCTGAGGAGATACTTTTTGATCCCCAGACATCCGGAGGGCTTCTTGCGTCAGCGGATGCTGAGGAGGCGGATGAGATACTGGACGAGCTCAGAGCAGCCGGACACAAGGCCGGCATGATCGGAATAGTGACAGCCGGGAAAGTGATAACCGTAAAATAGCACAGGAGGACAACGCAATGACAAAAATAAACGCGGTGGGCGATAAATGTCCGATACCGATAGTAAAAACGCGCAATGCTCTCAGAGAAATGGATTGGAACGGCACAGTCGAGATAACAGTAGACAACCTAACTTCCTCACAAAATCTTGAGAAATTCGCCGCACAGAACAAATGCGGCTACAGCTGTACTGAAAACGGAGGGCTTTACATCGTCACTGTGACCGCCGGAGCCGGGACGGGCAGCGGAGCCACGGAGCATTTCGCTGACTGCACGGACTGCGGAAGGATAATGCCCGGAACAGTGGTTGCCATATCCTCTAAGGAGATGGGGAACGGCGATCCCAGGCTTGGGAATGCGCTCATGAGGAGCTTTATATTCGCGCTTGCAAATGCCGAAAAGCTTCCGGAAACGGTACTTTTCTATAACGGCGGGGCATTCCTGAGCGCGGAAGGCTCGGAGAGCATCGGTGATATAAAAGCCATGGAGGCTGAAGGCACAGAGATACTCACCTGCGGGACCTGCATAGACTTCTATGGGCTTGACAAGGAGCCGCCTGTAGGCTCTGTCACCAATATGTACACGATAGCAGAAAAGATGACCTCCGCACTTCGGCTAGTTAAGCCGTGAGGATAACAGAGCTCCGCTCAATGCTTCGGAGCGGACGGATAACGGAGCTTCTCCCGCTCGGCAGCTGCCCGATAGTCTCGGTGGTCGGCGCGGGCGGAAAAACGACGATAGTAAAACAGCTCGCCGAAGAGCTCGGCAGAGCTGTAATCACCACGACAACGCATATGCTGAAGGAAGCGCCGCTTGCCGCATCCGCGGCCGATGCCATGCGTTCAGAGGGCATAGTCTGGTGCGGGGCTGATGAGGGACACAAAATATCAATGCCGCCGTTTCTGGACGAGCTGAAGGATATACCGCTCATAATAGAGGCAGACGGATCAAAGCACAAGCCGTTCAAGGTGCCGGCAGCACACGAGCCTGCGGTATATGAGCGCTCCACTGCCGTGATAGGTGTGCTTGGACTGAACTCGCTCGGAAAAAGCATATCCGAAGCAGCCTTCCGACCGAATGATACGGCCGCATTTCTCAGGACGTACACTGAGCATATCATAAGCGAAGAGGATTTCTGCGCCGTTATTGCTTCGCCCTGCGGACTGCAAAAAAATTCACGCGGTGAATTCTTTGCTGTTCTTTCACATGCCGACACACCCGAACGAATGGGAGCGGCGCGGCGTATCGCTAAGCGTTGCGGCGGCATACGTATTTATGCTTTGACCATATGACCGGCATAAGATCACATAAATGATACGGAGACTTTAAAAAATGAAACTGAAGATCCTGATCAAGGGCGCCGGAGATCTCGCCACCGGCATAGCTGTCCGGCTATTCAAAAGCGGATATACCGTATGGATGACCGACACAGCAATGCCCACGGCAGTTCGGCGCACCGTAGCTTTTTCGACCTGCATAACGGAAGGTACAACCCTCGTAGAGAACATTACTGCAATATGCGCTCAAAATGCAAATGATGGATACAAGATATCCGGAGCTGGCTGCATACCTGTATTTGCCGATCCGAAGACCGTGATCGCGCTAGAATACGGACCGGATGTTATCATTGACGCGATAATCGCAAAGAAAAACCTCGGCACGTCCATAACGGACGCGCCGTTCGTTATAGGAGTCGGCCCCGGCTTTACCGCCGGCGGTGACTGCCATGCCGTTATAGAGACAAAACGCGGTCATGACCTCGGCAGAGTCATTACCTCCGGCAGTGCCGCTCCGAACACAGGCGTCCCCGGCAATATAGGCGGATATACACGTGAGCGGATCATTCGCGCTGAGGCGGACGGGGTTTTCCATGCGCTCGCTTCTATCGGCGACAGCGTCACGTGCGGCGATGCAGTTGCTGAGAGCGGAGGCGTATATATAAAGGCGCAGCTCTCCGGGATAGTCCGCGGCATGCTCTTAAACGGCATACACGTACATAAGGGCATGAAGTGCGGCGACATAGACCCGCGCTGCGAGAAACAAAACTGCTTTACGGTATCAGACAAGGCCCGTGCCGTTGGATGCGGAGTATTGGAGGCTGTATGCGGATATGAACACGGCACTTATCCTGCTTGCCGCAGGTAATTCAAAAAGATTTGGGAGCAAAAAGCTCTTATACCGGATAGACGGAAAAACTATGCTCGAAAGAGCTGTAGATGCAGCCGCAGGCTCTGGAATACCGTTCGCCGTTGTCACCCAAGCCGGTGAGACCGCGCAGACTGCGCGCAGCCTGGGCGCAGAGGTCATAATAAACCGGTATCCGGAACGCGGTATCTCCTCATCGCTCAAGCTCGGACTTGCTCATTTTTCCGACGCGGACTCTTTTATGTTTATGGTCTGTGACCAGCCGTATTTAAGACCGGAGACGATCTCAGAGCTTGAGCGTGAATTCAGGCGCTCGCCAAAGGGCATAGCCTGTCTTTCACACGGAGCGCGGCATGGGAATCCCGTCATATTTGACGGGAAATATACCGATGAGCTTATGCGGCTTGAAGGAGATATAGGAGGACGGCAAATAATAAAAAATCATCCTGAGGATCTGATAACGTTAGATGTGACATCAATCGAGCTAACCGATATAGATCTCCGTTCGGATCTAAGCGCAATTCAAACAGAAAGGGATTAATATGAACAAAAGAATTTTTTCAATGATCATCGCTGCAGGCATATTAACAGCAACGAGCTGTTCGGGCAGCAGCGGAGATACCGCCGCTGATCAGACCGAAGTAAAAGTATTCATTGCCGCCAGTCTTTCAAATGCGATGAATGAGATCGCGGGAAACTATGAGGCAGGGAACAGCGGGATAGATATAATATACAATTCCGATTCCTCAGGGACGCTGCAGACGCAGATAGAAGAGGGCGCGGAATGCGATATATTCTTTTCGGCCGCCGAAAAACAAATGAATGAGCTCAATGATGCCGGATATATAATATCAGATACGATAACACCGCTTCTAAGAAATAAGATAGTCCTTATAAAAGCATCAGGGAACAATGTACCTGTAACCGGCTTTGACAATATCACCGCAGCCGGCAGCCTCGCGCTTGCCGGAGCTGATGTACCGGTCGGCAGCTATGCCCGCGAAATATTTGACAGCATGGGTATCACAGACGAGATCATGGCTATGAACATAAATGAGGGCGCAAATGTTACAGCGGTGCTCACAGCAGTTGCCGAGGGCGCAAACGATGTGGGCATAGTATATTCAACCGATGCGGCTTCTATGAAGGACAAGGTCGAGGTCATAGCCGAGGCGCCTGAGGGCACGCTTGATACGCCTGTCGTATACCCCGCGGCACTCGTAAACAACAGCAAAGCGTCAGAGGCCGAGACACAGGCCGCCGAAGCGTTTCTTGACTATCTGAAAACAGACGAAGCAAAAGCGGTGTTCACGGAATACGGCTTTGATGTTCAGTCATGAATACATTTTTAGATAATATCGACTTCAGCCCTCTTTTTATAACCATGAAAACAGGGCTTGTGTCGATCATATTCGTTTTCATACTCGGTATTGCCGCCGCTGTTGCGGTCATGTATCTGCCGAAACGCGTAAAATGGGTGATAGACGCCGTCCTCACGATGCCGCTGGTGCTTCCCCCGACTGTTGCGGGCTATTTGCTTCTGCTGCTTTTCAGCCTGAGGCGGCCCTTCGGAATGTTTCTTGACTCAAATTTTGATATACGCTTCGTTCAGACATGGGCGGGATGTGTTTTGGCGGCCTCCGTCATCGCTTTCCCACTGATGTACCGAAGCGCTCGCGCCGCATTCGAGCAGGTGGATCCTCAGCTCATATACGCAGGCAGAACACTCGGAATGAGTGAGACCTCTGTAATGCTGCGTGTAATTATCCCCGAAGCAGGACCGGGACTTATATCCGGAGGCATACTTGCTTTTGCGCGCGCTATAGGCGAGTACGGCGCTACCTCCATGCTGGCCGGGAATGTCCTTGGCAAGACACGCACCGTTGCCGTAGCAATAGCTTCTGAGGTGTCCGCCGGTAACTTCGGTACCGCAGGGTTCTGGACGGTCATGATAACCGCGATAGCATTCATTGTCGTACTCTCAGTAAACCTTATCACCGGCAAGGGCATGAAAAAGATAACGGGGTGGCAGTGATGATAGACGTATCTATAAAAAAGCAGCTCGGCAGCTTCCGGCTCGATGTCGATTTCAGCTCGGATCACAAAACTACCGGCATCCTTGGGGCCTCCGGCTGCGGAAAAAGCATGACCCTCAAATGCATAGCCGGCATAGAGCGCCCCGACAGCGGACACATAATCATAAACGGCAGAATTCTGTTTGATTCCGAGAAGAAAATAGATCTGAAACCGCAGAAACGCCGCATAGGCTACCTGTTCCAGAGCTACGCGCTCTTTAACACCATGACTGTCGAAAAAAACATAATGGCCGGCGCAAAGGGCAGGCGCGCGGAAAAGCGTAAAAAAGCCTCGGAGCTTATAAAAATGCTTGAGCTTGACGGTCTTGAAAAGAAGCTGCCCTCACAGCTCTCAGGCGGGCAGCAGCAGCGCACGGCTCTTGCCAGACTGCTGGCGTCACAGCCTGAGCTGATACTTCTGGACGAGGCATTTTCATCACTCGATGGATTTTTAAAGGAACGCCTGCAGTATGAGATACTGGGCATACTTTCAGAGTTCGATATACCGGCTGTCATAGTTTCACACGACAGAGACGAGATATACAAAATGACAAGCGGCTCAGTGATATTGCACAACGGCCGTGTCTGCGCCGATGGCGGCACAAAAGAGCTTTTTGAGCATCCGAAAAAGCTTGAGGCTGCGCGTATCACCGGCTGCAAGAATATTTCGCCGGCAGTGCGCACCGGGCTCCGCGAGGTATACGCCTCGGACTGGGGATGCAGTCTGTCAACAGCCGAGGACGTTCGGGATGATATCAGATTTATAGGGATACGCGCCCATGATATAAGGGTATGCAAAAATAACGATCACAATTCCGTTCACGTCATGGAGGTGCGTTCAATGGAATCACCGTTTGAGGTCACAAAGGTGCTGCGCACACCCGGCGGAGGCGAGCTGTGGCGGAAAGTATCGCGCGATGAACGCAGGACTGTTTCTTCCGGCGCAGAATATGTGCAGCTGCCTAAGGAGTGTCTGCTGCTTCTGGAATAACTATAGCAGCAGACATCTTTTCACTGTCCATTCGCCGGCAAACACCGCAAGTACACCCAAGACCATACTTAAAACCGCATATATAACCGCCGTAACTGTGTTCCCGCTTCCGATAAGGTCGCCTGTTTCCAGTGCAAATGACGAAAATGTAGTGAAACCGCCGCAGATCCCCGTTTTAAGAAACAGTACAAGCTTAGGATCTAATCTGTCATTTCCCAGCGCAAGCGCTGCGATCACTCCTATTACAAATGAACCGATCAAGTTTATCAAAAATGTATTGACCGGAAAAACCCCTCCCCTGTTCAACGGTATAAGACCGATAAGATACCTCAATACCGCTCCGGCCGCTCCTCCGGCTCCAACTATTATACAATCAAGCATTTTTAAACCACCTCATTATCCCATTTGCTGAATCATCCTGTCTTGATCATATTTTAACATAATCACATGTAAAATTCAATAGCCGTCATCCTGAAGCCGCATTACAACATTCGATCACTCTTTTTTATGCCTGAAAATTAGGTAAAAACGCTCCCTCTTTGACCAGCTTATGCTGCAAGTCATGTATATCCAGCTCTCTGAGGCCTGTACCGCTCAGCTCGGACATTGCCGCAGCTGTGCCCGCAGCCTGACCGGTAATATAGCATGCCGGCATTACGCGCACAGAACCCATCATCTCTCTTTCAGCGCCGATACACCTTCCCGCGACAATAATATTTTCTGTCTTTTTAGGCAGCAAGGATCTGAACGGTATACCATAGCTTTTCCCTTTCTCATAGCCGTTCTCATATATGTCCGGATACTTTGAGATCTCGTCAGGAGCTGAGGCATGTATATCTACCGGATAACAATAACGCCCGATCTCATCCTCGAAATCAGCCTGTTTAAAATAATCCTCCAAAGTCATGTTATATTCACATACTATCCTTCTCGTTTCTCTTATACCAAGTATATCTGCAGTAGCTATGATTTTTGCTTTTTCATACCCGGGAAGGTACTCATTGTAATACCTTTGATACTCCGGCATCCTTCTTCTTGCATCGATGATCCCGGCGGTTATAGATCTTTCATCTGTTCCATCAACACCGAACACATGTCCTATATTCCCTCCGCCGATCCCTCCGGCCAGAAAATTAACGCCATCCGAAAATCTCATAAATGCCGGGACCTTTGCAATAGTTCCCATACCGCCAAAGCATTGACTTTTTTCGGCTAAAAATACTTTTGCACCATTCCTTGCGGCTGCCACGGCTGACGCCACTCCCGCCGGACCTCCTCCTGCTACAAATACATCTACATTGTCTCTTATTTCAACCGTTCGCTGGAAATTTATATTTTTCATTATATCCTCTCCTGCACTCATTTTTACTATATTTTTCACAAAATTTATTTGCTAAATTTATTATATATTGTTTTATTGACAAAGTAAATTCAATATATTATAATAGTATTTATAATATATTGCAGTAGATCGAGGTGGTATCTTATGATTACTGAACCGTACAAATTAGTCACATATGAATACACTACACGAAACAAATTTCAAATAGAACAGGGGTATCATCCTTTTAATTCTTTATACATTATACAGAGCGGGGCATTCGTAAGTGAAAGCAATGGAGTTGTTAATGAATACAAAAGCGGAGATATAGTTTTCTTTCCCACGGATATGAAATTTCATAGACACATAATAGAACCGTTGGTATTTCACTTCATTTTATTTGAGCGCAATAAATCATCGGAATTTGATTTTGAATTACCTGCCGGCAAGCTGGAGTTTCGTGACAAAAACAGGCTGCAGTCAACCTTGATAACATTTAACCGCATTGCCGCGGTCCAACGCGATTTCAACAATATTCAGCAGCATCTTTTAAATGATATAATATATCAATATTATATAGAAAATCAGGCTATCCCCGACTATGCAAACAAGGAGTTCGATGATACGGCTTTGATAGCAGCTGTTAACTATATGAGAAATAATATTTCAAGTAAGCTCAGCCTAAATCAATTGGCCGATATGATCGGTATCAGTCCTTCAGGCTTGATATGGAAATTCAAAACCCAGCTCGGCACTTCGCCTATAAACTATCTTTTATCACTCCGTATCCAACTGGCAAAGCAGCTTTTGTCCGAATCAGATCTGAGCATACAAAAAATAGCTGATAAATGCGGCTTTGACAACAGCTACTACTTCAGCAGCTTTTTTAAAAAACGCATCGGTATGTCTCCTTCGGTTTACAGAGACTCCCACCGAATTTAGACATATTCAATATTTTCATCGAAGCTATAGTCATCAAAATAAAGTACCGCCGAATTATCCAGTCTATTTCTCAGGGCATTAATAATTGTCGTTTTGCCGCCGCCTGAAATACTTGCTATCGCTATAACCTTTGACATGCTTTTACTCATATCACATCGCCAGCCCGCACTCAAACGCCAACAGCATATATGTCTCGGCATTCGTAAGCCCGTGCAGAGCCAAGTCGCGTATGTCCCATTTGTCCGAGCTGAGATCGTCCGCACCGTATAAGAATTGTATAAACGGGATCTTCCTGTACTGTGCGACTGCAAGCATCGCTGCGCATTCCATGTCCGCGGCAATGCAGCCTTCCTGCCTGCGCTCATTGATGACAGGTATCGTTTCTCTGTAAATAGCGTCCGAAGTCCACGTTTTGCCCTTTATATATTGATATCCGCAGCTTTTTATAACATCCTCTAATATTCGCACGGAATTCTTGTCAGCATTGATCTCCGCAGATGGCGCTATATAATGATAGCTTGTACCCTCATCACGAACAGCTGATGTTGGTATTATTAT
>CAJFVT010000194.1 GCA_904420525.1 uncultured Clostridia bacterium | reverse complement strand
TCATAACTCCCTTGCACAGAGCTGAACCAAAGCCAGTAAGAGGCACTCCTGCGCCCGCCCCCGCAAACTGCGAAAGCGGCGTGTATATCCCAAACAGCTCTAAAAATACGCCTGCTACAACAAAAGCGACAAGTATCCTTGCCGGAGTGAGCTTGGTTTTATCGACAAGTATCTGTCCTATAACGCATATAGCGCCTCCTACTGCAAACGCTTTAATATAATCCATGATCAAATCTCCTTTCGGTACCGCTGTCACCGCGCGGTTATCGACACCGCATGAGCGATTGACGGTATGCTTTCGCCCTGCTGGATAGTCGTTGGATTCATCAGGGCGCCTGTAGCGATGACCAGTATTTTTTTATACAGCCCCTTGTTAAGTCTGCGCATCACATAGCCGCAGAAGACTGATGCGCAGCATCCGCATCCGCTCGCGCCGGCATGAACGTCCTGCTCCTTTATATTATATATCATCTTGCCGCAGTCGTTGTGAACGGAGGATATATCGTATCCGCTCCCGGCAGACAGGTCGCACAGTATATCTGATCCAACGATCCCCAGATCTCCGGTCAGTATCAGATCATAATCAGACGGGACCGTATTTGTATCCTCAAGATGAGCTATTATGGTGTCAAGCGCCGCAGGAGCCATCGCCGCGCCCATGTTGTTCATGTCATTAACCCCCTTGTCTACGATCTTTCCCGGCGTCACATGCGTTATCACCGGACCCGTACCTGACTCCGCAAGCAGCGCGGCTCCGCTGCCTGTGACAGTCCACTGCGCTGCGGGAGCGCGCTGCCCGCCATATTCAAGCGGATTTCTGAACTGCTTTTCAGCGCTGCAGAAATGACTTGAAGTAGAGCACATTACACGGCCGAAAGCGCCTCCTGAAACAAGCAGAGCGCCGAGCGAAAGACTTTCTATCATCGTTGAGCACGCTCCGTAAAGCCCGTAAAAGGGGATACTGCTGTCGCGCAGTCCATAGTTTGCAGCCACACACTGGTTCTGCAGATCGCCCGCCAGAACACAGTCTGTTTCCGCGGCGGTAACGCCTGCTTTTTTCAACGCAAGCTCCACTGCTGTTTTCTGAAACGCCCCCTCTGCAAGATCCCAGGATTTCTGTCCCATCTTATCATCGGAAACTATCATATCAAAATCCTTGGCAAGCGGGCCTTCGCCCTCCTTTGCTCCTACAACTGCAGCGCTTGAGATTATAACAGGTCTCCTGCCGAGCTCGACCGTGCGCCTGCCGACTCTCGTATTCATAGTCTTTCCCCCTCGTTTATATATTTTTTCTTCTATATTTTTATCTGCTGTGTTTTGATTTATACAAAAAAAGCTGTGCCGGTAAGTTTTTTTACTCACCGGCACAGCCGTTTATACTTATATCAATATTCTCTGTCCCAAAGACTTATATAAAAATTTGCGTAATCCTTATCGTTATCCTTGATGGCTGCTATCGCCGAGCGCGGATGAACATTAAGTATACCTGTGCAGAGATACGGTACATCATATCCCCATACAACTCCCTGCTCCTTTAGCTTTACGATCTCGCGCTGGATGAACTTCAGCACAGGAACGATCTGATACTTCGGGTTCTTTAAAAATCCCATAAGAGCTTCAAGACTGCAGTTTCCCGCGCCTCTGCCCATTCCGCCCATGGTGGCGTCAAGATAGCTTACTCCGTAAGCGCAGGCCTCGATCGTATTAGCGAACGCAAGCTGCTGATTATTATGCGCGTGTATGCCGACCTGCTTGCCGTATTTTGTCGCTATCTTCTGATACTTGAATGAAAAATCACGTATCTGTTCAGGATACAGCGATCCGTAGCTGTCCACCAGATAGATAACATCTACACTGCTTTCTCCCAAAAGCTCAAGAGCGAGATTGATATCGCTCTCACGCGCAGTCGATACCGCCATTATGTTGCACGATGTCTCATAGCCGAGTGAATGACAGTATTCTATCATCTCTATCGCCGCAGGCATAGTATTTATATAGGTGGCGATACGCACCATGTCGATGACGCTTTCGCTCCTCGGGATTATATCCTTCCTGAAATCCGTCCTGCCGACGTCTGCCATAACGGCTATCTTGAGATCGGTGTTGTTTTCACCGACTATCCCTCTTATAGACTCCTCATCACAGAACTTCCATTTTCCAAACTCTTTGACATTGAACATCTCCTTCGACGCCTTATAGCCGAATTCCATATAATCTATCCCGGCTTTTACGTTCGTTTCATAGAGCTTTTTAACAAATTCATCTTCAAAATAGAAATTGTTTACAAGGCCTCCGTCACGAACAGTAGCGTCAACTACCTTAATGTCAGGTCTGAACTGCATTAAATTACCTTGCTTTTCCATTATTCATTTTTCCTCCTACCGTGTTACCATTTTTCCGCAGTCAAATACTGCACTTTCAATTATACTACATGAGCGCCGTTTTGTCAACATTTTTTTCAAATGTCCGCTTATTCCTCCTCGTCATAGGGCATAAGCACGCCTACACGCATCATTTCTATCATGTCTATAACAGAGTACTTTCCTTCGTCATCCGCCGTGGAAAACGGAACAAGGATGTCGTCCTCTGTAAGCTCAAGCGTATCGGCAATATCATTCAGGCGTTCCTCTATCTCCCGTTTTTTGAGCTTGTCCATCTTTGTCGCGACAACAACGAGCCTCTCATGGTAGTGCCGTATCCATTCCGCCATCTGCACGTCCTGCGCGGTAGGCGTATGACGGCTGTCCACCAAAAGTATGGTCTGGACAAGCTGTTCGCGGTTTGCGAGATAATCCTCCATCATATTGCCCCACTTTGCTACCTCCTCCTTGGAGCGCTTCGCATAGCCGTAGCCGGGCAGATCCACAAGATATACCTTATCGTCAATATTATAAAAATTTATCGTTATGGTCTTTCCCGGCGTGCCGGAAACGCGCGCCAGTGACTTTCTGTTCAGCAGCTTATTTATAAGCGAGGATTTTCCCACGTTAGAGCGTCCCGCAAATGCGAACTCAAGCATATCCGACTGCGGATACTGTGTGTTCGCCACTGCGGATCTTTCAAACTTAGCATTCTGAAAATTAATATTCATCCTGTTCCCTTTCCGCACAAGCAGTGCTGATCATACCAAGGCGTTCGCGAGTACCGTTTCCATATTCGTCACCGGTATGAATTTTATATTGTCGCGTACCTCCTGCGGTATTTCCTCTATATCCGGTGTATTCTTTTCCGGTATTATTATCGTCCTTATCCCGGCGCGGTATGCCGCCATCGACTTTTCCTTAAGCCCGCCTATCGGCAGCACCTTGCCGCGCAGCGTTATCTCACCCGTCATTGCTATATCACGTCGTACAGGCCGGTTCGTGAGCGATGATACCACAGCCGTAGCCATAGTTATCCCCGCCGAAGGTCCGTCCTTGGGTACAGCGCCCTCAGGCACGTGGATATGTATATCCTTATCCTTATGGAAGCTGTCGTCTATATGCAGCTGATCAGTGCTCGATCTTATGTAGCTTATCGCGGCTCTTGCGCTCTCCTTCATAACATCGCCGAGCTTTCCGGTCAGCTCCACCTTTCCTGTGCCGCTCATGACGTTCACCTCAACAGAAAGAGTTTCACCACCGACACTGGTCCATGCCAGACCGCGCGCGACGCCTATCTCATCCCGCTCGTTCATCATGTCAAAGCTGAACTTCTCCTTACCGAGATAGCTCTCTATATTTTCCACTGTGACCGTTACTGACTCCTCACCTGTCTCAAGTATCTGTTTAGCGGCCTTGCGGCAGAGCGACTCAAGCGTCTGTTCAAGCTTCCTTACTCCGGCCTCACGTGTGTAATGCTCGATTATCTTCATTATAGCATCGTCCGTTATTTGGAACTGCTCGGGCTTTACGCCGGTTTTCTGCAGCGCCTTTTTGATAAGATAGTCTCTGGCTATATGGAACTTCTCCATACCCGTATATCCGGACAGCCGCACTATCTCCATTCTGTCCAGAAGCGGCTGCGATATACTGTCAAGAACATTTGCGGTCGTTATGAACAGTACGTTCGACAGATCAAACGGCACTTCGATATAGTGATCCCGGAAAGCATAGTTCTGCTCATTATCCAACACCTCAAGAAGCGCCGCGGACGGATCGCCCTTGTAATCAGCGCCCATCTTATCGATCTCATCGAGCAGTATAAGCGGATTTTTCACCTTTGCCTCGCGCATTGCCGCCATTATCCTGCCCTCCATAGCGCCAATATACGTTTTTCTGTGCCCGCGTATATCCGACTCATCATGTATACCGCCGAGTGACACACGCACGAATTTTCTGCCGAGCGCGCGCGCAATAGATTTCGCTATTGAGGTCTTTCCCACTCCGGGAGGTCCCTCAAAGCACAAAACAGTCGAATTCTTTCCATGCGTCATCTTCCTCACAGCAAGGAATTCAAGTATGCGCTCCTTGACCTTCT
>CAJFVT010000193.1 GCA_904420525.1 uncultured Clostridia bacterium | reverse complement strand
TTTTCAGACGGCGTCATAGCCAAGTGGTAAGGCAGAGGTCTGCAAAACCTTTATTCCCCGGTTCAAATCCGGGTGACGCCTCCAATAGAAGTGCTGCGGCTTAAGCAAGTTAGGTCGTGGCATTTTTTTTACTTACATAGCGTAATTTGATAATAGGTGAATGTATGAAGCATATAAAAAGGCTGTTTGTATTTTTAGTGCTTGCCGCCGCTGCCGCGGCAGTGATAAACGCAAACACACGTTTCTTTAAGGATATAGATAAAAATATCCCGTTTATAGGTGAAAACTATCCGCAGCTTGCCGAGCAGATCTCTGAGCTTTCCGACAGAGTCAACGAGGCGATATCTCATATCCCCTCCCCCTCTGAGATGCTGGCCAAAATACGCGGCGTAGAGCTGCCGATAGACCCGGAGGACACTGCATCGAATATTTATTATTCAAGCGACACAATGCTTACCTTTTACAGTGCCCGGAACACTTCAGTAGAGATAAATGAGGACAATGAGCTTGATGTTTACGGAGTTACCGATCCGGAAGCCGAAAAATATCTTGTGTTCCGTTTTCTCGACGAGAGCGGCGAGGTGCTTGATCAATATGTTGATGCCTCAGACGATGAGGGTAAATTCCGCCGGATCATGTACATCCCGGACAAAACCCACCAGTTTGCGGTTTTCACTGGTCCTGAACGCTACGGTGAATTCTCAAGCAGTGTCTATGATTATATATTCCTTGAGCAGACTGCGGACGGCAGATGGCAGGTAGCGGTCTCTCCGGTATACGAACACAATACTGCCGAATATGAAAAGCCGAAATCCATAAGCGCGGCTCAGAAAAGCACATATTCCATATGCGCGGATGAAGCTTCTGTCCGTGAGCTGTCCGCCTCGCTCACCGGCGGGCTGACCTCGGATTACGACAAGGCGCTCGCTCTGCACGACTGGGTCTGCGAAAATATCTATTATGACAGCGACAGCATAACCGGCAGCACTAACACGGCGCCGTATGTCGCCTCTGACGTTATAGAAACAAAGCGCGCCGTTTGTCTTGGCTACGCCAATCTTTACGCGGCTCTGTGCCGCGCGGCAGGTATCCCCTGCAACGTTGTCACCGGCTACGCCCTAGGCGTTTCGGGCAGCAGCGCCGGCAGCTGGGATGCTTCAAATATTGAAAGCACTGAGGCGAACCATGCATGGAATGAGGTGTATATCGACAGCCGCTGGGTAATAGTCGACACCACCTGGGACTCAAGGAATAGGATAGAAAACGGCGAGGCAGCAAATGATGGGAATGTTTCGCATCTCTATTTTGATGCCAATCTCCGCTTCTTCTCCGCCAACCATAAGATACTCGAATATGTTAGATAACAGTACAGGATAGGAGGCAACACAATGTTAAATATAAAACATATGATATCCGCTGCTCTTGCCGCAATGCTGGCTTTTGCAGCGTTTCCGGCATTAGCGATGGAGTCTTCTTCATCAAATAACGCTTCATATGAGACAGCCGAGGAGGCATATGATCCGGATGCTCCGATACCCGGAACGCCCACACGGCAGGTAAGGAGCATAAATGATCTTTTCGGGGAGAACGACATCTCACTTAGCAGCAGCTCCGGCAGCGACGGCATCCCTCTTCTTCTGGAGCGGTTCAGGACAGGAACAGAGAATTTTTCTGACATGATAGACGTTTCCGATCTTGAAATAAAGCTTGCGGATCTTGATAAGGCTGATGACAGTGACTACATCACTTCACAGGTCAAGACGATCTATGAGCTCCTGGTTTTCTGCTCACCAAGATCGTATTATCTAATGAACAGTGCAGGCCTTTATCATTTCAGCTATTGGCCGGATACACGCAAGGACGGAATGTATCTGAAAAGCATATTTCCAACATATTATATAGAAGCCTATGATGAAAACGGTAGCTTTGATCCGGAAAGCATAACGCCTGACCTGAGGGATGAGATAGAGCGCAAGCAGAAGCAGCTTGACGATGAGGTAAGCTATGTGAGCAGCTTTATAGATGATGATATGACCGCATTTGATAAGCTGCTGATAATACAGTACGCATTGAATATGCGCTATGACTATGCGCACAATGAGCTTGAAAAGCCTACGGACGAACGTCAATGCAACAGAGCGGTCGATCTGATAGAGAATAAAAAAGGACTCTGCACCGCTTTCTCTACATTATATAATTACATCGCCATGGAAAACGGGATAACCGATACAGGTTTCATATCAAGCAAGTATTCGGACGGCAGCTATTATCACACATGGAACATAATGAAGCTTCCCGTGCCCGGAGGGAACGGCGAGGAAAAATGGTACAATATAGATGTGACCTGGAATGAGACCATAAACGAGGGCTACGGTCTTACCGATCTGGATTTCTTCCTGCTCAGCACCGAGGAAACAAATGAGACCCACAATATTTTTGACGAAGGTATCTTCGCTCCTACCGAGGATGAGGTCGAGGCAGCGCTCGGAGGAGAGACCGGCGAAGAATACGATGACGCCCTGTGGCACAGCAGCATGAGCATGATGGTCCCGTATTCAGGCAAGTGGTATTTTATCCTGCACCGCTCCGGCGCGGAAAAGCCGTCTGTTATAATGCGGTATGATCCCGCACTCCACGGATCACGCGGCGCATATACCGAGATCTACAGCTTTGAGGGTGAGTGGAAAAATGGGAACACCGTGCTGAACCGGTCATGGTCCGGGCTTGGCCTGGCGAACGGAGTATTATATTTCAACACGCCCGAAAAAATACTTTCATATGATATAGCCACAGGCACGGCAGGATCTGAAATAGAGGTGCCGGTCAGGGAAGGCTATTCTATATTCTCATCCTACGTATATAAGAACCGTTTGTATTACGGTATCAGTCCAAACTATACCACGACCGATCAAAGGCCTGTCGAGGGCGGCAGCACTGTGATAACATCCGCCGCGGTGTCACCTGCGGAACTAACATCGGAAGGCGTTCTGAGCTTGGACATATCTGTGGAGCCGGACGCGGACGGTGTTTTCGTAGCGGTCAAGGACGGTCCTGCATACAGGGTCGAGCATATACCCGCCGCGGACTGTTCTGACGCGGGCGATGTGAGCATCAGCATCACCCTTGAAAACAGTTCCGCTGAAGCTCCTCCGGTCATATACGTATGGGATGACAAAATGCGTCCTTATATATCAGGCTATTCTATAAATGGTGTGATATACCGTTATGAAAACGGCGGTGCCGTGCCCGCAGCGGACCAATGATCTCAATATAGCTCCCGGCTGTCACTTTTAGCTGTCCGCGCTAAAAGCGGCAGCCTTTTTATTTATTAAAATTGATCATATCATTTTGAAACAAATGATTAATAATAAAAAATTATATTGACACAGTGTCAGGTTAATGCTATAATATAAATATACTGACATGATGTCAGAACGATATGCACATGCTTCAGGAGGAACACATGCAAATACATACGCATATTACTGGGATCATGAAGATCTATTATTTAAACGGAGGGAAATGAAATGAACGATTACAATTTTTATGCGCCGACAAGAGTCATCTTCGGAGCAGGCGCTCTCAGCAAGCTTCATGAGCAGGAAATGCCCGGAAAAAAGGCGCTACTTGTAATATCGAACGGAAAGTCAACAATAACAAACGGATCACTTGCCCGCACTGAAAGCGAGCTTGAAAAGGCGGGCTGTGAATATGTAATATTTAACAAGGTAGCGGCAAATCCGCTCAAATCGGTAGTTGAGGAGGGCGCTGAGACCGCGCGCAGAGAAAACTGCGATTTTGTAGTAGCGCTCGGCGGAGGAAGCGTTATGGACGCGGCAAAAGTCATGGCTATGCTCGCTCCGCAGCCTTCAAATGATCTTTGGGATTACGCGTTCGGCGAGACCGGCAAGGGAAAGCCAATAGAAAACGAGCCGCTTCCGTGGGTTGCGATCACCACCTCGGCGGGCACAGGCAGTGAGGTTGATCAGGCAGGAGTTATCACTAATCCCGATACAAACGAAAAAATAGGTGTCGGCAGCGGAGATTCACTGTTTGCCGTGCTTGCCATAGTCGATCCGGAGCTTATGAAAACAGTTCCGCCTAAGTTCACTGCATATCAGGGCTTTGACGCTCTGTTCCACTCCTTGGAGGGCTATATCGCAAATGTACACAACCCGATGAGCGATATGGTAGAACGCGCGGCGATAGAGAATATAGGAAAATATCTCCCGCGTGCTGTAAAAGACGGAAACGATATGGAGGCAAGAGAGGCTGTGGCATTCGCGAATACGATGTCGGGCTATTCAATGGTCGCGGGAGCGTGCACTAGCGAACATTCGATGGAGCATGCGATGAGCGCGTTCCATCCGGAGCTTCCGCACGGAGCAGGACTTATAATGATCTCAAGGGAATATTTCAAATTCTGGATCGATAAGCACGTATGTGATGACCGTTTCATCGACATGGCGCGCTTCCTTGGAAAGACGGACGCCAAGGATCCGTATGAGTTTATCACCGCGCTCACCGAGCTTCAGGAGGCTTGCGGTGTAGCTGATCTCAAAATGTCGGATTACGGCATAAAAGAGGATGAGTTCATGAAAATGGCGAAAAACGCAAGAGCCACAATGGGTATGCTGTTCATGTGTGATCCTGCAGAAACGACCGATGCTGAGATAGCAGGCATATATGAGCGTTCCTACAGATGATATAGGCTATCGCGAAACGTTCGTTTCTCAATTACCTAAACAGCTAATATCAAAGGAGGAGAATTTGCAATGAAAAAAGCATTGGTAGCGTATTTTTCATGCAGCGGAGTTACCGCAAAGCTTGCCAAAGAGCTTGCTTCGGCAGTGGACGGCAATCTATACGAAATAAGACCCGCCGTACCGTATACGAGCGCGGATCTTAATTGGACAGATAAGAATTCACGCAGCAGCGTTGAAATGAATGATAGATCCTCACGCCCTGCTCTGGCTGACACGGCAGCGAATATAGATGAATATGATACTGTATTCGTTGGATTTCCTATATGGTGGTATATAGCGCCGACAATAATAAATACCTTCCTCGAGAGCTATGATTTTTCAGGCAAAACAGTTATACCGTTTGCGACCTCCGGCGGAAGCGGCGTAGGCGACACAGATAAATATCTGCATCCCTCCTGCTCCGAAAAAACAAACTGGCGGCCGGCAAAGCGTTTTCCGAACGGCACACAATCGGCTGATCTGAAACAGTGGGTCAATGAGCTTAAGCTTTAAAATATTTACAGGGCTGATGCATTGGATGCAACAGCCCTGTTTTTTAGTATAAAGTGGAATTTTCAGTCATACACCTATATACCTCAGAATATCCTCGGCGGTATCTGCTATCATCTTTGCACCGTAGCTCTCAAGCTCCGCCCTTGACCGGAATCCCCAGCTTACGCTTATACAGTCCATCCCGGCATTAGCCGCCGTTTCCAGATCAACATCAGTATCACCGACATATACGCATTCCTCTGCCTCCGAGCCAAGCTCTGCAAGCGCCTTATACACCATATCCGGCGCAGGCTTATTTGCGGTATCCTCACTGTCTCCCACCGCAACAGGTACAGTATCCGCAAAGAACTCATCTCTTAGCTCCTTTACGGCAAAATCTATCTTATTGGAAACAATGGCCGTTTTTATCCCCATACCGCCGAGCTTTTGAAGCAGCTCCGGTATACCGTCATACGGACCGGTCTTATTCCTGCAGTTTTCGGCATAATGCGCTGTGAAATAATTATACGCCGAGGTATAGTCAATATCGCTCGTCCCTGCCGGAACACTTCGGCGTATAAGCACGCGCACTCCGTTTCCAACAAATCTCCGAACCTCGTCAAGCGTGTGCAGCGGATATCCCATTTTCTCCATAGCATGATTTACGCTTGCGGTAAGATCATCAAGCGTGTTCAAAAGTGTCCCGTCAAGATCAAAAATAACCGTTGTATATCTCATCATTATATCCCTTCCTTGTATTTTGCGCCCTGATACGTTTTCCTGCGCTCCAGCTCCTTATCTATAGCATTAAGCACCTCAAACTTTTTAAGGCTCCACAAAGGGCCTATGAGGCTGTCACGCCCCCCGTCACCTGTGAGTCTCTGGATCACTGTTTCCGGAGGCAAAAGCTCAAGCTGGCTCACTATTATATCTACATACTCGTCCTTCTCAAGGAGACGCAGTCTGCCCTCCTCAAGCTCTCTTTCCATAGCTGTTCCGCGCAGCACGTGCAGAAGATGCAGCTTTACGCAGTGCGGCTCAAGCTCTCCGACTGTTTTTGCCGAATACAGCATCATTCCCTTATCCTCACCCGGCAAACCGTTTATTAGATGTATGCACACATTTATCCCCCTATCCCTGAGCGCTGTGTAGCCATCAAGGAACTCGGCATAGGTATGACAGCGGTTTATCCTCTCGCCTGTTTCATCAAAAACCGACTGCAGCCCCAGCTCGACTATAAGATAAGTCCTTTCATTAAGCTCCGAAAGATATTCGAGAACATCCTCCGCCAGACAGTCGGCGCGCGTCGCTATGCTTATGCCCACGACTCCGGGCTGCATCAGGACACGCTCAAATCTTGAGCGCAGGACCTCCGCAGCCGCGTACGTGTTTGTATGAGCCTGAAAATACGGCATATATTTGCCCGATTTCCATTTTCTATGCATACGCTCCTTTATATCTTCAAACTGCCGCATGACCGAATCCGCCGGATCGCCGGCAAAATCGCCGCTTCCGGCCGGTGAACAGTAGGTGCAGCCGCCCCTGCCCTTGGCGCCGTCTATGTTCGGGCAGGTGAAGCCCGCGTTCAGCGCGATCTTCATAACCTTGCAGCCGAATTTATGCCGCAGATGATAATTCCATGTATGATACCGCTTGTTGTCGTCCGAATATAAAAATCCGCTGTTCAATCTAAAACATGCCTCCTTCCGCGCAGATCGGCGTCCGCGCAAACAAAAAACTCCGCCCGCTACGGAACGGAGCTGCTGTTTACTGCTGTCCCGCAGAACGAGCATCCGAAAAATATCCGCACACAGATACAAAACCGCGGAACAGTCAGAAAATTAAGGCTCTTAAAGATTTTTTATGTATGTTTTTACAAATTCCTCAAGCAATTCATCACGCTCAAGCTTTACTATAAGCCCGCGCGCGCCGTTATAGCTGGTTATGTATGTCGGATCATCCGAAAGGATATAGCCCACTATCTGGCTGATGGGGTCATAGCCCTTGAGCTTGAGTGCCTCATACACCTGGGACACGATCTCTTTTACCTCTTTTGATTTGTCAAATTCGAGATTGATCTTCATTGTCTCATTGAATTCCATACTAACCCCTCCTCATATATATTATGATATTACAAATCCTAAAAAAATTCAAGTCTTTTTCGAGTTTTTTTCAAATTTTTTAAGATTTTATTTCAATTTTTAATATTTATTTCAGATCCGTCAGGAAAATAGTCCTTCTACGCTGTCTATAGGTCCGGCTGCGATAACGCTGAGCGTGTCGGTATTGAGGATCCTGTCTATTACATCCATGACGTCGCCGCGTCCGACCGACATAACAAGCCCGATCACCTCATCCTGAGTCCTGAGCGGTCTGCCCAGCAGTGCCGTTCTGCCTATCGCCTGCATACGCGCGCCTACATTTTCGTTCGCAAGCAAATAATTGCCGCGAAGCTGGATCTTTGCACGCTCTATCTCGTCCTCCGTCAGTCCCTCCGACTTTATGCGCTTTATCTCCTTGGCTATAAGCTCCGCAACAACAGCGGTGTTCTCAGGAGATACTGCGGCAGATATATCAAAGGTCCCTGTGCCGATATAAGCGCTGTGTCCAGCGCCGATCGAATATGTAAGCCCATATTTCTCGCGTATATTCTGGAACAAACGCGATGACATGCCGCTCCCGAACACATTATTGAAAACCAGCAGCGCGTAAACTGACTCATCAAAAACATCTATCCCCTCAAACCCTGCAACGAGCTGTACCTGCTCGAAATCTCTTTTGCGCACCGCGTTCGCGGCCTTATATTCCGCCCCTGTGAGAGCCGGAATATCGCTGCCTATACCGCGCTGTCCGAAATGTTCATCGAGCTTATCGAAGAAATCATCACCGAAATTCCCGGCAGCGGCAAGCACAATGCTCTTGCTGGTATAATGCTTTTTCATATACCCACGCATCGAATCGGGAGTCACGGCCGAAAGCGCCTCCGGTGTGCCGAGGATCGTTCTCCCCATCGCGGTGTCCCGCCATACCGTTTCGGCAAACAGATCATAAACAACATCCTCAGGACTGTCCTCATACATGGCTATCTCCTCAAGCACCACCCTGCGCTCCAGATCCATATTCTCTTTTGAAAGCTCCGGACAGAACACCATATCTGAGAGTATGTCCATCGCCTTTTCAGCATAATCATTGAGTGTTTTTGCATAGAAGCATGTATATTCTCGCGTTGTAAAGGCATTTAGCTGACCGCCTACCGAATCCATCTCGACAGCGATCTGCTCCGCCGTCCTTTTTTCAGTCCCCTTAAACAGCATATGCTCGATAAAATGAGATATTCCGTTTTCCTCCTCTTTTTCATAGCGTGAGCCGTTCGCTACCCATACGCCGAGCGACACAGACTGAACAAACGGAACGCGCTCCGCAACTACCTTTATTCCGTTAGATAAAACCTTCTGTATATACATCTGCTCATCCTTCTGTTTGTATAGTTTATTATAGTATACCATATATCAATGTAGGTTGCAACTGTTTTCATCATTTTTCGGCAATATTGTACGCAAAAAGGTACAATTATTCATCATATTACTACTCTATCACAATGCGCAAGATTTTTCAACCGGTAAAATACGGCATGCGCGGTATCTTAAGACAAAAAAAGACCAGACCCGTTTCAGAAGATCCGATCCTTTCAGTTTTATATCTCTCAGTTCTTGAGGCTGTTTATCGGCGCCGGGATCCTTCCGCCGCGCGAAACAAATTCCTCGCTCGAATATCCGCTCACACTCATGACCGGTCCAGTTCCCAGCAGCCCGCCGAATTCGACCACATCCCCCTCCTTGGCGCCCGGAGCCGGGATTATCCTCACCGCAGTCGTTTTCGTATTTATCATGCCTATAGCCGCCTCATCTGCGATTATAGCCGATATAGTAGACGCCGGAGTCGCGCCTGGTACTACTATCATATCAAGCCCTACCGAGCATACGCATGTCATAGCCTCCAGCTTTTCAAGCGACAGCGCACCGCACTCAGCCGCAGCTATCATGCCGGCGTCCTCGCTGACGGGTATGAACGCACCCGAAAGTCCGCCTACATAGCCGGACGCCATGACTCCGCCTTTCTTTACCGCGTCATTCAAAAGCGCGAGCGCCGCCGTTGTGCCGTGCGCTCCGCACTTTTCAAGTCCCATCTCCTCAAGGATATACGCGACACTGTCGCCTACAGCAGGCGTCGGCGCAAGCGAAAGATCCACTATACCGAATGGTACGCCGAGACGCTTTGACGCCTCCTGCGCCACAAGCTGACCCATTCTTGTGATCTTAAAAGCTGTTTTCTTTATAGTTTCAGCAACCACTCCGAAATCCTCTCCTGCCGCTTTTTCAAGCGCGCATTTGACAACGCCGGGGCCGGAAACTCCCACGTTTATAACACATTCGCCCTCGCCCTCGCCAAGGAACGCTCCGGCCATGAACGGGTTGTCCTCAACAGCGTTGCAGAATACAACGAGCTTCGCGCAGGCAAATCCCTGAGTGTCGGCAGTAAGCTCAGCCGCCTTTTTCACTGTCTCACCCATCTGCTTGACCGCGTCCATATTTATACCGGCTCTTGTCGATCCTACGTTTACGCTTGAGCATACGATATCCGTTGAAGCCAGCGCCTGCGGTATCGACTCGATAAGCACGCGCTCGCCGTTCGTATACCCCTTATGCACGAGCGCGGAATATCCGCCGATAAAGTTGACTCCGACCGCCTTTGCCGCACTGTCAAGCGTCTTGGCAAGCCTTATGCATTTTTCCACTGTCGGTTCCTCAAGCGCGTCAACAAGCGTTGCTACCGGAGTTACCGATATACGCTTGTTTATGATCGGTATACCGAACTGTCTCTCTATATCCTCCCCGGTCTTGACAAGATCCCTCGCATATGAGGTTATCTTGCTGTATACCTTTTCACATACAGTGTCTATATCAGGTCCCGCGCAGGATTTGAGCGATATCCCCATCGTTATTGTCCTTATATCAAGGTTCTCCCTGTCTATCATATTGATAGTTTCTATTATTTCAAAAGGATTTATCATAACTGCCTCCGCTGATCATATTCTGTGCATTGATGAAAAGATCTCCTCACGCTGAACGTGTATGCTGAGACCCATTTCCTTTTCGACCGTACTAAGTCTTTCCGTGAGTCCCTGTACGGTTATATCAGCGCTGTCAAATTCGATCATCATTATCATCGTGAACATATTGCCCATTATAGTCTGAGAAATGTCTATGATATTCACACTGCTTTCAAAAAGCACGTTGCTGACCCTTGCGATTATCCCCTTTTTATCCTGTCCTACGACCGTTACTATTGCTTTCATATAAAATCTCCTTCCGCCTTTATGTGTCACTACGCGCCGCGCCGCTGCCTGAGCGCCTCATACATAAGCACGCCCGCCGCTACGGACGCATTGAGTGAATTTATCTCACCCATCATCGGGATGGACGCGATAAAATCACATTTCTCGCGCACCAGTCTGCTGACTCCGCTGCCCTCACTGCCTATGACAAGCCCTAAGGCTCCCTTAAGATCTATATCATACATAGGCCGGCCGTCCATATCCGCCGCCGTTATCCAAAGCCCTGCTTTCTTCAGCTCATCTATCGTACTTGCTATATTGGTCACCTTCGCCACCGGCGTATACTCAGCCGCCCCGGCAGATGTTTTCATAACTACCGAATTTACACCCGCGCTCTGACGTTTCGGGATGATAACCCCATCGGCTCCGACGCAGTTTGCCGTGCGCAGTATAGCGCCCAGATTATGCGGATCGGTTATCTTATCGCAGATGACCACAAAAGGCGGATGCCCGGCGTCCTCTGCATGATTTAGGATTTCTTTTACCGACACGTATCCATAAGCGCTCACGAACGCCGCAACACCCTGATGATTTTGCCCGTCCGTCAGCTTGTCGAGCTTTGCCGCGTCCGCCTGCTGTATAACTATCCCCTTGCTTTTCGCCTTATCAATTATAGGAATGAGCGAGCCTGAATACGCGCCGCTCTTTATGATTATTTTATCTATCTCATGTCCTGATCGGAGCGCCTCCATCACGGGGCCTCTGCCGAAAATGATATCCTCAGTAGCCATATGTTTCTATTCCCTTCAGTACTGTTCGCTGTTTACAAAATACCGTCAATGGGCCGCGGCAAAGTGCGCGGACCGCATATTTTCTAAAGCCCCACGAGGCTGCTGCAAAACTCGTTGAGCTTTACAACAGCCTCGTGATGATAATCGGACACTTATTTCGACAAAAACTTATCGTGAATAGCGTTCACGGCCGTCTCCGCATCCTTCTGCGCAACGAGTACCGAGATCTTTATCTCCGATGTTGCGATCATTTTTATGTTGATGTGCGCGTCATAGAGAGCCTCGAACATCTTAGCGGCAACACCCGAATTGTTCACCATTCCGGCGCCCACTATCGAGACCTTTGACACGTCCTTTGACGACTTTATCTCGCGCGCCTTTATGAAGTCGTTGTTTTCCTCAAGCAGCTTTAATGCCGACTCAAGATCAGCCTCCGCTACCGTGAAGCTTATATCCTTTGTCTTTCCGTCTCCGATCGACTGGATGATAAGGTCAACGCTTATGCCCGCCTTAGCTATCATCTCAAATACCTGGAACGCCTTTCCGGGAGCGTCCTCAACTCCGCAGAGCGCGATCCTTGCACAGTCGTTATCTCTTGTTACACCTCTTACGAGCATTTTTTCCACTGTAGAAACCTCCTTAACATACGTTCCCTCATTATTGTTCAAGCTTGAGCGGACCGATAACTTAACATTGTATTTCTTTGCCATTTCAACACTTCTGTTATGAAGCACGTTCGCGCCGAGCGATGCAAGCTCAAGCATCTCATCATATGATATATCATTGAGCTTATAAGCCTTTGAGCATATCCTCGGATCAGTAGTGTAAACACCGTCAACATCCGTGTATATCTCACACAGATCCGCGCGCAGAGCTGCTGCGAGCGCTACCGCCGATGTGTCCGAGCCGCCTCTGCCCAGCGTGGTTATGTCGTCGTACTTGTTTATCCCCTGGAAGCCGGCAACTATAACGATCCTTCTTCTGTCAAGCTCCATCCTGATACGCTCCGTATCGATCGTCTTTATACGAGCATTGCCGTAATTTGAATTTGTCTGCATTCCAGCCTGCCAGCCTGTGAGCGAAATGACCGGATAACCCAGCTTTTCTATCGCCATCGCAAGCAGAGCGATCGATATCTGCTCACCTGTTGAAAGAAGCATATCCATTTCACGCTTTGATGCGCGCGGATTTATCTCCTTTGCCTTTTCGATCAAATCATCGGTAGTGTCGCCCTGCGCCGAAACCGCAACGACAGCATTGTTGCCTGCCTGATAAGTTTCGGTTATGCGTCTTGCAACATTCATGACTCTTTCGGCGTCCTTGACCGATGTGCCGCCGTACTTCTGAACTATAAGTCCCATCTTATACCTGTTCCTTTCTATTGAAATCTACTGACTGTCAGCTGATGCTTATCATATTTCCGATAATACCGAGCCTACATTGTCACACTCAAGCAGCATGCACCGCCACTGATGTGAATTTTCGGAGAAAAAGCTCTCCATTCCCCTTTTGAACCTCTCGCCGCTGCCGGTCAGGATCGAAACTATGGTCGGTCCCGAACCGCTCAGATACGTGGCCTTTGAGCCTAACCGGTACGTCTCTTCAAAGATCCCGTCAAATCCATCTATATAGCTCTTGCGGTAGGGCTGATGAAGTCTGTCCTCCGCGCCGTATCTCAAAAGCTCGTAATCACCCGTAACAAGCGCCGCCTGAAACAGCGATGCCCTTGAAATATTGAACGCCGCGTCACGCAGGCTCACAAGCTCCGGAAGAGCGCCTCGCGATTTCCTCGTAGCCACGAAAAAGTCCGGTATCATAACGGCAAATTTCAGGTCGTTTCTGAGCTTCGTACTCTTTACGAATATCCTGCCGTTCTCGGACACGCTCACGCAAAATCCACCGTACAGAGCCGGAGCGGCATTATCCGGATGCCCCTCCATACCCGCCGCAAGATCCATTATCTCGGAATACGCAAGCATTCTGCCGCTGAGCGCGTTTGCCGCGAGCATACCGCCTATTATGCACGCGCTTGACGAGCCAAGACCGCGCGTCATAGGTATAGCGCTGTCCTGCCTGATCCTTAATCCGCCCGGCTTATATCCTACCTGCCTGAACACACAGTCCATAGCCCTGTATACAAGGTTCGTTTTATCACTCTGAACATTCCCGCTGTTGTTTACGGTTATTATCTCAAGCCCTCTGTCCGTCTCCTCAATCTCCAGCCTTGAGTAAAGATTGAACGCTATCCCCAGCGTATCGAAGCCGGCGCCCATATTAGCGCTCGTTGCGGGAACTCTCACTCTTATCATTTAGTCGAATACCCTTATGGAGGTGATCACGCCCGACAATGCGGCAGACTTTTCAGCCGCCTCTGAGGCTGTAAGCTCCTCTGTTATAAATGCCGTTTCGTTGTCCGCAAGGCTTTTGAGTATCTCCGCGCCGCCAAAAACGCTCCTGACGTTTTCGGCAGTATCCTGTGTTCTCATAAAATATCTGAATTTTTTATCATCCGCAGCCGCACATACATCCTCGTCTGTCTTTTCCCAGCCGATAAGCGCGCGGCGCTCCTTATGGATCACGGAATCTATCATATCAGCCACCACAGCTGAGGCAGTGGGCAGCTTACCTGCTCCAGCGCCGTAGAACATAACATCGCCTACAGCGTCGCCCCTTACAAGAATGCCGTTATACACATCGTCTATATCCGAGAGCATGCAGTCATGCTTTATCATCATAGGCGCTACATGAGCGTATACCTTTCCGTTATCAAGCCGCTCCGCATATCCTATTAGCTTTATCACCGCATCCGCCGCTGCGGCATAGCGCACATCCTCAAGAGTGATATCGACTATGCCCTCAGTGCTTATGCTGCTGTAATCCACCTCTTTGCCCCATGCCAGAGACGAAAGTATCGCGATCTTTCTGCACGCGTCATGTCCCTCGATATCGGCTGCCGGATTGCGCTCGGCATAGCCATTGGCCTGAGCGTCCCTGAGCGCGGTGTCAAACGACTTATCGTTCGTTATCATCTGATACAATATATAGTTAGTCGTTCCGTTCAATATGCCGGCGATCCTTGTTATGTTGTTCGCCGCAAGACATCTGTTAAGCGGTCTTATTATAGGTATGCCGCCGCCTACGCTTGCCTCGAACATATAGTTCACGTTGTTCTCCTCCGCGATCTTCAGAAGCTCGGAGCCGTATGTCGCAACAAGCTCCTTGTTTGAAGTCACAACGCTCTTTCCTGCCGATAAAAGCTCCTTTGTGAATTCATATGCAGGATGCAGCCCGCCCATGACTTCCGCGACAACACTCACCTCGCCGTCGTTTATAATATCCTTAACGTCCTTTGTGAACAAATGCTTTTCGGGATGGTCATCAAAATCACGAATATCCAGGATATACTTCAGCTCAATCTTTTCGCCGGCCGCTGCCTCAAGCCTTGCCGCGTTCATTTTTATTATGTCATAAACGCCGCTGCCGACAGTGCCGTAACCCATTATTGCAGCCTTTGCCATCAATTTTCCTCCATTCCACTATAAAAGCGTTCTCATATCAAGTCGCACAGCCCATGCACGGACCGCGCATTCTGAAAGCGTGAGACCCGCTTAAATGTACTACTACTCAACTTAAAATTATACCATATCCAAGAACTCGTGTCAATCGAACTTTTTAACTAAAGATAATGACCTGCTCTGATTTTTTTGTCTATTCCAACCAAACACAGCCTCATAAATACTGAATAATTCTATAAATATTCCGTAATATGCCCTGCTGCTGCGCATTTTCGGCGCATTAAAAAGAGGCTGCCGTAATGAACAGCCCCTCTGTATCATTGAGTCACTACCCTGTGGTAGATCTTCTTTCCCTTTTTGATTATTATCCCGTTATCGGTCAGCATGTCCTCTGTTACAGTGCCGTTTACATCTGTGTACTTCTCATCGTTTATCGAAAGCCCGTTCTGCTGGACTATCCTTCTCGCCTCGCCCTTCGATTTTACGAGCCCGGTCCTTACGAGCATATCAAGAACACCCATGCCCACTGCCTCAGGGATAACGGTGGTCGGCATATCCTCCGAAACTCCGCCGCCTCCGAACACCGCCTCAGCCGTAGCCTTAGCCTTTTCAGCCTCGGCCTCGCCATGAACGAGCTTGGTCACCTCATATGCAAGGATACGCTTGGCCTTATTGAGCTCCGCGCCCTCCCATTTTTCCATCTCTCTTATCTCGTCCATCGGTATAAATGTGAGCAGCTTGAGACACTTTATAACATCCGCATCCTGAACATTTACCCAATACTGATAGAAATCGTACGGCGATGTCTTTTCCGGATCCAGCCATACCGCTCCGGACTGGGTCTTACCCATCTTATTGCCCTCGCTGTTTGTAAGCAGCGTAAAGGTCATACCGTATACCTGCTTGCCGTCCTTCTTTCTGCACAGCTCCAGACCTCCGAGGATATTGCTCCACTGATCATCACCGCCCAGCTCAAGCTTGCAGCCGTATTCGCGGCTGAGCATAAGAAAGTCATAGGACTGCATGAGCATATAGTTGAATTCAAGGAATGAAAGCCCCTTTTCGAGCCTCTGCTTGAAGCACTCGGCCGTGAGCATCTTGTTTACCGAGAAGCACGCGCCTATATCGCGCAGGAACTCGATATAATTGAGCTTCAGCAGCCAGTCGGCATTATTGACCATCAGCGCCTTGCCGTCTGAGAAGTCCACCACCCTTGAAAGCTGTTTCTTGAAGCATTCACAGTTGTGGTTTATGACCTCCTCGGTCATCATCTGACGCATATCGGTCCTGCCCGAAGGATCGCCGACATGTCCCGTTCCGCCGCCTACGAGCGCGATCGGACGGTGTCCGTGCAGCTGCATATGCCGCATAACGACCATCTGAAGAAAATGACCTACATGCAGTGAATCGGCAGTAGGGTCAAAGCCTATATAAAATGTCACCTTTTCCTTTCCTAAAAGTTCACGTATTTCCTCCTCATGGGTGCACTGCGCGATAAGACCGCGCTCCTTGAGTACGTCAAATACATTTTCAGACATCGATCTCCTCCTCTTTTTACGTCCGCCGCTCCCGCAGCGGCTCTGTTTTATCTTAAATGTTCAAGTCTGTACCTATTCTATCACTATTTTTCCTGTATGTCAATACCGTTTTAAAGCTGCGGCACTGTTTTTGGTATACTCGCCGGAGCTTTCACGTATCATCTCCGCAAAATACCTGTGCACCGACAAGTCCTCGTTCAGCTCCGGGTGAAACGCTGTTACCAGCTGATTGCCCTGTCTTGCCGCAACGATATGTCCGTCCACCACCGCCAGCACCTCAGCGCCGCCGTACACCTCTTCTATATACGGCGCGCGTATAAACGTCATAGGTATTTTCCCTATCCCTCTGAATTCGTCCTCAGTATAAAAGCTCCCCAGCTGGCGTCCGTACGCATTGCGCCTGACCGTCATATCCATAGTCCCGAAGTATACGCTGCTGTCATTTGAAAGCTTTTTTGCAAGCAGTATCAGCCCGGCACAGGTGCCAAGCAGCGGCATGCCTTCCTCTATACGCGCCCTAAGAGGCTCATACAGCTCCAGCTGATGCAGCAGCTTGCCCATTACCGTGCTTTCCCCGCCGGGTATTATGAGCGCGTCAAGACCGCGCTCAATATCCCTTTTCTGCCGTATCTCAAAGGACTGAATGCCAAGGCGGTCAAGCATCTGCTTATGCTCGATGAACGCGCCCTGCAGAGCCAGTATCCCTATCCTCATTATTTACCACGCTCCGCCATAAGCAGCTCTATCTCGTCCTCGTTTATACCTACCATAGCTTCGCCCAGATCCTCTGAAAGCTCCGCAAGCATCTTATCATCCTGATAATTAGTTACCGCCTTTACTATAGCCGCAGCGCGCTTTGCTGGATTGCCGGACTTGAATATGCCGGAGCCTACAAATACGCCCTCTGCTCCAAGATGCATCATCAGCGCGGCGTCTGCCGGAGTAGCCACGCCGCCCGCAGCAAAGTTCACGACCGGAAGCTTTCCGTTCTCATGAACGTACATAACAAGCTCATACGGAACGCGAAGCTCCTTTGCCGCGTCAAAAAGCTCGTCCTCACTCATGCTCACGAGCCTTCTTATCTCCGCCTGCATCATACGCATATGCCTTACCGCCTGAACAACATCGCCTGTACCCGGCTCGCCCTTCGTTCTTATCATAGAAGCTCCCTCGTTTATTCTTCTGAGAGCCTCGCCCAGATCCTTGGCTCCGCAAACAAACGGGACATCGAATTTCGTCTTGTCAATATGATACTTGTCATCAGCCGGCGAGAGGACCTCGCTCTCGTCTATATAATCTATCTCAATAGCCTGCAGGATCCTCGCCTCAGCAAAATGTCCGATACGGCACTTCGCCATTACCGGTATAGATACAGCCTCCTGTATCCCCTTTATCATCTTCGGATCGCTCATTCTTGAAACGCCGCCGGCCGCTCTTATATCGGCCGGGATACGCTCAAGCGCCATTACCGCGCAGGCGCCCGCCTCCTCGGCGATGCGCGCCTGCTCCGGCGTTGTAACATCCATGATAACTCCGCCCTTGAGCATCTGCGCAAGGTTCCTGTTCAGCTCACTTCTTGAATTGCTCATTTGATCTACACTTCCCTTTCGCGCCGGCCTCTCAGCAGCCGACGCCGTTTTTTGACCTGATCAAGTATGATACCCTGATACTTAAGCTATTCTATCACAAAACGAGATCAATTGCAATATGTTTATATGTATTTTATAGGTTTTAAAAACGATTATTCTATATTCTCACAAAAACAGGCAATTGCGAAACGCTGCCGCATTTCGCAATTGCCTGTTAAATATTAACTTTGATAAGACTTCTGCGGCACTTCCGGCGCCGGATCATTGACCCGATGGGAACTATAATGGGGTTTTTATCAACCTGATAGCAATATGGATCTTACAGATGATCTGAAAATTCTTCAGATCACCCATATTGAAAGGAGAAATATTTTACGCCTTTCATGCCGCGATATCAACAAAATAAGATCTTTGGAAATGCTGATCCGTTTTCCGGCGGCACTTCCGTATGTATGCGAGTATATCTTAATTTTGTAGCCTTTACACAACTTATATTAGCATATACTAACCACTTTGTCAAGTGTTTTTTGAAAAAAATTTTTATTATCGGATGTTTTCTCTTTTTTACACAGAAATTTTGTTTTTGGAGCAAAAATAATATAATTTAATGCACAGCTTTTTATTAAAATGAAACAGGGGTCATGCTAATGCTACAGCCCCTTATCCACGACACATATAATATGTGCAGTTAATATTATGATCCCATCAATTTATATTACAATCTCCCATTTATGCCGACAAGTCATAAGCTATCCCTTTCAGCCTTTAATTCATCTATAAATCCATCAGGAAATTCATCAGCCATGGCATCTAATTCTTCGTCAGATAAAACTTTTCCCGACCAATCCTTTATGCCTTCCTCTGTTACCTCAAGAATGTTGCCCTGCCGTATCGTAACATAATTTTCATCAGCTACATATTGTGCCATAAATCCTGAACCTACGCAAACGATCAAATCGATGTAGTTCATATATGTTCTTCCGGCATCCTCCGCTACCGGCGCTCTCAATGTCATTTTTTCACCGTTAACAGTTGCCTCTGAGGCACCCATCGTAAATGCGGCTTCCGAGTCAATACCTTTGATTGTTATCATGCCTGTGGATTCCTCCCATCCTACATCGCATCCAAGGTTCTCAGCGACCGCTCTAACAGGCAGCATTAAATTATCCCCGTCAAAATACGGGACTGCGTCCGTAAACTCTATATAGTTCATACCTACCGCAACGGCCGGTGTGTTATCATCTGCTGCAAAAACACCTAAAGCCGATGAGCAGAACACAGCCGCGCACAAAAGCGAAACAAGTTTTCTTTTCATTTATACCACCTCGCTCCGATATTCGCACTAATTCTCTTTTAACTTATATATGTAATATCAATAAGCTTCAACACATACTCTTTTTTTAAAAAATTCATAGTATCATGCTTTATTTGCAAACATTGTTTTTTGTTTACAAGCACATTATACAACACTATTAGAGCGTTGGCAATAGTTTTTGCAGCTTTTGTCGCTATACGGCAACATTTGCATTTTTACATTTCTTTGCTGCACAAGCTGATAAGGATTGTTGCAGTAAAAATTCGTTTATCCGCGCTATATTCCCACTGCAATCGTCCATTATGATCTTTCAAATTATCTAAAGCCTGTTTCACACTTAATACACCTATTCCGTGGGTGTCTTTATCAAATTTTCTTGTTTTTAATTTACCGTTTTCCGTAACCGGTTCGTTATCTGCACTATTCTCAAGATTTATGACAAGAAACTTATCATTCATTGTTTTTATTTGTAAAAATATCTTTTTTATTTCAGAGATCATACAGCTTTCAATTGCATTATCTATCAGATTTCCAAAAATTGCAATTATTTCACTTTCTTCAAAAAAAGATAAGTCAACATCCTGAGCATAAATTTGAAAATCGATTTGTTTTTCGTTACATTCTTTTACTTTCTGAGATAAAAGAATGTTCAAAGCCTTATTATTGGTATAGTCAACTGTTAAGAAATCTTTATTTTTATCTTTTATCTTTTTTGTAAGAGCCTGTACATCCTCCTGTCCACCAGCAATTTTTCCATTGATATAGTTACAGTACTTATCAAAATCATGGATCAGTATCTTTAATTCATTGTATTTTTCTTGAATAAGCTGATAGCTTTTTTCGTTGATCTCTTTCTTGAATTCAATTTGCTTCAATTCTTCGTTTTGCAAATTCTTATCAATTATTTTTTCGCATACGAAGTATGCCGTAAAGTTCGCAACTATCAGTAAAACGCTGAATACCACAAATAATATTTCCAGTCTATCGCTTAATGTGCTGCCGATTTGATTGAATAAGTATAGAAACAAGCAGGTCTCGTAGTCAAATATATCTTTGTATGCCGGCCTGTATTTTCGATAAAGATTATCGATGCTATAGGGATCTTATAGCGTTTCTTTGTCTCCTTACCCGTTGCTGTTATAACTTTAGTTACATCAGAGAGCTTCTTAAGCGCGCTGTCGATCCCAGTACTCAGTCTATCTCTGTCCACCGGTTTTGACAAATACCTGTGCGCGCGTATGTCAGACGCTCTGTCAGAATATATAGAATAATTCGTTATAAAGAATATAAAGGTGTCATCTTTGCTTTCCAGCAATTTTTCCGCTACATCGATCCCATTTAGATCTCCCATTTCCACATCAAGAAAAAGGATGTCATACAAGGCCTGAGACGAAAGTAATTCTTCCGCGGATTTATATGTATCGATTTTATATGAAACATTTTTCTCGTCCAGCAATTCCTGTATCAGACGGCTTTCCTTTGTCAATGCCTTCGCTTCATCATCACATATGGCTATCCTTAAATTCACAATATCACCTTACTCTCTTACAGCAATATGCTGATACTATGCATTATATAATCCATCAATTGTCAAGATAATTTTGGTATTCCAACTAAAAATTATATAAAGACGTTTGATTAAGATAAATATTCCGGTGTGCTATTTTCATGGCATAATCTTGACAAAATAACAGCATTATAGTAAACTTTATATATGGAGCTGCCGCAGGGGCGAGCTGCGGCAATACCGAAGGGAGCTATGATAAATGAATTTGAAGGAATTGGGGATAGGAAATACCGGGATAATACTGTCCGTGGGAGGCGAAGGCGCTCTCAGGCAGCATTTTCTGGACATGGGTCTCATCCCCGGCGCAGAAGTAACACCGGTCAAGTTTGCGCCGATGGGCGATCCTATGGAGCTTAAAATACACGGCTACGAGCTGACCCTCAGGATAGCCGACGCCGAAAAGGTCGAGGTGGAGCGGTCGGAGACCTCTGCCGGACCGGAAGTCACGGCAGTGCGCAGAACGAAACGTATACCGCATCCGGGGCTTGGCGAGGGCGGAAAATATCATGTAAAGGCGGAGGAGGATCCGCTTCCTGACAGCGTAAGGCTGACATTCGCGCTTGCCGGGAACCAGAACTGCGGAAAAACAACGCTGTTCAACAGGATAACAGGCTCCTCACAGCATGTAGGGAATTTCCCGGGAGTAACCGTTGACCGCAAGGACGGTACCATAAAGGGCAATCCGAACACGCTGATAACCGATCTGCCGGGCATTTATTCGATGTCGCCCTACAGCAGCGAGGAGCTGGTGACCCGTGCGTTCATACTCAATGAGAAGCCCAAATGTATCATAAATATAGTTGACGCCTCAAACATAGAACGCAACCTCTACCTTACGATGCAGCTCATGGAGCTGAACATCCCCATGGTCGTTGCGCTCAACATGATGGATGAGGTACGCGAGAACGGCGGCTCTATACGCATAAACGAGATGGAGAAGCTTCTTGGCGTTCCGGTAGTGCCGATATCAGCGGCTAAAAACGAGGGCATAGACGAGCTGCTGAGCCACGCGCTGCACATCGCAAAGTATCAGGAGCGTCCCGCAAGAGTGGATTTCTGCAGTGACGACGGTGACGGCAGCGCGGTACACCGCTGCATACACGGCATAATGCATCTCATAGAGGATCATGCCGAAAAGGCGGGCATACCCGTGCGCTTCGCGGCCTCAAAGCTTGCCGAGGGAGATACTATGATCCTTGAAAGCCTTGATCTCCAGCAGAATGAAAAGGAGATGCTTGAGCATATCATCTCACAGATGGAAACAGAGCGCGGGCTTGACAGGGCCGCCGCGATAGCCGACATGCGGTTCAAATTCATACATAGGATATGCTCGGAAACAGTAGTCAAGCCGCACGAGAGCCGCGAGCACGCCCGCAGCAGAAGGATAGACAAAATACTCACAGGGAAATACACCGCTCTGCCTTCATTCGTGATCATAATGGCGCTCGTTTTCTGGCTCACGTTCAGCGTGATAGGCGCCAAGCTGGCGGATCTGCTCGACATGGGCATAACGGCGCTGACCGAGCTTACGGATGCGGCGCTTTCCGCAGCCAATGTCAGCAGCGCGCTGCACTCGCTCGTTATCGACGGTATCTTCACAGGCGTAGGGAGCGTGCTGAGCTTTCTGCCTATAATAGTAACGCTGTTTTTCTTCCTGTCTCTGCTTGAAGACAGCGGATACATGGCCAGAGTGGCATTCGTTATGGATAAGCTGCTGCGGAAGATCGGTCTTTCGGGCAGGAGCATCGTGCCTATGCTCATAGGCTTCGGCTGCACGGTTCCGGGAGTAATGGCCAGCAGGACGCTGTCCTCGGAGCGGGACAGATACATGACCGTTCTGCTTACTCCGTTCATGAGCTGTTCGGCAAAGCTGCCGATATACGCGTTTTTCACTGCCGCCTTTTTCCCAACGCACGGAGCGGCAGTGATGATAGGTCTGTATTTTCTGGGTATACTCATAGGCATACTCACAGCGCTCGCTCTTAAGGGAAGCATATTCAAGGGCGAGCCTGTACCGTTCGTTATGGAGCTTCCTAACTACCGGATGCCCGGACTGAAAAACGTTATGCAGCTTTTATGGGAAAAGGCAAAGGACTTTTTACAGAGAGCCTTCACCGTTATCTTTATAGCAACGATAGTTATATGGTTCCTGCAGACCTTCGATTTCGGTCTGAACATGGTAGAGGACTCACATGAGAGCATACTCGCCTCGATAGCCGGGCTTATAGCTCCGCTGTTCAGGCCGCTGGGCTTCGGCGACTGGCGTATTTCCACCGCGCTCATAAGCGGATTTATGGCAAAGGAAAGCGTTGTTTCAACGATATCCGTGCTCATTCCGTCCGGAATGGCGATAACAGATATCCTGACCCCGCTGAGCGCGCTCTCACTGCTCGTTTTCTGCCTGCTCTACACACCCTGCGTTGCGGCGGTAGCCTCGATAAGGCGTGAGCTGGGCACAAAATGGATGGCGGGCGTGATAATATTCCAATGCGTTCTCGCATGGGCGGCAGCCTTCATAGTCCACGCCATAGGCAGCTTTATAATATAAAATCGCAAAAAATGTCAAGATATTTAGTTTATATATTCCTTTTATATCACAAAAAGACTGAAATCTCTACTATTTTTTGAGATCTCAGTCTTTCCCTTTTGGAACTGTATTTTTACAGTCCCTGTTTATCCATTCTGTTTATTTCTTCTTCCTTGCAGCTTCCTTTGCGCGCAGATCAGTCTTGAGTATTCTCTTTCTCATCCTCAAATGATCAGGTGTTACCTCAAGGAGCTCATCATCCGCCAGAAAATCAAGGCACTGCTCAAGGCTCATTTCCTTCGGAGGAACGAGCTTGAGAGCCTCGTCCGAGCCTGATGCCCTTGTGTTAGTGGCGTGCTTTTTCTTGCAGACATTTACCGTTATATCCTCGCCGCGGGAGTTCTCTCCCACTATCATTCCCTCGTATACCTTAACGCCCGGACCTACAAAAAGCGTGCCTCTGTCCTGCGCGTTATACAGACCGTAGGTTATAGTCTCGCCGTCCTCCCATGCAACGATAGCGCCGCGGTTCCTCAGTGCGAAATCGCCCTTGTACGGCTCGTAATCCTCAAGTATGCTGTTAACTATAGCAGTTCCCTTAGTGGCTGTAAGGATCTCGCTCCTAAAGCCTATAAGCCCCCTTGACGGTATCAGGAATTCCAGCCGCACATAGTTCTGAGCGGTAGGTGTCATATTGGTCATGCTGCCCATCCTGTTTATGACCTGATCCATAACAGCGCCGGTGTATTCCTCAGGTATATCTACCGTCAGCCGCTCTATCGGCTCGCACTTAACGCCGTCGATCTCCTTGTATATGACTACAGGGTTCGATACCTGGAACTCATAGCCCTCGCGGCGCATATTCTCTATAAGCACCGAAAGATGCAGCTCTCCTCTTCCCGATACCGTAAACGCCTCGGTCGTGTCCGTATCCTCAACCCGCAGGCTGACATTCGAGTCAAGCTCGCGGTAGAGCCTGTCGCGCAGATGGCGCGAGGTCACGAATTTGCCGTCCTGACCGGCAAACGGGCTGTCATTCACGCTGAACGTCATCGAAAGCACCGGATCGTCTATCTTAACGAACGGCAGCGGCTCCGGGTCAGAGCTGTCGCACACCGTTTCACCTATATTTATATCCGCTATGCCTGAGATGGCAACAACATCACCCGCGCCTACCTCGTCGGCAGGAGCCTTTACAAGCCCTTCAAATGTATACAGCTTAGTAGCCTTCGCATGTCCTACTTTTCCGTCGGCGCGGCATATCGCAAGCGGCATACCGGTCCTGATCGTTCCGCGCTGGATCTTGCCGACAGCTATCCTGCCTGTATAGTCATCGTAATCTATATTCGAAACAAGCATCTGGAACGGCGCATCATCCTCGCAGTCCGGACACGGGATCTCTCTGACTATAAGCTCAAACAGCTCTCTGAGATCGGCCGACGGACATTCCGGGCTGTATTCGGCAGTTGCCCAGCCGTCTCTTCCTGATGCGAATATGACCGGAGTATCAAGCTGCTCCTCACTCGCTCCAAGATCTATAAACAGCTCCAGCACCTCATCCACTACCTCATACGGGCGCGCATTCGGCCTGTCTACCTTGTTTACAACTATTATCGGGCGCAGATCCAGCGCAAGCGCCTTTGACAGAACGAAACGTGTCTGCGGCATACAGCCCTCGAAAGCATCGACCAGCAGCAGAACACCATCGACCATTTCAAGTCCGCGCTCGACCTCACCGCCGAAATCGGCATGTCCCGGTGTATCTATTATATTTATCTTAACTCCGTTATAGTAAAGTGATGTATTCTTTGCAAGTATCGTTATACCACGCTCACGCTCAAGATCATTCGAATCCATAACGCGCTCGTCCACTACCTCGTTCTCCCTGAAGGTACCGCTCTGAGCCAGCATCGCATCGACCAGCGTCGTCTTACCGTGGTCTACATGAGCAATAATCGCAATATTTCTTATGTTTTCTCTCTTTATCATCATACTGTCCTTTCAATCTTTCGCATATTCCTGAATATTATATACCCAATTATGCGATTTGAAAAGTATTTCCGAAAAAAAACAGAGATTTTCACAAAATGCCTTTATTTTTTCATCAGCGTATTGTAAATACTGTGTACCGAAAAAAAAGCCTCAGCCGCCTATGCAGCTTATAAGCTCACGGTGTATCCTTCCGTTGGAGGCCGCTATATCGGACGGCGCTGTATAGCTCGGCTCGCCGCCGTTTATATCAGTAACGCAGCCTCCTGCCTCACGCAGGATCGCTGTTCCGGCAGCATGATCCCACGGTTTCAGTCTGCGCTCAAAATAGCCGTCGATCCTGCCGCAGGCCGTATAGCATAGATCCATAGCGGCGCTGCCGCAGCGGCGGATATCCTCCGAGCTGACAAACAGCCGTTTTATCACCTCAAAATTCTCGTCCGCCAGCTCCTTGTAATACGGTGAGGTACCTACGCTTATGAGCGACTGCGAAAGCGTTCCGGCGCGGGAAACACATATTGGGCTTCCGTTTAAGAACGCCCCTCCGCCATTCTCAGCCGAAAACAGCTCGTCCGAAAACGGATTGTATACCACTCCCGCGACCGGGACTCCGTTTTCGAGCAGTCCCAGCGACACGGCGCTCATCCTGTAATCATGTATCAAATTCGTAGTACCGTCGATCGGATCAAGGATCCACACTCTTCCGCTCATATCTATGCCTGAATTGTCCTTTTCCTCGCTCATGAACTGTATGTCCGGATACATCTCCCTCAGCCTGGGTCTGAGGAACTCCTGGACCCCGTAATCGACCTTAGTTACGAAATCAGCGGCGCCCTTTACTGTTATATCGTGCGCGGAGCAGCTGTCAAGCGCGATACTCCTTGTTTCTCTTACAAGCTCTATAAGTTTTTCCATCTACCTTCATCCTTTGCTCTTTTTGCCGCGGGTCATTCAGGATACACGAACTTATATGTTTCACGCATATCGTAATAACCCATAAAATCCTTTTTGACGACGCCGTCAACAGTGAATTTGACAAAACGTATTCCCTTTATACCGGTAAGCGTGTCCACTATCTGATATATGAACAGCTTTTCAATGTCCCGGCTGTATGGCAGCGTTTCGGTTATATCTGAGCTCAGATCCACATACGCGGTGCCGCCGTCCACACGTGTTGAAATGCAGCTCTTATCCTTTGGAATAAGTCTCCTGATCTTATCATTGTCATCCCTTCCCTCGATCAGCATTTCGACAGCCGCCTCAGCCATATGCTGAGGATCCGCGTCGATCAGCTCGCAGGTATACGGCAGCAGTCTGTTTATTTCCGCATCTACAAAATACAGCGTTGCCTCCGTTTTCCTTACCTCATCCGAACGCGCGCAGGCTATCGCAAAGCATACGATACCGGTGATTATGATAAATAAGAATGCAGCACGTTTCACCTGTCTCCTCCATATACTTTTTTACGGACATAAAGCCCTATTATATGTATATGAAGCGTCTCTCAAAAAAATTACTGCTGTTTTTCCTGCTCCATGGCAGCCTTTACGGCCTTCGCAAGCTGATCGGGGCAGGAGGTTCCTCTGCCTCCGCAGTTTATACCCTCAAGCCTTTTGACTACCTCGTCAGCTCTCATCCCCTCGCAGAGCGCGCCTACGCCCTGCGTATTCCCATTGCAGCCGCGCGTGAACTCTACATTTTTTATTATCCCGTTATCAAGATCAAATTCGATCCTTGCCGAGCAGACCCCTCTCGGCGTAAATGCGTATCTCATAATTTTTCTCCTTGTATCCCTATCGCGGCCGCACTTCAGCGGCCGGTCAATCTATATTTTTATGCCGCACACCGCGTCACAGCTCTATTATACAACGAACCGTTCCCTTTTGCAATAAAAAACTACATAAAATAGATTAAAAACTACATAGTTTTTGATAAAAAAGCGTAACCCCTCTTGACTAACTGAGGAAATAATTATATAATGGATATACAAATCAAATCTTAGGAGGATTTTATCATGAAACTATTCATAGATACCGCTAACGTTGACGAGATCAGAAAAGCCAACGATATGGGAATTATCTGCGGTGTTACGACAAACCCATCGCTCATCGCAAAAGAGGGCAGAGTTTTTGAAGAGGTAGTAAAGGAGATAACCGAGATAGTGGACGGTCCTATAAGCGCTGAGGTAACGGCTATGGACGCTCCCACTATGGTAGAGCAGGCTATCCCGCTTTCAAAGATACATCCGAATATCGTTATAAAGATCCCGATGTGCGCAGAGGGACTTAAGGCGTGCAAGAAGCTCACGGAAATGGGGATAAAAACAAATGTTACACTCATCTTCTCATCGGCTCAGGCGCTCCTTGCCGCACGCGCAGGCGCTACATATGTAAGCCCGTTCCTCGGCAGACTTGACGATATCGGCATGAATGGTATGAACCTTATCGAGGAGATCGTTACTATATTCGATACGCACGGCATCGACACTGAGATAATAGCGGCATCTACAAGACATCCGATCCATGTTGTTGACGCGGCTATGGCCGGAGCGCATATAGCGACAGTTCCATACAAGGTACTTATGCAGATGCTCCATCACCCGCTCACAGATTCGGGTATCGAGAGATTTCTGAAAGACTGGGAAACAGTTCCGAAGAATTAAAACAGCAGATCATTCCGAAAAGGGGCTGTCGCTTTTAGCGCAGAACGCTAAATAGCTTTATAAAGCCATTTATCTACGAACGAAACGCACAACTCGGAGTATACACATACACCGTCGTGTGCGTTTCGTCCGTTCTGCATCTAAAATCGAGCAGCCCCAT
>CAJFVT010000192.1 GCA_904420525.1 uncultured Clostridia bacterium | reverse complement strand
CGGTAAAAGCACACGATGATGATATAAAAAACCGTAAGATCCTATTCCCCGAGGAAAAAAAACGTATTGCAAAGCACGCCGCGTCGCTTGTAAAAAGCAATGATGTTGTATATATAGATGCCGGCACGACAACCGAATATATCGTTGACTACCTAAATGAAAAGGATGCCGTGTATATAACAAACGCCGCGGCGCATGCGAGAAAGCTGGCGAACAGCGGATTTACAGTCTACCTTGTCGGCGGAAGACTCAAGCAGTCGACAGAAGCGGTCATAGGGAGCTCCGCGCTTGATCATATCAAACGCTATAACTTTACTATAGGCTTCTGGGGCGCAAACGGTATCCACAGAACAACGGGCTTCACCACTCCGGATCCGGAAGAAGCCGCGGTAAAACAGGTATCAATGACACGCTGCAAAAGAAAATATATAGTGGCAGACAGCTCTAAATTCGGTACTGTAAGTCCTGTGACCTTTGCTGATTTTAAAAGCGCCTCGGTCATAACGGACAAAGCGGATGAGATCTATTCCGACTGCCGCAATATAATTATAGCCGAGTAACTCACCTATAAATATCCACATCAAAGGAGGATTGCCCTATGATATATACAGTAACCTTCAATCCAGCACTCGACTACGCGGTAGGGGTTAAAAATCTTGAGCCTGGTATGACGAACCGCTCATATTTTGAGAAGCTTTTGCCGGGCGGCAAGGGCTTGAACGTTTCAACGATCCTCACGAACCTTAATATAGACAATACCGCTCTGGGATTTATAGCAGGCTTCACGGGTCAAGAGATAGAACGGCGTTTCAGAGAAAAGGGCTGCAAAAGTGATTTTATAACTTTGAAAAGCGGATTTTCAAGGATAAATGTTAAGATAAAATCGGATAAGGAAACAGAGATAAATGCATCAGGACCGGATATAGACAATGGGTCACTCGAAGCGCTTATGGATAAGCTTGACGGACTCAAGGGAGGCGACACTCTTGTGCTTGCAGGCTCTATCCCCCCTTCCCTGCCGGACTCGCTGTACAGCGATATACTCAAGAGACTTTCGGGCAGAGATATTATGTTTGTTGTCGATGCTACACGTGATCTGCTTATGAATGTTCTTGAATACAGACCGTTTCTCATAAAACCGAATAATCATGAGCTGGGTGAGATCTTTGACGCGGCCTTGAATACACGCGAAGAAGTAGTTCCGTATGCCGAAAAGCTTGTCAAAAAAGGCGCGAGGAATGTTCTTGTTTCTATGGCCGGCGAGGGTGCCGTACTGGTTTCAGAAAGCGGAGAAATAATAAAAAGTCCGGCTCCGAAAGGCAAAGTCATAAATTCGGTAGGCGCGGGCGATTCTATGGTAGCCGGTTTTATTGCCGGATGGCATGAAAGTCAAAGCGCTGAACATGCATTCAAATTGGGAGTCGCTAGCGGAAGCGCAAGCGCATTCTCAGAGGAGCTTGCGACAAAGGACGAAATTGAAATTGTATATAAACAGTTAGGATAATAGTTCAGGCTGATAAAGGAAGGGATATATTATGAAAATCACAGATTTACTTGACCGCCGTTCTATTGAGATAGACGGCTCGGCAGTATCAAAGGAAGAAGTCCTCAACAAGGTCATCGATTTAATGTGCAGGAGCGGAAAGATATCCGACAGAAAGGCATATGCGGAAAAGGTGTTTGAACGCGAAAAGGAAGGTACTACCGGCACCGGAGAAGGTATCGCTATCCCTCATGGAAAATGTGACGCAGTAAAATCTCCGGGGCTCGCGGCTATGGTAGTGCGCGGCGGAGTGGATTTTGACTCTCTTGATGATGAAAAGGTCACGCTTATATTCCTTATAGCGGCGCCAAATACAAAGGATAATGTTCATCTGGACGTGCTAAGCAAGCTCTCTGTAATGCTCATGGATGACTCATTCGCGGATGATCTGAGAAATGCAAAGTCAGTAGATGAATTTTTAAAAATAATAGACGCGGCTGATGAAGCAGCATCAATAGACAGCTATGGAGCTACCTCAGAAAATGCCAAATGCAGCATAGTTGCTGTTACCGGCTGTCCGACAGGTATTGCACACACATATATGGCTGCTGAAGCGCTTGAAAAAGCGGCAAAGGCAAACGGCTGTTCAATAAAGGTTGAAACGAGAGGCTCAGGCGGCGCTAAAAATATACTGACCAGCGAAGATATAGCCGAGGCTGATTTTGTTATAATCGCAGCCGATACAAAGGTGCCTATGAGCCGCTTCAATGGAAAAAAGCTGATCGAGTGCCAGGTCTCAGACGGCATAAGCAAGGCCGATACGCTTATACATCGTGCGATCGATGGAGACGCGCCCGTTTATCACAGCTCAGACAACAGCGCTGATGAAAGCGGAGGAAGCTCAGGAGGCAGCTTCTGGCACAGGGTCTATACGCAGCTGATGAACGGTGTTTCACATATGCTTCCGTTCGTTGTAGGCGGAGGAATACTTATAGCCATAGCCTTTTTGATCGATGGGCTGTCAGTAGATATAAACAGTCTTTCCGATGCTGAAAGAGCGAACTTCGGTACGATAACTACAGCAGCGGCAATGTTTAAGTCCATAGGCGACTTGGCATTCAGTCTTATGCTTCCTGTGCTGGCTGGTTATATATCTATGAGCATAGCGGACCGTCCGGGACTGGCTCCGGGCTTCGTAGGCGGTCTTATAGCTGCAAACGGTACATCTGGATTTCTCGGAGCGCTGGTTGCAGGCTTTGCAGCAGGCTATCTGGTAGTCCTTCTCAAAAAAATATTTGCAGGTCTTCCAAAGGCACTTGATGGTATTAAGCCTGTACTGCTCTATCCGGTATTCGGTGTTCTTATAACCGGGCTTTTCATGAATTACATTGTAGAGCCTCCGGTGGGGATGCTGAATGTATGGATGAACACATCGCTTAATGAACTAGGCAACTCAAGCAAGGTCATAGTGGGCATAATCGTTGCCGGGATGATGGCTGTTGATATGGGCGGACCTATCAATAAAGCTGCATACGTATTCGGAACAGCCTCGATCGCCGCAGGAAATTATTATATCATGGCAGCAGTCATGATAGGCGGAATGGTTCCTCCCTGTGCTATAGCTCTTTCAACGATATTGTTTAAGAACAAATACACAGCAGAGGAAAGAAAATCAGGTCCTACAAACTTTGTTATGGGTCTCGGCTTCATAACTGAAGGAGCTATCCCGTTTGCCGCGTCTGATCCGCTCAGAGTCATTCCGTCGTGTGTTATCGGATCTGCTCTTGCCGGCGCGCTTTCAGCATTGTTCGGCTGTACACTCATGGCTCCGCACGGCGGGATATTCGTTTTCCCTGTTGTGGATCACCCGATACTATATCTTGTAGCTTTGGCAGCAGGAACAGTTGTTACAGCGGTGATCCTTGGGGCAGTAAAAAGAAAGAAGTCATGACCAAATGTTAATAATTAGGGTATATCTAAAAATCCCATTCATTCGTCTAGATATCTAAAAAAAGCGAGTTTTCAGATATGTCCTAAATAATTATAAATATATTTTAAGAAAGGGGTTTTCAGGAATGAAACAGTTTTCCTACACAATAACAGATCCTGAGGGCATACACGCAAGACCCGCAGGCGAGTTCGTTAAGGCCGCTAAAGCATTTGAATCAAAGATCACTATAGCAAAGGACGGCAAGTCCGTTGACGCGAAGAAGATATTCGGTGTTATGGGGCTGGGCGCTAAGCAGGGACATGTGATCGAAGTCACAGCAGAGGGAGCTGACGAGGCTGCGGCGGCTGCGGCGCTTGAGGATTTTCTCAAAAATAATCTTTGATATTCTATATTTTTACCGGGCTATAGCAAAACCCAACGGGTTTTGCTATAGCCCCTTCGAATTTGAGCATAATTTACAAGAATTTTTACGAAACATAGTATCTGATTAAGCGCGGCATTTGAATTTCAAAATGCAACAAAAGAACACTTCGGCGCAGGATCAGCACCGAAGTGTTCTTTTTTAACAAGATGCTCAATCGCGCGGCTGGATAGCCTCCGGACCTGTTTCTCTTGTTCTTATCCTCATAGCATTATCAAGCTTGTATGCAAATATCTTTCCATCGCCGGGCATACCTGTGTATGCCGCTTTCTGGATAGCATCCATCGTTTTTTCGGCCCACGCTTCTGTGGAAACGACGATCTCAAACTTGATCTTGGGCAGCATAGTTATATCCACCTTCTGACCGCGCACGTACTCGGTATAGCCTTTTTGAGTACCGCAGCCCATGACCTGATATACGGTTATACCGTGAACATTGATGTCCTGCAATGCCTGCTTTACATCTTCAAATCTGTCTTCCCTTACTATCGCTTCTATCTTTATCACTTAAAATCAACCTCCCCTTAATCAGTCAAGACCGTTAAATGACGGGTATGCAGTTTCATTATGCTCTGAAATATCCAGACCAACACGTTCTTCTCTCTGCGATACTCTCAGCGGAGTGAATATCCTTGTTATAGCTACACAGATAAGCGTACCTACAACAGCGACAGCTATCGTTATTACGATACTGAGCAGCTGTGCCACGAACAGGTGCCAGTCGCCGAACAAAAGTCCGTCCCATTCAGCAGCGCTGTTTATAGAGCTGAGACCAAACAGACCGGTCGCTATACCGCCCCACATACCTCCGATACCGTGGCACCCGAAAGCGTCGAGAGCGTCATCATAGCCGAACCTCTTCTTAGCAAATGATATCATCATGTAACAGAGAGGTGATACAACTGCGCCTATAATAACCGCTGCCCATACCGGAACAAATCCTGCTCCCGGTGTAATGGCTACAAGCCCTGCTACCATACCAGTAGATGCGCCTACAAGAGTCGGCTTGCCCGATATGATAACATCCATAAGCATCCATGTAACGATCGCAGCGCCGCATGACGCAGCTGTCGTCATAAACGCATGAGCTGCGAGTCCGTCCGCCGCAAGTGCGCTTCCGGCATTAAATCCAAACCATCCAAACAGCAGCACTGCCGCGCCGAACGCGACCATCGGAATATTGTGGGTTCTGTATGACTGTCTTTCATATCCCTCCCTCTTGCCAAGTATTATACAAAGCACGAGAGCGCTTACACCTGAGCTTATATGTACAACATTACCGCCTGCAAAGTCTACGGAATGAAGGAAGCCCGTTCCAAGAAAACCGTCCTGTCCCCATACCATATGCGCCATCGGATAGTATACGATGAACGACCATAAAACCATGAATATGAACTGAGCCTTAAACTTCATTCTGCCTGCGGTAGCTCCCGTTATAAGAGCGGGCGTGATTATCGCAAACATCATCTGGAAGCACGCAAATGCTAGATTGGGGATCGAATCAGCATACGGTCCCGGCTCCATGCCTACTCCGTTCATGCCGAACCAATCAAGGTTTCCGATCACACCTCCGATATTGCCGCTGAATGAGAGCGAATAACCGAACAGCACCCATAATACTATTGCCACACCTATCAGAAATACCGATGACATCATAGTATTAATAACATTTTTTCTCATTACCAAACCGCCGTAAAACAGCGAAAGTCCTGGTGTCATGAAAAATACCAAAGCCGCACATATCAGTACGAATCCTGTATTGCCAGTATCAATCATAATAAAACTCCTCCTAAAACAAATATAAATTTGTTGAGCCGCTGCGCGACGATAAGCTTACCAGCGCTGCAGAGCAGTAAATGCTCACAGCGAAAAAAATAAGGAGTCCACGATGTATAAACATCACGAACTCCTTTGTTCTATCAACAAGGTCATTATAGCACTGTCAGACCACGCTGTCAAGAAATTTTTCTGATTTTTTTGAAGATTTGATTTTTTTTAGTAATTTAGCACAATTAATTCAAAGTTGTGGTTCACTAATTTTTTTACATTCTATAATTATAACGCAAGGGACACAAAATCAATAACGCTTATACATTGTTACAGCATACGAAAAAAAGTCCTTGCTGTATGCAATTTTGATCCGGGCTCACGCATATTATAGATATATATCTTCCAGAAAGGATATATGATATATGAAACCGAAAGTATCTGATTCATTGTTTTTCCTCCTAATTATTTTACTTTTTGCTTCGGCGGCGCTGTTTCTGGTAAATCTCAGATCGGCGCCGTCGTTCAGCTATCTGTCAGGCGGCAGCAGTATAAAAGTCGTGCTGGACGCCGGACACGGCGCGCCGGATGGCGGCGCTGTAGGTTTATCCGGCACCTTGGAGAAAGACATCAATCTTGCCATAGTACTTAAACTACAGGAAATATTAGAAGGGCGCGGAGCCGAGGTCGTGCTCACGCGCAAGGGTGACTCAGGAATATTCGACGATGACTCTGCCACGATACGGCAAAAGAAAATATCTGATATGCATAACCGTCTTTCCATCATAAACAACAGCGGTGCAGATCTGTTCATATCAATACATATGAATTCCTTTTCGGATCCATCCTCCAGCGGACTGCATGTATTCTATTCCAGAAATCATCCTGAAGCAGAATATGCAGCTGATGCAATACAGGAAAAGATCGCTGAAGTGACCGGATCAAAAACGCATGCCGTCAAAACTGCTTCTGAGTCGCTTTTCCTTATGAAGGAGCCCGTTCCTCCGTCTATTCTCATAGAATGCGGGTTCATAAGCAATCCGGATGAGGAAAAGCTCCTTAATACAGACGAATACCAATCGATGATCGCCTATGCCATAGCAGATGCTATTATGGACGGCATTATTTCTAATGATATGGTAAAATAGACCTGCACCGCAGAATATTGTGTTTTTTTTCACAAAATGCTGTATTTTTCATCAGAAACTATTGACTTATAGGGGCTAAAAGGTGTATAATATAGGTTATAAACTAATCATACCGAGCTGATGCAGGCTATGTCTTTTGCAGCTGCCCGGCTAAGAATACGGAGGTTATCATAATATGAGTAGAGTATACAATTTTTCGGCGGGTCCTTCGATGCTGCCTGAAGAAGTGCTGAAAAAAGCTCAGGAAGAAATGCTTGAGTACGGTACAAGCGGTATGTCCGTTATGGAGATGAGTCATCGCTCGAAGGATTTTGACGATATAATCAAAGGTGCTGAAAAGCTTGTAAGAGAGCTTATGAACGTTCCTGATAATTATAAGGTCATGTTCCTTCAGGGCGGCGGTTCGACACAGTTTGCTATGGTTCCAATGAATCTTGGCGTTAAGTGTAAGGCTGCCGATTATCTTATCACTGGTCAGTGGGCAAAGAAGGCTGCCGCGGAGGCTGAAAAATATGTAAAAGTAAATAAGGTCGCTTCATCAGCTGATAAGACCTTCTCATATATCCCTAAGCCGGACGCAGATGCATATTCCTCAAAGGATGATGTTGACTATTGCTATATCTGCTACAATAATACCATATACGGCACTCGTTTTACAGAGCTTCCTAAAACAGAAGCTACGCTGGTAGCAGATATTTCATCGTGCGCTATGTCTGAGGTAATAGATGTTTCGAAATTTGGTCTGCTCTTTGCAGGCGCACAGAAAAATCTTGGACCTGCCGGAGTCGTTCTTGTTATAGCAAGAGAAGATCTCATAGGCGAGCCTCAGCCGGGAACACCGACAATGCTCACCTATAAAACTCATGCTGATGCAGGCTCGCTTTACAATACACCGCCTACATATGGCATATATATATTTAAGCTTGTTCTTGAATGGATCAAATCAAAGGGCGGCATAGCAGAGCTCCAGAAGATCAACGAGGCAAAGGCAAAGATCCTCTATGATTATCTTGATTCATCGAAGCTGTTCAAGGGGACGGTCGTTAAGGAGGACCGCTCGCTCATGAATGTTCCGTTTGTCACAGGCAATGACGAGCTGGATGCTAAATTCGTCAAGGAAGCAAAGGAAGCCGGGCTCGTAAACCTCAAGGGTCACAGAACAGTCGGTGGCATGAGAGCGTCGATCTACAATGCTATGCCTGTTGAGGGCGTTAAAGCTCTTGTTGAATTCATGAAGAAATTTGAGCAGGAAAATGCTTGATAAAATCAACTTAGGTGATTGCAAAACGCACTTTTCGCAATCACCTAAAAATTAACCACAAAGGAGCAATTTGTAATGTATAATATTTTAACATTAAATAAGATCGCAGCCTGCGGTCTCGAGCGTCTGGGTGACAACTATACGGTTACAGACGATGTGTCGGCAGACGTTGACGGCATCATTCTAAGAAGCTATAAAATGCACGATATGGAGCTTCCCGCATCTCTTAAGGCGATCGCGCGTGCAGGTGCTGGAACCAATAATATCCCTATCGATAAATGTACCGAAAAGGGTATTGTTGTGTTCAATACTCCGGGCGCAAATGCGAATGCCGTTAAAGAACTTGTTATCGCAGGAATGCTTATCGCGTCGCGCGACATAATAGGCGGAAATATATGGGCTAATACGCTCACAGGTGATGATGCCGCAAAGCAGGTCGAAAAAGGCAAGTCTAACTTTGCGGGCTGTGAGATCAAAGGCAAGACGCTTGGTGTCATAGGACTAGGAGCTATTGGGATCCTTGTCGCAAATGCGGCTGTAGGTCTTGGCATGGAGGTTATAGGTTACGATCCGTATCTGAGTGTAGGCAATGCTCTTCAGCTCAACAGGCATGTAAAATGTGTCAGTGATCCGGCTGAGGTGTACAAGGAGTCGGATTATATCACCATCCATGTACCGCTCCTTGAGTCTACCCAAAATACTATTAACAAAGATACTATCGCAATGATGAAGGACGGAGCGGTCGTTCTTAATTTTGCTCGCGGCGGTCTTGTAAACAATGATGATATGAAGGAAGCACTTGCTTCAGGCAAAATAAAGAAATATGTTGTTGATTTCCCGGATGCTGAAACCATAAACCAGCCCGGTATCATCGCTATCCCCCATCTCGGCGCATCTACTGAAGAGTCTGAGGATAATTGTGCTAAGATGGCTGCTGATGAGATCAAGGATTTTTTGGAGAACGGAAATATCACCAATTCTGTAAATTTCCCGAACTGCTCGCTTCCTGATGATAAACTCGGCAGAATAACTGTGATCCACAAAAACTTCCCGAATGTCATAGCTAAATTTACGGATATCCTTAAGGATGTAAATATTGCAGATATGATCAATAAATCAAAGGGCGATTACGCTTATACCATAATGAATACCGATCATACTGTCTCTGAGGAAACAGCCAAGCAGCTCGAGGCTCTTGATTCAGTCGTTGCTGTACGGATAATAAGATAAAACGGATCTTTTACCGGGACTGTATGCAGTTTTCTGCTTACAGTCCCGATTTTTATGCAGTCTCTTTCGACTTAGTTGCACAAAATTTTTAGTTTTTTTTGTGTAAGTTGCAAAAACATAATTAAATTCAGCGAAAACTGTAGCGCTGTACACAAATATGTGGTATAATAAATATTATGATAAACGCATAAGGAGGTATTTATTATGGATGAATTTTTTGACAAATTAAAAGATGGGGCTTACAAGGCAAAGGGCGGCGCTGAGCGTATTGCCAAAGAAGTTGCAAAGCGTACAACAAATGCTATAACATACACAAAGCTTAATTTTTCGCTCAATGAAACTCAAAACAAGGTCAAGGATATCTATACAGAAATAGGCAAGACCATGTATGAAAAATATCTTGACGGTGAAGAATATGATGAAAGCTTTCTGCTCTCCTTTGAGCAGGTAGATAAGCTTATGGATGAAGTTGCCGTTCTGACCGAAAAGCTTGCAGAGCTTAAAAATTCACTTAAATGTCCTGAATGCGGAGCCTTTAATCCATCTGATGCTGACTACTGTATAAAATGCGGTTCTCATCTTGCAGATGAAGCGGAGGACGGGGAGAATGAAGAGGATATAGAGGCTGCATTTGAAGATGCCGTTGAAAATGATGAGGATGATGATGAGGAGATCATTATCATAAATCCCAAAAAACCTGAATAAACGAGGATGCGTAATGGATCTTGATAAACTAAAAAAGGCGGCATGGGATAAAACCATGTCCTTCAAAATATTTAAAGAACAACCGGACGATAAGGATCTACATGAGGATCCGGCTGAAGAGACAAGGGAGTTCAACGCCTTCACCGAAAAAATGAATGTCGTTATGGACGGTGCTTCGCCTGATGACGATACCTCTCTCGGCAGTACAAAGCGTTTCAATCTTCGTGATATGCTGTCTGAGCTGAAAAAGAAGAGTCAGGATTTTTTATATGATGAAAATGATGATGCCGACAACGCTGAGCAAGCTGATAGCATGGATACGGATGATGGCGCGTTCAGTACTGTGTCAGGAGAGCAGGCTAAAAAACCGGAAAAACAGCCGATATCATCTCAGGCAGAACGGGAAAAACCCGTTTTTATGACACCTGAAGCAAATTCAGAACCGATCGTTGAAGAGCTAAAAAAATGTATTGATGATATCAAAGCCGGGATCGGACGCATTGAAGCGGCAGACGCCGCATTGATCGCTAAGGACAGCGGAGCTGATGATCAGTCACAAAAGCTTGATGATATATCACGCAGACTTTCCACTATAAAAAATATGCTGGAAAAACAAAGCGACAGTTCAACAAAATCCGTAGTCAATATAAATGCCAAGCTTAATGCGCAGGACGAGCGGCTTACCGATATAACGTCCTCGCTCGGAAGTGTTTCCAAGCTTAATGACAGTGTATTCGATCTGAAAAACACACAAATGAATACTCGTAATTCGATCGATGAGCTTGAGACCTCTTTTAGATATTTGAAGAAAAAAATGACAGTGGGAATAACTCTGATCAGTATCCTTTCGGCAGTTCTCATAGTTCTTGAGGTCCTGAATTTATTGTCATAGCAAATTTCATATAGTGTGACTCGCTAAACCGTATGTTTCAGCAGTCCCGCAAGAAAGCTGCGCAGCTCCCTGTGAGCCAGCGCAGCTTTCTTGCTTTCAAAAAAAACAGCCGTTTAAAACGGCCGTATCTCTCGATCTACATTATGGTTATTAAAAAATCTGCCAAAACAATATATGCAGTGACAACAAATGTTATATACAGGGCCTTAGGGTTTGATTTCTTGACTGCCCTTTCAAACAGCGGCTGGATCAGATAAAGGAACAAAGCGCCTCCCAACCCGAAACGTATCGACGGAGACAATGCTATCCGCGCCTGAAAGTTATATTTATAGTCCGCGTATGTCTGCCATGGCCATGCGCCGGTAAAAAACTCACATATATATGAGGTCAGCAGTTCAACCGCTGTAGCTGTCAGAGCGCAGCCGATCACAACGACAGGTATCATACACAGCTTTGTTTTCAACGGCTTGTTTTTGATCAATCTGTATACTGTAAATATAAAAAGGAGCATCCCAAAGCCGTAAACCGGACAATACGGTCCAAAAAGCACACCTCTATTCGTAAAACCCCATTTATATACAATGGTCTCAAGAAATACCTCATAGCACCAACCTATTATAGAGTATGCCAGAAAATATAAAAAATATTCGCTGAGCTTCAGTAATTTGTTGTTTATTTCTTTCTGACCTCTGTATTTTATAAATATGTAAATGGCAAGCTCAATAAGCACTGCCGGTCCGAAATATATCATTGCCATAAAACAGGCAAAGCTCCATGGAAAGCTCGTTTCTGAGCCGGCGCGGAGGATCGATACGATCCCTAGGACCGTATATGCCAGTCCGGCTGCTATTGTAATCAGAAGTACAGATAATATTATTTTTTCCGCCTTTTTCATACCTTAATTCTCCTTATATTATCACCGTATGCCCAGCTTCCCCTGGTTACAGTTTCAACAAGCTCAGCTTCTGTCATCGCTTTGATCCTGTAAGCGATAAATGTATCTCTGATATTCAGCGCTTCGACAAGCTCTGCAATGATTTTCCCCATCATTTTCGGCTCATACGGTACATGCTCAATAATTATGCTGTCGTAAAAATCTTCACTTACACTTAACACTCTATTGTTTATGACTGCTCGTAAGGACGAATTTTCAAAATATAGCCTGACCCATGCATCAGCCATATTGGTCAGCTGATCCTTTGTGACAGGATGTTCATATTCTTCCGCTAAACGGCTGAATTCGTATGGGCGAATTTCACCCCAACAGCGATACATTGTACCGTTTGCTGCCGCGTACGGCAGTTCAACGTACGAAAGCTCCGCCCTTGTATCCTTCAGTATATATGCGGCAAAAAGCATGGCACACATGCTGTCAGGCGTATGATCAGACCATATGCGGATCCTGTCATCGCATTCAGCAAGCTTTGCCGTATTTTTTTTGCTTTCTATTATATTTCTTTCGGCGAGATCCTCCGCCGACGGCTCATAATACAGCTCTCTGTATACCTTAGCACGCATATCCCAGAAATCCGCGTTATTTATCTTACCAAAGGAAAGAACAGGATCTATCCAGCACACCTCATTGCGAGGCAGAGGAACGGCATTCCTGCACCGTTCCTCCTCTTCGCTCTTCACCTTTTCCGATAATTCTTTAAGCTGCTCCGCACTAAGCTCTTTATTAACAAAGCCAACAGCGAAAGCGCCGCCGCAGTAATTCTTCCCCATCCCCTGAGCCTGTTTAATACCGGCGTAAGCAGAATTACTAAATACCAGCTCGGTCACCCTTTATCTCCCCTTTTTAATTTTAAAATCCAAAATAATTTTTTGCGTTGTAATATGAGATGTCACTTACTATCTTGCCGAGTATAGTATAATCACACGGGAACTCACCGTTTTCTACCCAGCTGCCGATAATATTACACATAATCCTTCTGAAATACTCATGGCGGGTATACGAAAGGAAGCTTCTCGAATCCGTAAGCATACCCACGAATTTGCAGAGAGCGCCCAGATTTGCAAGAGACTTCATTTGTTCAGTCATACCATCGCGCTGGTCATTGAACCACCATGCCGAGCCGAATTGTATCTTTCCGGGTATCTCGCTGCTCTGGAAGTTTCCCAGCATTGTTGCCAGAGTATAATTATCCTTCGGATTTAATGTGTACAGGATGGTTTTGGGAAGCGCATCATTCTTCTCCATAGAATCAAGGAGCTTTGAAAGATTTTCGGCTATCGCATAGTCATTTATCGAGTCAAAGCCGGTATCAGCACCCAGTTTTTTAAACATCCTCGAATTGTTGTTTCTGAGAGCGCCCATGTGAAGCTGCATTACCCAGCCCAGCTTATGATACTCCTCAGCCATCACTGCGAGCAGCGCTGTTTTATATCCATCTGCTTCTGCTGAAGAAACACTTTCACCCCGCATAGCCTTTTCGAAGGCTGCTTCCAGCTCGTCGCTGCTCAGCTCACAGTACGGCGCACCGTCAAGCGCATGATCGCTTACCTTGCATCCATTTTCATCAAAGAAACGTATCCTTTCAACCAGCACATCTGCAAGAGCTCTGAAACTATTTATTTCCTTTCCCGACACAGCTTCAAGCTTATGTACATACGGCGCAAAGGTGTCCTTCTCTATATTCAGTGCAAAATCCGGCCTGAATGCCGGGTACACACTGGCGCTGATATGTCCTTTCTCCTTTATTGCCCTGTGATACTCCAAATTGTCTGCCGGGTCATCTGTAGTGCAGATAACATCGACATTTGACGAATTGATAAGCCTTGACGGGCTCATCTTTGTTTCAGCTATCACTTTATTGGCCTTTTCCCAGATAATATCGGCCGTGTCCTCTGAAACTATCTCATCGATGCCGAAATATCTGCGCAGTTCAAGATGTGTCCAATGATACAGCGGATTTCCTATAGCATAGCCCAAACAGCTGCAAAACGCTTTAAATTTATCCCTGTCACTTGCCGAGCCTGTTATATACTCCTCATCTACACCGCATGAGCGCATGTATCTCCATTTATAATGGTCGCCTCCAAGGAATATCTGAGTTATATTCTCGAACGGCTTGTCCTCAAGCATCATTTGAGGACTGAGATGGCAGTGATAATCGATTATCGGAAGTTTTTCCGAATAATCATGATACAGCCTCTTTGCCGTATCGCTGCGGAGCATAAAATCCTCATCCATAAACTGTTTCATTTCAAAAAAGTACCTCCATATATAAATTTCTCTCTCTGCCCTAATATATGATCATATGCCGCGATCACGGCACACAATATCAACTGTGCTTCAGGTCGCTTACCGAGAAATTCAGCGGTGCGCTGTTCTCTACAAAATCGAACAGATCCTCATTATTATCTGTTACATTATAGAGCATATGGCAGTTTTTACGTATAAAGCCCTCATCTGAGCAGTGATGCATGAACGCCATTAGATTGTCGTAATATCCAAACAGATTGTAGAATACTATAGGCTTGCGGTGTCTGCCGAGCTGTTTAAGTGTGAGCACCTCAAAAAGCTCTTCAAATGTTCCGATCCCTCCCGGAACGATTACAAACGCATCTGCAATGTCCTCCATTGTTTTCTTTCGTTCCTGCATGGTATCTGTAAAAATAAGCTCGTCACACTCAGAATATATCTCTTCTATAGTCTCGTCACGGAAAAACTTAGGAATCACACCCGTGATCTTTCCGCCTCCCCGTTTCATTCCGCGCGCCGCGGCGCCCATGAGTCCGTTTGCTCCTGCTCCGAAAACAAGCTCATGTCCGCGTCCTGCAAGCGATTCACAAAGATTTTCGACACTGTCTACATATTTTAAATCTATCTCATTGCTTGCTGCACCGAATACACAAATCTTCATACTTAAACAATTCCTTTCTGTTATTTATCTGTCCCATTTACGCGCAAGCGCATCGATCTGGTCAGCAAATTTTGCAAGATCCTTATTTGCCCCGCCTCGGTTATGCTCAATAACAACCATAAGCCGTTTTCCGGCGCTGATGAGTCTCTCAAATACAAGAGAAGTCTTTTTCTTCTGACCCTGCGCCGCAGGTCTTATAAATCTTTCTTTATTGCCCTCAGCTATACATTCAAGTGTTTTCAGATCGTACGTGCCGCCGCTGTAAGGCGCAAGCGCGTTGAAGCCAAGCGTCTCCTTTATACTTGCTGCAAACAGGTCCGTCACCTCGTCAGCTCCATGATTTACAAACACCTGCATGGGCGGCCTCTTCAGGCTCCCAAGCCAGCCGAGAAGCATAGTCCTGTCAGCGTGACCGCTTATGCCGTCCATCTGCTCGATCCTTGCGTTAACATGGATCATTTCGCCGAACAGCTTTACCTCATCTGCGCCATTCAAAAGCTTTCTTCCGAGCGTACCCTCAGATTGATAGCCTACAAACAGTATAGTATTTTCCGGCTTCCAGAGATTGTGTTTCAAATGGTGCCTTATCCTGCCTGCCTCGCACATGCCGCTCGATGAAATAATGACCTTCGGCTCTTCGTTAAAATTGATGGCCATTGAATCCTCTGTAGAGACTGAAAGACGAAGATCGGAAAATTTCAAAACATCTATTCCCTGCGCGATCAGCCGAAGCGTTTCATCATCGTAATATTCCTCCATGCCGCCGTCGTATATATTTGTTGCGGCAACAGATAGAGGACTATCCACCCAAACAGGAAATCCGTCATGCCCTTTTACAAGTCCCTCTTCCTTTATCTCGCGGAACAGGAACAGCAGCTCCTGAGTTCTCCCGACTGCAAATGACGGGATAACGACATTTCCTCCGCGGTCAAAGGTCCTTTGGCAGATATCTGTAAGCTGCGCCTTATAATCCTTTCGCTCCGGATGAGTGCGTGTTCCATAAGTCGATTCGACAATTACAATGTCGGCATTTTCCGGCTTCTGCGGATCGCGTATCAGTGGTCTGTCAGTATTGCCCAGATCGCCGGAAAACAGTATAACACGTGTTACACCATTTTCCGTTACGGATAATTCTATGCTTGATGAGCCAAGAAGGTGCCCGGCATCCAGAAAACGTATGCTTACTCCGTCATAGAGCGGGTATTCACGGTCATAGGAACAGCCTCTGAATTTTTTCAGAGCCTCCTCTGTATCAAGGGTCGTATACAAAGGTATGTATTCCCCGCCGCCGCCTCTGAGCGACTTCCTTGTGCGCCATTTAGCCTCCTGCTCCTGTATATGCGCAGAATCCATAAGCATGATCTCGCACAGCTTTACCGTAGCCTCGGTTGCATATATCCTGCCATTAAAGCCGCGCGCTGATAAAAGCGGAAGCTTTCCGGAATGGTCTATATGCGCATGCGTGAGAAGCACGCAGTCTATCTCCGATGGTTCCAGCGGCAGGGGTGTATTCTCATACAGATCCACTCCCTGCTCCATACCGCAGTCAATAAGTATCTTTCTTCCGGCGGCCTCTACAAGAGTACAAGAACCTGTCACCTCGTGAGCCGCTCCGATAAACATTATCCTCATAGCTATTACCTCCGTGTGAAGCGCCGATCCCGCTCCGCTACGAGCTGTCAGCTGTTTATGCCGTATTTCTCAAGAGTGTCCCATATGCCAAGCAGATACATTATACCAAGAGCGCGGTCATACAGACCATAACCCGGTCTGCATTTCTCGCCCCATATATGTCTGCCGTGATCCGGGCGCATGTAGCCGTTAAAGCCGCAGTCATGATACGCTTTCATAATATCAAGTATACCGGTATCACCGTCACAGTCACGGTGCGATGCTTCACTGAAATCACCGTTGTCAAAATGCTTTACGTTCCTGACATGCGCAAAGGCTATCCGGTCACAGTGCTTTCTCACTATATCCGCAACATTATTTTTAGGGTTCGCACTGAGCGACCCTGAGCATAGAGTCAAAGCATTATATGGATCATCCACCATATTTACAAAACGCGTGACCGAATCCTCGTCGACCAGCAGCCGCGGCAGACCGAATATGTCCCATGGGGGATCATCCGGATGTATTGCAAGCTTTATATCACATTCATGGCAGGTAGGCATGAGCGCTTCAAGGAAATATTTAAGGTTATCCCATAGTATCTCCTTTGTCACCGGCTTGTACGCCGCAAAAAGCTCCTGCAGCTTTGCCATTCTCTCAGGCTCCCATCCGGGCATCGTATAATCGCCGCACTTGTCAAGTATGTATTTTGCCATTTCCTGCGGATCGTCTATTATCTTGTTTTTTTCATAAAATAAAGCTGTCGAGCCGTCACCCACAGGATGGAAGAGATCTGTTCTCGTCCAGTCGAAAACAGGCATAAAATTGTAGCACACTACCTTTACACCGAATTCCTTCAGATTTCGCAGTGTCTTTCGGTAATTTTCAATATATTCGTCACGCGCAGGCAGACCTATCTTGATGTCGTCATGCACGTTTACAGATTCAACCACGTCCATATTGAAGCCATATTCATCAAGCTGCCTCTTTACCTCAGCGATCTCATCTTTTTCCCATACCTCGCCCGGCTGCTTATTATGCAGTGCCCAGACTATTCCTTCCACGCCCGGTATCTGACGTATCTGATCAAGCGTGACACTGTCATTGCCCTCGCCGTACCAGCGAAATGTCATTTTCATAGCGGTTCCTCCCGAATATATATAATACTTCTCTCTCTTAATTATATATTACCACAAGACCGTTTTTTTTGCAATAGAAAAATAGAGAAATCTAACGGTGATAAAAGAAAAATGAGGCCGATGCAAACTCAACGAGTTTTGCATCGGCCTCAGATGTTTAAGAATTATTTTTCGTATAGTTGAGAAGTCCTCCCGCGTAAAGCATTTCCTTCTGTCTGTCAGAGAAATTAACAGAACAATCAAAATCAAAACCCTTTGTCACATTTGTGACTTTTACCGTGTTTCCGGCAGCGATCTGTTCTGCTATATTCTCGATCCGAAGCTCATCCTCCTGATCTATCCTGTCATAGTCAGCCTCGTTTGCGAAGGTCATAGGAACTATACCCGCGTTTATAAGGTTCGCCATATGGATACGTGCAAAGGACTTCGTTATAACAGCCTTAACGCCAAGATATAGCGGCGCAAGAGCCGCATGCTCACGCGATGATCCTTGACCGTAGTTTGAACCGCCTATAACTATGCTCTTGCCCATCTCAAGCGCTCTGTCGTGGAAGCTCTCATCGCATACAGCGAAGCAATACTTTGATATCTCCGGTATATTTGAACGGAGCGGAAGTATCTTTGCGCCCGCCGGCATTATGTGGTCTGTTGTTATATTATCGCCCACCTTGAGACTTACCTTCGCTTCAATATCCTTAGGCATAGGCTCCGATGTCGGGAACGGCTTTATGTTTGGTCCGCGCAGGACTTCCACACTGTCCATTTCCTCCTCAGGAACAGGCTCTACTATCATGTTATCATTTACAAGGAACTTCTCCGGCATTTCAAATTCAGGCATCTCGCCGAGAGTTCTCGGATCTGTAAGCACGCCTGTAAGCGCGGATGCCGCCGCAAGCTCAGGCGATACAAGATATATCTGTCCGTCTGCCGTGCCTGAACGCCCCTCAAAGTTTCTGTTAAAGGTCCTGAGCGATATACCGCCCGAATTCGGTGACTGACCCATTCCGATACATGGTCCGCATGCGCTCTCAAGGACCCTTGCCCCTGCCTCAAGCATATCTGCCAGCGCGCCGTTCTCTGCCAGCATTGAAAGCACCTGCTTTGAGCCCGGAGCTATCGAAAGCGAAACATCGGGGTGAACAGTCTTGCCCTTTAATATATACGCGACCTTAAGCATATCCATAAGCGATGAATTCGTGCATGAGCCGATGCATACCTGATCTATCTTCATAGGTCCTATCTCATCAACTGTTTTTACATTATCAGGTGAATGCGGGCAGGCTGCCATCGGAGCAAGCTCGCCCAGATTGATCTCTACGATCTCATCATAAACAGCATCCTCATCAGCTGACAAAGGAGTATATACTTCCTCTCTGCCCTGGGCCTTAAGGAATTCACGCGTTATCTCATCCGACGGGAATATAGATGTGGTAGCACCAAGCTCTGCGCCCATATTTGTTATTGTCGCACGCTCCGGTACTGAAAGTGTCTTGACTCCTTCGCCGCAGTATTCGATCACCTTGCCTACGCCGCCCTTAACTGAAAGCCGTCTCAGCACCTCAAGGATAACATCCTTTGCCGCTACCCATGGCTGAAGCTTACCGGTAAGCTCCACCTTGACTACCTTTGGACATGTTATATAATATGTTCCGCCGCCCATAGCGACTGCAACGTCCATGCCGCCCGCGCCTATAGCTATCATGCCTATACCGCCGCCGGTAGGTGTGTGCGAGTCCGAACCGATAAGTGTCTTTCCGGGAACACCGAAGCGCTCCAAATGAACCTGATGGCATATACCATTGCCGGGGCGTGAAAAATAGATCCCATGCTTCTTTGCCACAGAGCCGATAAAGCGGTGGTCATCCATGTTCATAAATCCGTTCTGCAGAGTATTGTGGTCGATATATGCGACTGAGCGCTCTGTCTTTACTCTCGGAACCCCCATAGCCTCAAATTCAAGATACGCCATAGTACCTGTTGCGTCCTGTGTCAGCGTCTGGTCTATCCTGATACCGATCTCGGTACCCTTTACCATCTCTCCCTCAACAAGGTGAGCCGACAGGATCTTTTCGGTCAAAGTTAATCCCATTGTAATTCCTCCTCGAAAGTTATCTGTCTGAATACCCGGCGGCAGCTGGGCCGAACGTGGTATAACAATTATATTTTACCTTTTTTTTTATCGTTTGTCAAGCCGTTTTTGACCCGTTCGTCAATAAGCGGACCTTCTTCACGAAACTTTCGGTAAATCTCACAAAATCACAATGGAAATCATAATATAAATAAGAAATCTGACTGAAAGCTAGAGGTGTTATCTATGTACATATTTGCATATTCTATCGTGATACTGACTATAGGCTGCGGTCTTTTTTTCGGTATAAGACTCGCGGTCAATTCATTCTCCGCCAGGTATGTAAAAGTGATATACTGTCCTATTTACGATGAAAACGAAGCGGAGTATGAGCTTCGCAGACTGCTTACGCTGTACCCCAATACACTTATAAAAGTACCGCATGCCGTCTCCGCCGCACATAGACCGCCCCAATTGCGCGTGATGTAATTGAAATACAATATTTGAATAAAATCCGATTAAAACCATTGCAAAATATTTCTATCTGTGTTATAATAATCTCAGATTTGGAGATATCCTATATACATACAAAAGAGGAGGTTTTTGTTATGGGATCATCAATTATATCAACAAAGATCAAGGTTCTTATTGCCTCAGCTATATGCTGCTTTTTAGGGACAATGGTGCAGGCTTCCGCATCTGATGCGGAAACCTCCAAATTTTTATTTGACAACACCGGCAGCAGTGTGCTTATCATGCAACAGGAAGCGATAGAAAAGGATGAACGTGCGGCAAATCTGATATTTGCCGTGTATGACAGCGAGACTCTCATAGCTTCCGAGATAATAAGTATAGATGAAGGTGAGACGAGCTTCGATATGGGATGGTGCAGGATCAAACTGCCTTACGATGCAGATCGAGTCAGTGTAAAAGCTTTTTTGTGGACCGCTGATGGAAATTGTACTCCTATAAGCAACGCATCAGAGCTTGCAGAGGATAGTGCTGAGCCGGACTCATCAGGAGAACAAGGGATCGTTATCGGCATTCGTCCGTCTACAGCCTCAAAACTGCCCATGATCACCATTGTAACAGATACTGGATTTGTAGGCGAATACCCGGTCAATGAACAGACAGAGGCTGATAAGTTCTATCAGATACTCACTGGCACCTACGGCAAAGAGAATGCTCCGTCATATAATGGTGAAATCATCACAAAAGATGATATTGACATCTCACGCATAGATGATCTTGAGGTGGTCTACAGCATAACTGATGAAGCGCTTACTATGGATGAAAAGCGTAATGCTGTAGGCGGTGTACTGACATATGACGCAGAGACCATGAGCTTCGGCAAATACAAGATAGATGAAACATCATTGCTCATTGATATCAATATTTGTTTAGAACGGGGAAACGATCAAGCCGGTATCCTAACCCCCGATAAACTTACGGATGGGAGCGAATATACGGTATATCTTTGTGATCCTGAACCTGATACAGAAGTCTACCGCTATGCAGTCATCACATCATCTGTCGGCGTATATGCGCTGACTCCATTGGCAATAGTACGCTCTGAGCCTGAAATTTCCGGTATCAATGGCTCACAATATCTCTCCATACCGGTATTGGTCAACGGCATGGAAGATACCGTGTATTATACAGATACAGAAGCCACATTTACTAAGGGCGATATTATAGTGTATTCTACAAATGATAAAGGAGTAATAAGAGAATTATATAAGGTGCTTGATATGAGTACGATGATTGACTATGATAGCTTATTCAGTTCGGCTTTATCGGCTGCTAAGTCAGGCGGAAGTTTTTCTTCTATTCTAAACAGCAACGTATTGGCAGATCCTTCAACGAATGAGTATAGATGGTCAGACAGCCGGTATCCGACAGAGGTGTATTTCGGCCCGATATACGAAAAAATAAATAATTCTCTTGAGCTTATCACCGGAGCTCAAATTATAGAAACATCAGATGGAGAATGTCTTGCAACTCCAATAATCATGTACAACAATGATTATATTAAAGATTTTTGGCTTTTTGAAAAAAATTCATATGTATGTAATTATTGGAGCGATTTCGATGATAAAGATTTCGTATATGTATCAGATCCATTCTATAATGCTGTGTCTATATACTCAAATATCTTAACTACATTAAATACTGAAGAATATATAGCTTGGGACGGGGATACATCATTGATTACTGCAGTGACCGAGGATGTACGGCCTCCGCTTGCGTTTATAAGGACTATTGATGGTTACGTTGCTGACGTAGTATATTACATGGGTTATTAATAGTATTTTTCATAAATTATAAAGACAGACTTGCTTATGAATCATTAAACAGACACACATACAAATGCCCCTCAGACTTGCGTCATGAGGGGCATTTATGTTATCTCGCAGCTGCTTCATACAATCTCAGCATAGTTATAACAGCCTGCTCGGAGGTATAGCACTCCTTAGGAGCAAATTCCGTCTCGCTCATTCCATTCATTATACCAAGTTCGGTTACTGCGGCGACCGCTTCCTTAGCATAATCTGAGACCTTCTCCATATCGCTGTAAACAGTGCTGTTTCCTGTACTCTCAAGCTCCATATATCCCGCCATCCTATAGAGTATGGCGGCAGCTTCCTCTCTTGTTATTCTTTCATCGGGCATGAATTCTGTTTCATTCCTTCCGTTTATTATTCCCAACGAATGAAGTATATTAACACTGGCATTGTCGGTATCTGAAAAAGCCGACACGTCAGACGATGCGTCAATTGTTTCCGCACCGTCTTTTGCAAGCGTGCATAGAGCAAGTTCGCAGAACTGTTCGCGTGTTATCGGTGCGGTGAGATCAGACACTTCAAGATCTGATGGTATAAGTCCTGCCGCATATGCCTTATTCACAGGATCCTTTGCCCATTCAGAAACGGTTCCGGGACCGTCTGTATAGATGCTTGGCACGGTAATACCTGCCATTTGGAGCAGCGCATGGAGCTGGCTGCTGTCATTTACAGTATAGATAGCGTAAGGATATCGGCTCATCATCGCAGAATACCTGTCCGCACCGCCGGAAGCACTCACATAAGCATATAAAAACTCTCCGCCGTTTGTTTCAGCTGTTATGAATACACCGTCAAATTCGGCCTGCTCAGGACTTAATGACGATGTGAGCATCATTGAGTCAGCCAGATCGTAGAACTCGCTTACAGCTGGGGCTGCCGTATTACCGGCAGCGTCAAGTCTTACGGATACAACGCTTTCGCGTCCTGCGCCTAAAAGCTGTGTGAGTGTTATCTGACCTCCGATAGTTTCAGCCGCAAAGGCCGCCGGAGCAATTCCATAAAGCATACAGACAGTTAAAGCTGTACTTATTATTTTCTTCATTTTAAGCACCTCCCAAAATCACGGAATCGTTACATAGTCCTGCCAACGGTATACAAGTCTGTTGTCATTTCCGACAAGAGCGACAATTATTCTGTATGTATGTCCTGAAAGAAATTGACCAGCTTCATTTTCTTGTTCCCATTCCATATATGTTGGCCATTTCTCGCTCCTTGGTTTTATCTCAAAACTGCCGCTTACTTTCTCAGTATCACTTATCTCTGTGAATACCGTGGCTCCGTAATCATTATAGACGCGTATTTCTGCCTTTCGGATATCCGGCATATCATTTTGTATATTGACCTCTATCCCGTCAGCATGTGCGTAGCTTACAGAAATGTTTATTCCATCAACGTTTTTATTTACATATCCACTTTCATATGCTGTGAAGCAGTTGTTTGAGGACTTAATACAATTATCTTTTATATTGTCCTCAAAACCAATATCCTCAAAATTACTGTACGGCAGTTCCATGTATGAAAATTCGAGACCCGAAGGATTGTCATTCTTATCATTTACCGTAAACTCAATAATCGCTTTTTCTATGCTCCAATCGTCAGATATTACAAAAATCAGATTTATCCCTCTGTACTTTCCAGATATAGGACTTATAAAATCCTTACACGCTCCTTGCCATATCCCGCTGTATCCTTCATTCGCAAACTCAATAAATTTGTATCTGATATTCAATTTATCAGGTCCGATCAAAGCCCATGAACGATTTTGAGGATTGCTTTCGATCTCCTGCAACGTATGCACGCCCGTACCGACCCCGCTTGCCATAAGAGTCATATTCCCTTTATTGCCCCGTACCTCGATAAGGTTCATCGGATCGACCCAGCCGTCAACACCTCTTATCTGATATCGTTTCAGTGCTATACTGATATTACCATCGTCCGTTATATCCTCATAGACCCAAGCAGGAACATTTTTTCCACCGACCGACAGACTTGTCTGAGTACCGTCTATAAAATATACCTCGTTTTTATCCCAATGCTCCAAGCCATCAGCTCCAACCGCCGCCATGGCTATAGTGCCGCATGCGAGAACTGTAAGCATCACTATTGCCGTAACAGTGCCGGCAAGTCTTGAAAGTTTCCCTTTGCCGCGGCGGATCCTCTCAAACCGCATGCGCAGTTCCTTTCCGCTCGTGCTCATTTTCGTTGTATAGAATCTTTCAAACATACCAGTTTACCTCCGTTCTTCATAAATAATTTACCTCTCTGCCAGATCGAGTATAGTTTCCATATAAAGCCATTTATCTTCATCACTCATATTTTGGACCACTGACATATCACATGCGACCTCACATGCCTGATTTATATTCGCACTGAGAAAATACGCAAATGGATTGAACCAGTGCAGTGCATTCACAAACAAAGTAAGCCACTTGGACAGCAGATCTCTGCTTTTATAATGCGTAAGCTCATGCTTTAGTATCATACGCTGTCTTGTTTCGCTGATACTTTCACGCGGGATATATATTATCGGGAAAAAGACTCCGGTAAGCATCGGTGACTCAGCTTCATCCGATACTCTGATGCGTATTCTTCGTTTTATATTCAGTTCTCTTTTTACATCCTCAAGCATCTCATACGAAACTAGTTCAACACTGCCGCGTTTCTTCTTTATAAGAAACACAGTATAGCTCCCTATCGCCGCAAACATAAAAACACCTGCTCCTGCCGCCCATATATAAGCTATAAGATCATATATGCGTATACTCCTGTCTGCTGTAAGCCGTATCTCCCGATACTCTATAGGGGGTTGATCTATGATGACTGTTTGTGTGTTGTCCTCTGCTGTCCCGCCGTTCTGCTCTGCCTGCCGCGTTACGCTCTGATCTGCTACAGGCTCCACCGCCCGCTGAGGGACAGCTTTCCAGAATGGGATCAGCATAAACAGCACTGCGATGAGCCATATACTGTAATGAAGTCTTGCTGAAAGCCTTTTTACTGCCCAGGGCTTAGCCAACATGAGTATTATGACAACACCGCTGCCGACCGCGCTCAGACACAGTATCGTTTTAAACAGCTCAAACATCCTTATTCTCCGAATTCAGCATCTCCCGCAGTGAGTCTATCTCGTCCTGCGAGATCGCCCGCTTGTTATAAAGCGATGCGACAAGATTTTTTACAGAGCCGTTATAGAGCTTATACAGCAATGATCTTGTTTCCGCAGCGCCGTAATCCTCTTTTGTCATTGCGGCATAATACATATTGAATTTGCCCTTCTTCTCGTATGCGGCAACTCCCTTTTCTGAAAGTCTCATAAGCAGCGTTGCAACTGTGTTGCGCGCCCATTTGTTTTCAGGCAGTCTTTTCATTATCTCCCCTAGCTCCATAGGCTTATTCGCATCCCACAGCACCTGCATTATCGCATATTCCGATTCCGTTATCCTCTGCTTTGACATGGATACCGCCTCCTGTTCAATTGCGCAATCTGATCATGACTGCTTTTTGTAGTCTATAGTTATTATACACTACAATTTGTAGTCTGTCAATACCTTTTTGAAAAAAAGAAAAACATTCTGCCCGCATCTTGACTTGATACGGGCAGAATGCTCTTATCTATTCATATAAAACGCCTTGTATGCCTTATATGCCATATAGACGTCGCTTTTTGCGACCACCTCGAAAGGCGAGTGCATCGAGAGCACAGGCACACCGCAGTCTATAACGTTCATGTTGAGATTTGCAACGTACTGCGCTATCGTTCCGCCGCCGCCCTGGTCGACCTTTCCAAGCTCGCCGGTCTGCCAGATAACTCCGTTTTCGTCCATTATCCTGCCTATCTCATAAACGAATTCTGCATTTGCATCAGAAGAATCATACTTGCCTCTTGATCCGGTATACTTCATTATAGCTACACCATATCCGGCATACGAAGAATTTCGTTCCTCAGACACGCTCAGGAAATTCGGATCCACAGCAGCAGACACGTCTGACGACATGCATGCTGAATTCTCTATCACTCTGTTGAGCTGAGTTACTGTACAGGTCCCGGTAAGCTTTTCTGTCATTTCGGCTATAGCCATCATCATAAATGCGCTCTGAGCGCCGGTGTTCCCTGTTGAGCCTATCTCCTCCTTGTCTACAAGAATGGCAACAGCAGTCTTTTTCGGCATATCTATGTCCAGTATGCCGCGCAGAGTAGTATATGCGCAGACTCTGTCATCATGACCATACGCTCCGATAAAGCTCTCGTCAAGTCCGACATTCCGCGCCTTCTGCGCCGGAACTATCTCGATCTCCGCGCTCTGCAGGCTCTTTTCCGTTATATCATAACGCTCATTGAGCAGCTTAAGTATAGAGAACTTGACCTTTTCCTTCACATCCTCAGCCTCTATCGGCATCCCTCCGATAAGAACATTCATATCCTCGGCCGCAACGCCCTCCGTCATTTTCTTTGACATTTGGTCCTTGGCCAGATGCGGCAGCAGGTCCGTTATAACAAACACAGGATCGCTGTCACATTCACCTATGCATATATCTATCTTTTCTCCCTTGCTGTTGAATACGACTCCGTGTATCGCAAGCGGGATAGTCGGCCATTGATATTTCTTTATCCCGCCGTAATAGTGCGTTTTCAAAAGCGCCATATCGGTGCTCTCATACAGCGGGTTCTGCTTCAGATCAAGACGCGGCGAGTCAATATGCGCTCCCGCTATATTCAATCCGCAGCTTATATCTTCTGTTCCTATAACTGCCATGAATATATTTTTGCCTCTGTTGATCTTGTATATCTTGTCTCCCGGCTTTAGCTCCGAAACATCGTTCATATTTTTAAATCCGGCGGCAGCGGCAGCCTTTTCAGCCTCAGCCACACATTCACGCTCAGTCTTTCCTTTATCGAGGAACTTCATATAATCGCAGCAAAGCTCTTTCATAGCGCTGTGTTCATCCGCATCCATTTCCAGATAAGCATTTTTGCGCTCGTACGAAAGGCTTTTATACAGCTCCTTGTCTGTCATCTATATACCCTCTTTCATAAAAATCTATAACTACATATTATCACATTTTCTTGATTATTTCAAGTATGATAATTTCTTTTATTCAATATTTATATCAAATAAGTATACAAGGTTTCTAATGTTTGCAGTTTTTACAAAATCCAAAAAATTTGATTATTTTCTTGATAATAGCGCGCACATGTGTTATAATAAATATATCATGGAAACTAAAATTATAGATAAAGATATTCATTTGATCGGGCAAAAGGATTTCGTTCTGCAGCATATATTCGACTGCGGCCAATGCTTTCGCTTTAATCCGTGCGGAGAAAATGCCTATATAGGCACAGCATTCGGAAAAACGGTAAAGATCTCATCCGTGAACGGAGAGATCATCCTTCACGATACCTCAATAGAGGATTTTAATAATGTGTGGTATGACTATCTGGATCTGGGACGCGACTATTCAAATATAAAGAATACGCTCACACGAGACGGAGATCCTGTCATGGAAAAAGCGGTCAGCTACGGAAGCGGCATCCGCATACTGAATCAGGAGCTTTGGGAAACAGTTATTTCCTTTATAATCTCTGCAAGCAACAACATACCGCGCATAAAAAAAATAATAGAGCTGCTTTGCTCTAATTTCGGAGAAAGCCATACATATCAGGACAGCATATACTACTCTTTCCCTTCTGCGGAACGTATAGCTGAGCTGTCGCTTGAGGATCTTTCTGTTATCCGCGCCGGTTTTCGTGACAAGTACATTCTCAGCTGCGCAAAAAAAGTTGTGTCGGGTGAACTCGATCTTGAAGCGATAAAGGCTATGCCGACACCGGAGGCAAAAAAAGCGCTCATGAGTATTTGGGGTATCGGCAACAAGGTCTCCGACTGCATTCTGCTATTCGGTCTGGGGCGATGCGATTCCTTTCCGGTCGATGTATGGATCAAGCGCATTATGGAATACTGCTATTTTGACAACGTACCGCAGGCTATCAAGACTATATCAGAATTTGCCGATAAAAAATTCGGTGCGCTCGGCGGAATGGCTCAGCAATACCTATTCTTCTATGCGCGCGAGTGCAAAATAGGGATAAATTGATCGGAGACTGATATGAAATTTAACGACATAAACCACTTCGCATATATGTGTCCCTCATGCTTTGGATTATGCGGCTGCAGCTTCAATATCTTCGTGCTGGCAAATAAGCAGCCGTATAGATTTTTGTGCGCCGATCACCGATGCAGCGCAAAGTGCGCGGAGCTTAGAAAGATAAACAGGGATAAATATGAGCTAAAGGCAGAGTGTCCTTACTGCGGAGAGACTCACAAAAAAGTCCTTTCATTCAGCGAGCTATGGAACACTGAGTGCAGCTATGTTACCTGCCCCGTTTTTGGTATGAAGGTTTTCTTTTACGGCAGCAGCATAAAAAAGATCAACGCGGCTCTGTCAGACGCGGTCACAGATGCTGAAAACACTGCTGAGAGCATCGGCGATCATCCGGTAACAGATAATGATCCGATACTTTCCGAGATACTTATGATACTTGAAAGGCGGTTCCAAGATCATTCTGTAGCCTGTATCTGCGGCAGTCAGGACATAAGCTTTGATCACATAGACGGCAGTATAGTTCTTACCTGCAGACGCTGCGGGAGAAAGAAATCATTTTCCGTATCCAAGGACAATCTGCTGAGACTGATAAATGCCAGCGAAGTCATTTTAGGAAGTTAAATATTTGTGATGTCCGGCAAGGTCCGGGGATCTTTAATATATAAGAATAATATACACAAACCCAAGGAGGATTAATTCTATGTTAGTAACAGCAACAGAAATGTTAAAGAAAGCGGTGGAAGGACATTATGCCGTAGGTCAGTTCAATATCAACAATCTTGAGTGGACGAAGGCTATCCTTTTAACTGCGCAGGAAAATAACTCACCTGTTATTCTGGGCGTTTCAGAGGGCGCTGGTAAATATATGACCGGCTTTGGTACAGTTGCGGCTATGGTAAAGGCAATGATCGAATCTCTTAATATAACAGTTCCGGTCGCGCTTCATCTTGATCATGGGACATATGAAGGCTGCTATAAATGTATAAAGGCTGGATTTTCATCGATAATGTTTGACGGCTCGCACTTCCCTATAGACGAAAACGTTGCAAAGACAACTGAGCTTGTGCATGCAGCGCACAATATGGGGCTTTCTATCGAGGCAGAGGTAGGCTCTATCGGCGGCGAAGAGGATGGAGTTGTAGGTGCGGGCGAGATAGCTGATCCCGAAGAATGCAAGCGCATCGCCGATCTTGGCGTTGATTTTCTCGCGGCAGGCATAGGAAACATCCACGGAAAATACCCGGAGAATTGGAAGGGGCTTGATTTTGACGCTCTTGCAAAGATAAAGGAGCTTATAGGGGATCTTCCGCTCGTTCTGCACGGCGGCACCGGCATACCGGCTGATATGATCAAGACTGCAATATCGCTCGGCGTTGCAAAGATAAATGTAAATACAGAATGTCAGCTCTATTTCCAGGAGGCTACAAGAAAGTATATTGAAGAGGGCAAAGACCTCGTAGGCAAGGGCTTCGATCCAAGAAAGCTGCTTGCGCCCGGATTTGAGGGAATAAAAACAATAGTAAAGGAAAAGATGGAGCTTTTCGGCTCTGTTAACAAAGCGTAACGGTTTATTATTACTAGCTGAAGCTATAAACGGAGCGCTGCCCTATCGGCTGTGCTCCGTTATTTGTAGGGTATATTGTACAGGTAAAAAGGAGTGGGAGAAAAATGTTAAAAAAAACGGCAGCAATAGCTGCGGCGATCATTGTTACGGCTTCGGTCGTGCCGTCGGTTTATGCGAATACCTTTGTGAACGAGGCGTTCGCAGGCTCATATCTGTCAGCAGGAGCGACTGACGATAACTTTGCCAGTCTTGACATCCTTACATGCACAGACACATCTGTGTCGGTAAGGTTTAGATTTGTTAAAAACAATAATGAGCAGCTTATATATGAGTGCTACGAAGGCACTATGAATGACAATGTCGGTACTGTCAGATTTACAGTGAGCTATCAAGACGGCAGCTATGTTTCAGGCGGTACTATGAGCATCACGCTGGACAGCTGGTGTGTAAGGCTTTCCTGTGATTCGGATCAGGGGCAGCATTTGTTTGACGGTATAATGTATCCGCAGTTCACGCTCGATCCGTATACTGCGCCGTCTCAGCCTCCGGCATTTACCGATACAACGCCCTCGGCAGGCTCCGGCGTTTCTGTTGTTCTGAACAATGAAACTGTAAGCTTTCCGAACAATATAAGTCCTGTCATAATTGACGACCATACATACGTGCCGCTCAGGAGCGTTTTTGACAGCATGGGTATAAACGTATACTGGGATGAATATCAGAGAACCAGCATACTCAAGGCGCAGTCAATAACATGTACCAAGAATTCCACGATAGTTCAGTTCTCAAGGACTTTTAATGATACCGGCTATAATGTATGGACACTGAAAAAATGGGAGTCTTCTGATACCTCATCGTCAAATTCGACAGATATATCTATAACAGATCTCCAGCCGGTAATAATAGACTCAAGCTCATATGTGCCGCTGCGCGTGGTTTCTGAGGCATTCGGCGCTGCTGTCACCTGGGACGCCGATACTAAAACAGTTTATATAAACTGCGACACCTCGAATGCGTACAAATATGACGCTGAAACCATAAAGAATATTGAAAATTATTCATTTGATACGGCAAAATCGTATATAACGGCGGATTTTACATCCATTATCCCTGATCAGACTCCGTATTATGCGTGTGACACAAAGTTTTACCTGTTCGGCGCCAGAGATCAGTGGAATGACGTTACGCTTCGTATCTCTTACGGCGGCTATATAGATGTGACCGCGAATACTCCGGCAACAGATGCACAGGATACCGGAACATCAGCTGAAGATACAGCCGGCGGGCAGAGCGATGCCGGCGCTGAAAGCGAGACCGGCACAGATGCATAAATATAAAAAAACAGAGGCTGCTGCGGCAGCCTCTTATTTACTGCATGTCTTCTATAACATCCTCAAATGTGATGTCATCAAGCTCGCTGGTTATTATATCCTGAACCTTTTGGAGCTTCTGCTTAAGCGCGCATTTGCCATTGCTTGAACAGCAGCCGTTTTCGCCCAGACACACATTCAGAGTTATCTCTCCGTCTATGACCTCAATAATATTTCGGAATGTTATCTCCGACGGCTTTTTATTTAGCATATATCCGCCGTTCACGCCCCGGAATGATTTAAGATATCCGGCCTGAACTATCTTTCTCAATATCTTGAGCGTAAATCTGTATGGTATATCGTTTTTCTCTGCTATGACCTTTGCTTCTATCTGCTTATCGCTTTTAGCAAGCATAGCAACTATCCTGAGCGCATAGTCGGCCTCTCTGGTTATTTTCATACGGAAGCAGTCCTCCTTTCACACAGATCAAGAATTTCAAGCGCATAGGATCTCGGCGTCCTTCCGTTTATGATCCTGACCGATATATCACAGTCAGCATAAAACGGCAGTCTGTCACAAAAGCGCTTATGTATACTGTCTATACCGCCATCCCGTAAAAGCGGTCTCGTACTCATAGCATCCTGCAGACGCGACTTTATCAGCTCAAAATCAGGTGCAAGATTTACTATTATCCCGTTCTCGCGAAGCGCGGATATATTTTCTCGGTTTAATACGACACCTCCGCCTGTAGCTATAACATGATCATCAAGTCTCGCAGCTTCAAGGACCGCTTCATGCTCGATCTTTCTGAAGCCTTCCTCTCCCACCTCTGCAAATATCTCATTTATCGTTTTTCCCTCGCGCTGAACTATCATATCATCAGTATCAGCAAGCTTATACTTTGATAATGCGGCAATTGCTTTTGATATCTCCGTTTTTCCCGACGCCATAAAGCCTGTCAGTACAATATTCATTTTAATTTTCCCCTTCCACACCGAATACGTCACGCCGTATCAGCTCCGCCATGTTTTCCGGCAGCTTTATACCGGTAAAAAGCCCATATGCTATCAATCCCTGATATATCAGCATATCAAGTCCGTTTAAAATTTTAGCTCCCCGCTTTTCCGCTTCAGCAAGGAACCTGGTCTTAGGCGGATTATATATCATATCAACAGCCGCGGTATTTTTATTTATGAAATCAAGATCATCTATACCGTCTATAAGCTCTGTAGGCAAAACATCCTCCTGCGGCTCCATACCCGCTGAGGTCGTATTTATAACTATATCAAAATCCATATCTCCGACCTCCGTATTAACAGGGAACCCGGTTTCGGAACGCAGAGCTCCAGCAAGCGCCACCGCCTTTGAGCTTGTCCTGTTTACGATCGTCACAGCTTCAGGCTCCGCCTCTATAAGACGCATGAGCGTTGGCTTAACGACTCCGCCGCAGCCGATCATAAGTATCCTGCTGCCCTTTACGGCGATCCCGGCTTTTATAAGAGACATATAGAAGCCGTCGCTGTCCGTATTGTAGCCCCTCAGTATACCGCCATTATTAACTATGGTATTGACTGAGCCAAGGCGCGCTGCGCGCTCGTCTATCTCATCAAGATACCGCATAACAGCCTGCTTGTGCGGAGCTGTAACGTTTATTCCGGATAAGCCGAGCGCTCTTACGCCGCTCACTGCATCGCCTACGTTTTCAGGCTCAACATGGAAGCCTGTGTATATGTAATCAGCGCCCACTTTCTCTGAAATATAATTGTGCATCCTAGGCGAAAAGCTGTGCTCTACAGGACAGCCTATTATACCGAGCTTTTTGGTCTTTGCAGTTATTTCCTTCAAGTTATCACCCGCTTGTTTAATTCATATTGTTGTTAAATCCATTGAGCAGACGCGTTGCATACGTTCCGTCCACCGCCTCCCAGTCAAATGAATATGGCTTCATTCCCGACTCCATCAGACTATTGAACAGTTTGTCATAGGTCTCTTCAGGCACTGATGATGTGTATATCTGATTTTCGATATGATCCTGTATCATAAATTCGATCGTGCCGTTTTCACATTTTCCAAACCGGCATACACGCTGCTCCGACTTGTCTATATCCTGAGAAAGTATCATAAGCTTTATTACCTCTATGACCTTGTCATTAAAGCTGTTGTCAAAGATCAATATTTTTTCCAAAAGCTCATTATAATCAGTTATAAACCTCAAATTGTAGCCCGTAAGCTTCTGAAGCTCTCCCGATTCACGCGATGATCTCTTTATATTTTCGAAAAGCTGCTGCTTCAGTACAGGATCGTTCGTCGGCGAAAATGAGAGCATAAGCTTTTTATCACTGTCATGATACAGCATAGGTGTCGGCATCAGGGCTGTGTAACCGCAGGACGCGCACCTGAACATGTTCACCTTGCCGGACAGCAGATCACTCTTCAGATCCGGGCTGTCGTTTACCGTTATTGAATTCCATACCGTGACCTCAGACATCTGCCCGCACTGCGGACACTTAACAGACTGTTTGCTATTTATGCTCATAAAGTATTATCCTTTCATAATATTTCATTAGCTATCAAATGTTTTTACAAGAGAATCGCCTCTGCCCATATCCATCGTATAGCCTGCTCTTTCTATAAGTCCGCGCAGCATTTCTATACTTTCCGCAGCCTCGGCTCCTGTGCAAAGCTTATTATCATATAGGGCATAATCCGCTCTCCGTTCACTGGGCGAAAGATTGGGCATCACAACATTCGCTCCGGCATCGAAGCCCTTTTCCCTTCCCTTCCGGTCTATTGTTCCGAGCGCAGTTGTCGCCGGCAAAAGCGTTTCAGGCAGCATGAGCCTTACGAGTGCAAGCATTGTAAGCGTAAGCTCAAGCGTTCCGTTGGGCATGTCTCCGAACGGCGTATCTGTTTGTGATATGAATGGACCTATCCCCACCATATGCGGCTCAAGCTCCTTAAGGAACAACAGATCCTCAGCAAGCGTTTCACTAGACTGGTATGGCGAGCCGACCATAAACCCAGCTCCGACCTGATAGCCCAGCGACCTTAGATCATACAGGCATCGGAGCCTGTTGTCGAAAGACATCTCAGACGGATGCAGCTTCTCGTAATGCACCTTATCCGCCGTCTCATGCCGGAGCAGATACCTGTCCGCTCCTGCCTCTCTGAGCCGCTTATAGCTTTCATAGCTTCTTTCTCCAACTGACAGTGTCACCGCACATTCGGGCGAATATTCTTTTATAGAAAATACTATATCACACAGCACATCATCGGAATAGTAAATATCCTCGCCGCCCTGCAGAACAAAGGTATTAAGACCTAGCTCCATCCCCCTTTGAACGCAGCTTAGGATCTCCGCCCGGGTAAGCCTGTACCGGCTTATCCTCCTGTTTGCACAGCGTATACCGCAGTACAGACAATTGTTTTTACAGTAATTCGTGAATTCTATCAGCCCGCGTACAAATATGCGTCTGCCGTAATACTTGTCACGTACTGCCGCGGCTCCGGAGATCAGCGCCGGATCCGGATGTTCCTTGTTTCTTTCTATTACTTCCGCAAGCTCATTCTTGGTCATTGCACGGACATCCATCTGACATTCTCCTTTGTTCGCTCAAACGCCCTAGCTATATTTATTTTATTATACTATATTTCTGCAAAATAATCAAGCATAAATTGAACTTCTGCAACGTATTATAACTTAGGCAAGCAAACATGAAAGGACAAGAGTTATGAGAAAATTCAGAACATACATAATAACAAAAAAGAAAATATACCGTGCTGCGGCCGCGGCCGCGGTCATTGCGGCATTCTCCCTCGGATCTGCGGCGGTGATCAAAAACACACCGGAAACTGAGCCTGAAGCAGTCACTGCATATTCGCCTGCTGAGGATGAGCTGTATAAAACGATAATTGATGATGGTCTGCCCGAGGAGGACAGCGCCTCAGGCATAACGGATCTTATCAAGCGTATTTTCGGATTTGACGCAGACAAGCCTGACACGATAATAGAAAGCTCCTCAGCAGTTCTTGAGGCAGCGTCTTCGCCTGCAGCAGAGGCCCCGGATGAGGTCCCTGAAACAGAAGCCGTATCTGAACCTGCTCCCGAGCCTGATCTGGAGCATACAGCCGCGGCTGCTGAGCTGCCTACGCACGAGGAGATAATAAATTCGACCGGGCTGGAGCTTAACAATGCCACAAACTACAGTGTTGACCTTGACGCCATGTGTTCTGATGAGCTTGCGACAAAGCTTACTCTTGACGGGCCGCAGGTGCTCATTGTTCACACTCATACCACAGAATGCTATGACGGAGATGCAATGAGCGGTGAATCTGAACGGACGACCAATCCGGACTACAATATGTGTGCCGTTGGGGATGTGATCTCGCAGACGCTTGAAGCTCATGGGATAAAAACTATACATGATACCACAATACACGATTATCCTACATATCAGAGCGCGTATACACGAACACTTGAAACAATAAATAAAAATATAGAGCAGTATCCATCGATCAAGGTGGTGCTTGACGTACACCGTGACGCCTACATATACAATGATGGATCGAAGCTGCGCGTTGCCGCAGAGGTGAACGGCAGCGAAACAGCGCAGGTCATGCTGGTGCTGGGTACAGACAGTATGGGTCTGTATCATCCTCATTGGCGCGACAATCTAACTCTTGCAGCAAAGGTCCAGAATGCCGCTGAGATAATGTATCCCGGAATGATGCGCCCGATCAATCTGAGACGTGAAAGATTTAATATGCACGTAACACGCGGAAGTCTGCTTCTTGAGGTGGGCAGCAACGGAAACAGCCTCGATGAGGCAAAGACAGCAGCTGTATATATTGCAGACGCGATCGCCGCCGCTCTGCTGAACGGATAAGCGCTCAATGCAGAGCGGCTTGATCCTCTTTTTTTCTAAGCCCCCGTTCTGCAAGGATCACTCCGAACAGGATCATGCCGGCTCCCATCAGCTGACCTGCCTCCACCCGTTCACCTAAAAACAGAGCGCCCAAAGCAACGCTCGTTACAGGCTCAACAGTTGACAATACCCCGGCGGCAGATGCTCCCTCGTATCTTATCCCTGCCTGGAACAATGGCATTGCGCCAAGAGTGACCATAAGAGATATCACAACCGAGACGCTCCATGAAAGAGGCGAAAAATCAAATGACAAGCTGTCAGTAACAAGTCCGAAAATAAGCGTTGCCGCGCTCATTATGAGCATAACATAAAAGGTCAGTACCATATAATCCAGCCTGTCAAGACCGGAACGGTCGATATAGATCACGTAAAAGCTATAGAAAAGCCCCGAAAGAAGCGCAAGGATTATCCCTACCTTATCAGATCTTGCGTCAATATCACTGAACATGAAGATACCCACTGTCACAAGCACGACAGCGCTGAGCATGATCCTGGGCATCCTTTCATGATATATGACCGCAGACGCTACGACCGTTACTATAGGATAAATAAAATGGAGCGTAGTAGCAAGACCTGTAGATATGAAATTATAAGAAAGATAGAGAAGGAGGATCGGCAGCGCTCCGCCGAATACGCCCAGAGCCGCAACGCTTCCAAGCGCGCGCTTCGGCAGCCTCAGCGGCCGTTTGTCAGCAAGTATTATAGCCAGCAGAAGAGGCACTGACACCGAGCTCCTTAAAAATGTAAGAGTTATCCCGTTTATACCGCCCCTGTATGCAACAGCAGCAAGTATCGGTGATACACCGTAAAGCACGGCAGAGATTATCAAACAAAATTTGCCCTTCGACACAAAATCAACTCCATTCTGCGGAAGGGCAAAACTATATTACAGATCAAAGGCTGTCAAGCTCGCTCTTCCATAGATTTACCGAGGCGTCTGACGGCATACGCCAGTCGCCGCGCGGAGAAAGAGCTACCGAGCCGACCTTCGGAGCGTCAGGCATACATGAGCGCTTGAATTGCTGCTGAAAAAAACGCCGGTAAAAGGTCTTGAGCCAACCGAGTATATACTCTCTGCCATATTCGCCATCAAAGGCCTTTTCTGCAAGGCGCAGTATCTTCGATGGGCTGTAGCCGTAACGAAGCAGATAATACAAAAAGAAATCATGCAGCTCATACGGACCTACTATGCTCTCTGTTTTCTGAGATATCTCTCCGTCCTGCGGCGGCAGAAGTTCAGGGCTGACAGGTGTGTCAAGAATATCCCGGAGCGTTTCCCTAAGCACCTCATTATCCGTCCTTTCGGCCTCATACTCCACAAGATAACGTATAAGTGTTTTCGGAACGCCAGCGTTTACAGCATACATGCTCATATGATCTCCATTGTACGTGGCCCAGCCGAGCGCCATTTCAGAAAGATCACCGGTGCCGACTACCATGCCCCCGCTCTTGTTTGCAATATCCATAAGGACCTGCGTGCGCTCTCTGGCCTGAGAATTCTCATAAGTCACGTCATACTTATCCGCATCTTGCCCGATATCATCAAAATGAAGCAGCACCGCTTCCCTGATCGGTATCTCCTTAAATGTTACTCCAAGCGACTTTGCAAAATTGACAGCGTTGTTATAGGTACGGCTCGTCGTTCCGAAGCATGGCATTGTCACCGCGTAAATATCACTTCTGTTTCTGCCCAGCCTGTCAAATGCACGCGCTGTAACAAGCAGCGCCAGAGTTGAATCAAGTCCGCCGCTGACACCTATCACTGCCGTTTTTGCGCATGTATGCTCCAGCCTCTTGGCAAGACCGAGCGACTGGATCGTCAATATCTCCTCGCTCCGTTCCTCCCGTCTTTTTCTGTCAGCCGGAACAAACGGCTTACTGTCAATAAAACGGTCAAGCACCGTATCGGCGCATTCCATTTCAAGCTCTACATACGTATACTCATTCGTTCTCAGGTTTCTGAAAGTGGTTGTCTTTCTCCTCTCAGAGGTTAGTCTTTCCAGATCAGCCACCGCGTATACACATGAATTTGTAAATTTTTCTGACCGAGCAAGAACAGTTCCATTCTCACAGATCATATCATCACCGGCAAAGACCAGATCAGTCGTTGATTCACCCCAACCGGCGTCAGCATACATATATACTGAATAAAGCCTTGCCGACTGGCTCTTTATAAGCATTTCACGGTACTCCGCCTTCGAGATAAGCTCATCCGAAGCGGAGAGGTTAGCTATCACAGTTGCCCCCGCCAGCGCGTGCGAATTTGACGGAGGATCAACAGTCCACAGATCCTCGCACAGCTCCACACCGATACATAGCTCAGGCATTGCCGGCGATATGAAAAGAATTTTAGAGCCGAACGGTACAGATTCGCCGAGTACTTCTATATATCTCACCTCAGCTTCGCCCTCTGTGAAATGACGAAGCTCGTAAAACTCATTGTAATTTGGTATTTTTCGCTTCGGGACGATCCCCCTTATATGACCGCGGTTCACAACTGCGGCACAATTATAGAGCATATTCCCTATCCCAAGCGGAAGCCCTACAAGGACCGTTGTATCGAGTGTTTCCGAAGCGGTACGTATCTTTTCCAGCCCGCGGAGCGCCCCCTCAAGCAATGGCTTTTGCAGGAACAGATCGGAGCAGGTATATGCAGTTATGCACAGCTCCGGAAAAACTATTACCTTAGCGCCGTTTTCAGCGGCCTCCCTCATCGTACTGATTATATTTTCGGTATTGTACTCTGTGTCAGCAACACGAATATCCACCGTTGCTGCCGCAAGCTTTATAAAACCGTCCTTCATGGATATCTCCTCTCTTACAAGCTCATTTCTTTATCTTTTTCCAGTATTCCCTTGCAGCGAGCTCAGTCTTGTTGCTGCCGTATTCATAGTATACCCTTCCCCTTATAGGATCCGGCAGATACTGCTGCCTTACATAATGATCAGGATATGAATGAGGGAACTTATATTCTGTTCCGTGTCCCAGCTTTTCGGAACCGGCATAGTGAGAATCCTTAAGATGCTCCGGAACATCGCCTGTGTCCATTTTTTCTATATCTGAAAGAGCCGCGTCTATCGCCTTTATAGCACTGTTTGACTTAGGCGCGGTCGCGAGCAGCAGCACAGCCTCAGCAAGCGGTATACGCGCCTCCGGAAAACCAAGCTGCTGGGCGGAATCTACACATGCCTTCACTATCGCAGCCGCCTGCGGATACGCAAGCCCCACATCCTCAGACGCTATGACCAGCAGTCTGCGGCATATGCTCTGCAGATCCCCGGCCGCTATCAGTCTCGCAAGGTAATGTACAGCCGCATCAGGGTCGGAACCTCGCACTGATTTTTGGAAAGCTGACAGCACATCATAATGGCTGTCACCATCCTTATCATACCTCAGCGCCTTCCTCTGCGACGCCTGCTCAGCGGCTTCGAGCGTAAGCTCTATACGCTCTGAGCCTGGAGACACGGCAAGGAACACCGCCTCCAGAGAATTCAGAGCCTTGCGCACATCACCGTTCGCGCTTTGTGCAAGGTGTGTTATTGCTTCAGGCTCTATTATGAGCTCACACCCCTTATACCGTTCATCCGCAAGTATCTCCGCGGCACGTCTGAGCGCCGCTTCGATCTCCTCAGACGGCACAGGCTTGAATTCAAATACTATGCTTCGCGAAAGAACCGCGTTGTATACGTAAAAATACGGATTTTCAGTTGTACTCGCTATAAGTGTTATTTTCCCGTTTTCCATAAATTCGAGAAGCGACTGCTGCTGCTTTTTATTGAAATGCTGTATTTCATCAAGATACAGCAATACGCCGTCCGGGGCAAGGAACGTGTCCAGTGTCCCGACTATATTTTTTATATCGGAAACAGAGGCCGTTGTCGCGTTCAGTCTATGCAGCGTTTTCCCGGTACGTTCCGCAATTATATTTGCCACCGTCGTTTTGCCTACGCCGCTCGGCCCATAAAAGATCATATTAGGTATCTCATTATTCTCAATTATCTGTCTGAGCAATTTCCCGCGGCCCAAAAGATGCTTCTGCCCTACCACATCATCAAGCGCTGCAGGTCTTATCCTGTCTGCAAGCGGATTCATTCAAACCGCCCCTCTCTGAAACTTCGTATTTACAATTATACGGCTGCAATCAGATCGCAGCCGTATCCAAAAATTATTTATCAGTATCGGAAAGCTTTTTCTTCACTTCTTCTGTTAAAGCCTCGACATCCTTTTCCGGGATCGTTGTCATGAACGAGCGGTGGCACTCACCTATCTTCTCAAGCTTTTCAAGCGCTTCCGCGTAATTTCCAAGCTTATAATCTATCTGTGCGCCATGATACCATGCTTCGACAAATTTCGGGCTTTTTTCAAGAATTTGGTCTGATATCTCTTTTGCCTTCTCATACTCTCCGCGGTTATAATAGCATATAAGCAAATTGTCGCATATATCCCTGTCGTCATCGGCATAATCATATGCTTCCATACAGAAATCGAAGGTCTCCTGACTCATGGGATCCTTTAGTATCTTAAAAAATCCAAGCATACCATAGAGCATGATACTTCTGTAGCCTTCATTGAACAGCTCCATACCATCCTCTATAGCCTCATCAATATTACCGCGCTTATAATAGCACATACAGCGCTGTATGATCGCACGCCCCCTGTACTCCGGCTTTATCTTATAGCACAGCATGTTATTTACGATCTGCTCTGCTTCCTCAATATCGCCTGTTCTGAGCAGTATATACGAATATTCCATCCGTATATCGCCCTTAGCATGTCCTGTATCGACAGCCTTTTTAAACATACGCTTCGCTGCCGCATAATTCCCTTCATTAAAATATACTCTGCCCTTATACCGGTAGATCTGCGGGAGATAATGATATATCCCATAAAGCACCAATACGACTGAAAGTATTATTCCAAGCAGAAGGCTGTAACGATATACAAAAAACAGCGCGGCACACAGCAGTATGACCCATATAAATTTCATAGCTCTACTTCCTTTCGGGATCAGAAATCAGCTGTTCCTACAGTACGCGGGAACGGCAGTACGTCACGTATGTTCTGCATTCCTGTGATATACATGACAGCTCTTTCAAAGCCCAGACCAAAGCCGGCATGCTTATTTGTGCCGTATTTACGCAGATCAAGATACCAATCGTAATCCTTTGGATCGAGTCCCAGCTCATTCATTCGCGAAACAAGCACATCATAGTTCTCCTCGCGCTGGCTGCCGCCGATTATCTCGCCTATACCGGGTACCAGCACGTCAACTGCCGCAACCGTCTTTTTATCGTCATTGAGCTTCATATAGAAAGCCTTTATCTCCTTAGGATAGTCAGTTACCATAACAGGGCGCTTGAATACTGTCTCCGTCAGATAACGCTCATGCTCCGTCTGAAGATCGCTTCCCCATTCAGCTTTATAGCTGAATTTATCATTGTTCTTGCTAAGTATCTCGATCGCTTCCGTATACGTTATACGCGCAAACTCATTTGACACCACGTTATTAAGTCTTTCAAGCAGTCCCTTATCTACAAACTTGTTAAAAAACTCCATTTCCTCCGGAGCGTTTTCAAGACAATAGCTGATTATATACTTAAGCATATCCTCTGCCAGCTGCATATCGTCATTAAGGTCGGCAAATGCTATCTCCGGCTCTATCATCCAGAACTCCGCAGCATGACGCGTCGTATTTGAATTCTCAGCCCTAAACGTCGGTCCGAATGTGTATACATTACGGAATGCCATACAATAGGTCTCTACATTGAGCTGTCCGCTTACTGTAAGATTTGTGGTTTTGCCAAAGAAATCCCGTGAATAATCCACTTCTCCGTCCTTCATCGGCAGATCATTCATATCCAGCGTGGTCACTCTGAACATCTCTCCTGCTCCCTCACAGTCACTTCCTGTTATGATCGGAGTATGCACATACACAAAGCCACGCTCCTGGAAAAATTTATGGATCGCATACGCTATCATAGATCTTACTCTGAACACTGCCGAAAAAGTGTTCGTGCGCGGTCTCAAATGCGCTACAGTGCGAAGATATTCAAATGAGTGTCTCTTTTTCTGCAGCGGATAATCAGGCGTTGACTCGCCATCTACAATTACATGCTCCGCTTTTATCTCCATGGGCTGCTTAGCTCCGGGAGTAAGCTCAACTCTGCCGGTGACCGTTATCGCCGCACCGACATTCAATTTTGTTATCTCAGTATAATTATCCAGCTTTTCAGCCTCTATAACGATCTGGATGCCGGAAAAAAAGCTTCCGTCATTCAGCTCTATAAATCCAAAGTTTTTTGAAGCGCGTATAGTCCGCACCCAACCTGAGATCGTAACTTCCTTATCACCGTAGCTATCCATGCTGCGGTATATGTCTTTAACAACTGTTTTCATCTGCATTTCCTTTCGGATATTTTTGTTACATAATGTTAATGCCGGCTTCCCTGCATTTTTTTATCATATCATTTGGCCAAACAGACTGCTGTACCTCACCTATATGAGCCTTGCCCAGCATGAACATGCAAAGTCTCGACTGACCTATACCTCCGCCTATCGTATACGGAAGCTTTTTCTCAAGTATCATCTTGTGGAAATCCATTTCCAATCTCTCAAGGCAGTCAGCCTCCTCTACCTGTGATACGAGCGAATTCTCATCTACTCTTATACCCATGCTTGAAAGCTCAAAGGCACAGTCAAGCAGAGGATAGTATACAACAATATCTGCATTAAGCTCCCAGTCATCATAGTCCGGAGCGCGTCCGTCATGACGGATCCCGGATTCCAGGACCTTTCCGATCTGCATGATGCATGCAGCGCCATGTTTGCGAAGGAACTTGTTCTCACGCTCCTTAGGCTCGTCCTCAGGATACATATCCTCAAGCTCCTGTGTCGTGACAAACACGATCTCATCGGCAAAGTTATCCTCAATACCGCAGAATTTCTCGCAAACCTGTCTCTGCGTATCCTTCATTGCCGCATATATCTTTTTTACAGTCTTCTTAAGTGTTGACAGCTCACGGTCCTTCTTTTCTATTACCGCTTCCCAGTCCCACTGATCAACATACATTGAGTGAAGATTATCCACCTCTTCATCACGGCGTATAGCATTCATGTCTGTATATAAGCCCTCGCCCGGCTCAAAACCGTATCTGCCCAGTGTCAGACGTTTCCATTTAGCCAAAGAATGAACTATCTCCAATGTTGCTCCGCCTATACACGGCGCATCAAAAGAAACAGGACGTTCAACTCCGTTGAGATTATCATTAAGCCCAGTTTCCGGTCTTACAAAAAGCGGAGCTGAAACTCTCTGAAGATTCATCGCTTTTATAAGATCCTTCTGGAACGTATCCTTAATGAATTTTATTGCTGTTTCGGTAGTTCTGCCGTCAAGCGCCGAACTATAGCCCTCCGGAATAACTAATGCCATTAACCTTACCCCTTTTCTTATTATTGAGGCAGCCCGATTTATAGACCGCCGGTATATTTATTTAATTCAATGGTTTTACAGAGTCCTCAGCGTAACGTATAGAATCAAGCTGTGCCCTAAAATTACGGCGCACGGCCGCAAGATATTCCAGTCTCAGCTCTGCCTGCTCAGCTTTCTCCTCATCTGTAAGCGACGAGGCTTTGGACTTCCTCGCAAGATAGTTTATACGTTCGATCTTTTTACTGTCCAACTCTAAACCTCCTCTTACTTTTATCATTCTTCCTCGATGCTGCGGCCGAGATACTTTGCAACAGAATACACATCCTTATCGCCTCTGCCCGAAAGGCATACAACTAATATCTCATCCTTACCCATTTTGGGCGCCAGCTTGCGCGCAAGAGCGATCGCATGAGCCGACTCTATTGCCGGGATTATACCCTCAGTCCTTGATAAATATACGAACGAATCAACTGCCTCAGCATCAGTTATCGGAAAATAACTTGCTCTTCCGGTCTTTGCAAGCATAGCATGCTCCGGACCTATCCCCGGATAATCAAGCCCCGCAGAGATCGAATATACCGGAAGTATATTTCCGCCCTCATCCTGAAGAAACATAGATTTCATTCCGTGCAGCACTCCAACACTTCCGCATGTGATCGTTGCTGCTGTTTTATCCGTATCTACACCTTCTCCCGCAGCCTCCGCACCGTAGAGCTTGACTCCCGGCTCATCTATAAAATCTGCAAACATTCCTATGGCGTTTGAACCGCCTCCCACGCATGCCATAACAGCATCCGGGAGTCTGCCCTCCATCTCCATTATCTGTGAACGTGTTTCCTTTGATATGATGCTCTGAAAATATTTCACGATCTCAGGATACGGATGCGGACCCACCGCGGAGCCGAGTACATAGAACGTACCCTCAGCATTTGCCGTCCATTGGCGCATAGCCTCATTTGTCGCATCCTTAAGCACTGCTGAACCCGATGTGACCGCATGGACCTTGGCGCCCAGAAGCTCCATTCTGAAAACATTGAGTGCCTGGCGTTTTGTATCCTCCATACCCATATATACGTCACATTCCAGTCCAAGGACTGCCGCAAACGTGGCTGTTGCCACACCATGCTGTCCGGCGCCCGTCTCCGCGATCACCTTCTTTTTGCCCATTCGTTTTGCAAGCAGGCATTGTCCTATAACATTATTGATCTTATGAGCACCGGTATGGTTAAGATCCTCTCGTTTAAGATATATCTTTGCTCCGCCCAGATCCTCAGTCATTCTTTTCGCGTAATACAAAACAGAAGGTCTTCCTGTATACTGCTTATGATAGTAATTCAGTTCTCTTAAAAACTCTTCATCATTTTTATAGTACTCAAAGGCTTCTTCAAGCTTTATAAGCGCGTTCATAAGCGTTTCCGATGCGTACTGACCACCGAATTCGCCGTATCTTCCCTTTCTGCTGCCTGTCTTCTCTAACTTATCTGATCTCATAACTAAACTAACCTCCAAATCAATAAATGATTATATAATTGCGAAACGGCCGTTTCACAATCACCTAAATAAATGGCCGAATGCTCTCAGCATCAAAACGTCAAAAAACGCCGCTGCAAATCTCCGTAAAGCACATACACCGGCGCTTTCTATATTATTCCGCAGTAATTATAACCGAATACTCAGCCTGATCCCATTCCACTTCCGCGCCGAGCGATTCCATAACGAAACGCAGCGGAACAAATGTCAGATCATTCGTTATCTCTGCCGCCTTGTCAAGCGTTACTTTTTCCTCGTTCACAAATGCTTCTGTTTTTCCTACCTGCAGTGTCACACTCGTTGCTTCTGCTCCATCCTGCTTGACAGCAATGACCGTCTGTGTTTCCTCATCCCATATAACATCCGCTCCGACAGCCTCAAATACAGCCCTGAACGGAACCATTGTCCTGTCGTCGGATATGTAAGGCGCTGTGTCAAAGGTCATTTCTGTGCCGTTAAGGAACACCTTAGGTGTATCTGCAAGAGCGGCGCTTGTACAGCAAACAGCCGCAGCCGCTATGACGCATGATATGATCTTTTTCATATTTATCACCTGTCTTATAAAAAATTATCATACTAATTTTATCATAGTTTAACCGCTATGTCAAGTAAATTAATAAAACTTATGGTATCATAAACACCCAATCGAATACTTTTCCGTTGTCTATAGTTTTCAACGATGGCATCGTACTTTCTTCCTTTCTTTAAAGCCGTCTATAATTTCAAGAAAAAAGCAATATGGAATAGCCTTAAACGCTATTCCATACCTTAAAATATTATTTCGGTTTTATTGAAAAAACATATTCTGTTCATTGGGCAGATCCAATCAAATACCTGTTATAAGGAAAAAGGCTATGACCACGATACCTAAAATTATTCTGTACCAGCCGAATGACGTAAAGCTGTGCTTTCTCACATAGTTCATAAGGAACTTGATGGCTGCAAGCGACACGATATATGCCACCGCCATTCCGGTCAGTAATACGGCCAGCTGGCTCCCTGTCATATCGAGTCCTGCTGTGACTATCTTTAAAAGACTCACTCCAAACATTACAGGTATCGCAAGGAAGAACGAGAACTCTGCGGCAACGCTCCTTGAACAGCCAACAATCATACCGCCGAGTATCGTCGAGCCCGAACGCGAGGTGCCCGGCACTATCGAAAGCACCTGGAACGCGCCTATCAGCATCGCTGTTTTATAGCTCATCTCGCTTATGCTCGTTACAGTCGTCTTTTTATGTATGCGCTCGACTATTATAAATGCGATACCGTAAACGATGAGCATTGCGGAAACTACCTCCCAGTTCTCGAAATGCGCCATAAAATCGTTCAGGATAAGACCTATCACCGCGGCGGGTATACATGCAGCTATCACCTTAAACCACATCTGCCATGTGTCCTTTTTCTCCTCCTTTGTCTTTTTAGGCGAAAACGGATTTAGTCTGTGAAAATACAGTGTTACAACCGCAAGTATCGCACCAAGCTGGATCACATAGAGATACAGATCCGTTGCCGTGAATGAAGCTTCCGGATCAGTGTTCCCTATCAGCTCATTTACTAATATCATATGTCCTGTCGAGCTTATCGGCAGCCATTCCGTTATACCCTCGACTATACCTAATATAATTGATTTAACAAATTCAAATACCATTTACTTTTTTAATTCCTTAATATAATTTATTATTATTGAAGCAGCAGTCTCGATGCCTATAGAGCATGTATTAAGACACATGTCATAATTCGACATTTCACCCCAGTCGCGGTTCGTATAGTAGCCGTAATATACCTTACGCTGCTTATCTGTTTTCACGACCCTGTCCTTTGCCTGCTTTTCGGTCAGATCAAACGCTTCTCTGACGCGTTTGATACGAAAACTCTGATCAGCATAAATGAATATATTCAGCAGCTCCACATTTTTAACATCTTCAAGCACATAATCCGCGCAGCGTCCTACGATAACGCAGTTTTCTCTGCTTGCCACATCCTTTATCACCTCAGACTGGGCGATAAACAGCTTATCATTAAGCGGCATCTCATAATAAAGAGGTCCCGTCATGCCCCTCAGCGAGTAATTTCCGCTTGCAAGTGAATACAGGAAGCTTGAAGTCGCTTTTTCGTCTATCTCCTTAACAGCATCCTCAGACAAATTGCTCTTTTTAGCCGCCATCTCTACAAGTTCCTTATCATAGAACCTGTAGCCAAGAGCTTTAGCTACCATCTCGCCGATGTCATGCCCTGCCGAACCGTACTGCCTTCCTATAGTGATTACTCTAGTCATATTTTTCATTCCTTTCGTTGTATTTTTGCGGTTCCCCGCTTTATTTCACACGGCTGTTCCGCCGTGGTCAAAACCATTCTATTGCATAGATCCATCGCTCAGCAGCGAAACATTTTCTTTATATTCAATCATATAATTATTTATTTTACTCACGTAATGACGTGTTTCCGGGAACGGTATATGGTCAAGTGTCTCACCGTCCGAGCTGTATTCCGGATCAGCCAGCCATTTATCAACGTTACCCATACCGGCATTGTATGCTGCTAGCGCTGTGTCAACTATTTCATATTTGTCGATAAGGCATCTCAGCACATAGCAGCCGATCTGTATGTTCGTTTCAGGCTCCATATAATCGTAATTTTCCAACCCCATTTTTGCAGCATATTCGTGTGCTGTTTCCTCAGTAAGCTGCATAAGCCCTCCGGCATACGGCGAGCGTGCGTCAGGCACAAAATTACTCTCCTGTTTAATAACGGAAATAACAAGATACGGATCCAAGTCGTTTTCACGCGCATATTTTGTTATATAGCCGCTGTATTCGACAGGATACTTTATGCTCCTGCTCATTTCCAAGCCGCTCTTTATGCCTATTACAGTAAGACAAAGCATGATCAAAGCACAGAAAAAAAGCGCGGCGCGGCGTCTGGCCCTCTTTCTGCGTGTCTTAATCCGCTGATACTGCCTCTGCCTCAGTCTTGATTTTGTTGTAGATGAACTCAATTTGCTCTCCCAATCTATTCTCGTCATTATTGTTCTCTATAATATAATCAGCATGATCCATGTAGAATCTATCGTCCTTTTGAGAATTTATTCTTTTCTCCGCAAGCTGCTGCGATATCCCGTCACGTTTTTTTATCCTCTCGATCCTTATATCCCTGCCGGCGGTTACTGCAACCACCTTACTGCATATGCTCATTACAGGACTGCCTATGATCACAGCGCCGTCTATAGCGCATATACCGGCTTCCGCGCCGTTCAGCTCCTCCTTGATGTACTCAAATATATATTTATGTGTTATTTCATTCAATCGCCTAAGACTTTCAGCATCCGAGAACGCTATAGCCGCAAGCGCTGCGCGGTCAAGGCTCCCGTCACGGTTTATTATCTGTTCTCCGAACCAGAAGCGCAGCTCGTCAAGGCATTTGCTGCCCTTCACCGTTACCGCTCTCGCTGCCTTGTCCGCGTCCGATACATATACACCAAGCCGTCTGAATCCGTTGCTGACGGTCGATTTCCCGGCTCCGCTGCCGCCTGTTATTGCAAATATATATTTATTCATATATTCTCTATCTGCCAATCTATCGCTCCTCGCCCCTCGCGCTCAAGTATCTTATTTGCAAGCTTAAAATGTCCGCATCCAAAAAAACCTCTGCCCGCGGAAAGCGGGCTGGGATGCGCAGCTGTTAATATAACATGCTGAGGGTTCGTTATCACTCTCATCTTTTCCTTCGCATTATTGCCCCACAACATAAATATTACCGGCTCGCTCCTGTCATTTAGCAGCTCTATCACCCTGTCAGTAAACTGCTCCCATCCCTTGTTCCTATGTGAATTTGCAAGCCCGTCACGTACTGTAAGCGACGAGTTAAGGAGCATGACCCCCTGTCTCGCCCATTTCTCCAAATAACCGTTATTGGGGATATAGCAGCCCAATTCACTGTTAAGCTCCTTATATATATTTACGAGAGACGGCGGGATCTTAACACCCTTTTTTACCGAAAATGACAGACCGTGTGCCTGATTTGGCTCATGGTACGGATCCTGACCGAGTATCACAACCTTCGTGTCCTTATAGGAAGTCCATTTAAGCGCATTAAAAATATCGTACATATCCGGATGGATAATATGTGTTTTATATTCCTCCGCCAGAAAATCTCTGAGCTTTTTATAGTAATCCTTGCTGAATTCGTCCTTCAGCAGTTCATCCCAATCGTTGCCTATATGTACCATATGACTCCTCATTTCTCTTTTT
>CAJFVT010000191.1 GCA_904420525.1 uncultured Clostridia bacterium | reverse complement strand
TAACGGATGTTCATATTATAATGGATAAGCGGATTAGTGCACATATAAAAAATATAGTGAAGGTAATATGAAGATGTACGGTAATTAGAGCTTATTCCTCCTATATTAATCTTTCCGCAATACATCATGTCAATATCAGGTTTGACATAATATTCTAAATGACCACGATGTTCCACCAAAAGCAAGTGAAAGGACATATCTCTAATTTACCGAGATATGTCCTTTCCGCTCCCTGTCGCGCTCAGAAACGCGTTTCTTTTACAATGAATTACCCTTTTCAAGAGATATCTCATTAAATATCTTCAAATAATCGTCTATGCTTGCATTTTTCCTGTCATCGCCGGACACATCGATAACTATATTGCCCTCGTGCATCATGATGGTGCGCGTTCCGTATTCGACCGCATACCGGAGATTGTGCGTTACCATGAGCGAGGTTATATTCTTCTCCCTGACCAGCTTGTCAGTAAGCTCCATGACTATATCAGCAGCCTTCGGATCGAGTGCCGCGGTATGCTCATCGAGCAGAAGAAGATCCGGACATACCAGCGTTGCCATTATAAGCGCCAGCGCCTGACGCTGTCCTCCTGACAGCGCGCCCGCGGGAGTGTCCAGCCTGTTCTCAAGCCCCATGCCCAGAAATTCGAGCTGTGAACGGTAAAAATCCTTTCTCCGCCTGTTCAGCCCGAAGCTGAGTCCAAACGGCTTGCCCTTGTTGTCGGCGATCGATAGATTTTCCCATATCGTCATACTGGAGCATGTACCCATTGCAGGATCCTGGAACACCCGGCCTATCCTCAGCGCACGTTTATAATCCTTCATATTATTTATCTCTGTGCCGCCGAGAAGTATCTTGCCGCCGTCAACCGCGACAGATCCGGATATGATATTTAGCATAGTGGTCTTTCCTGATCCGTTAGAGCCGATCACCGCAACAAATTCACCCTTGTCTATCTTGAGGCTGAAATCGTCAAACAGCACCTTTTCGTCTATAGTCCCCTGATTAAATGTTTTATCTATAGCGGAAAGCTCAACCATTCCTCTTCACCCCCGCCTTCTTCTTTTTCACAAAGAACTCATTTACTACAAGTGTCGCTATAAACAGCACAGTGATCATAAAGTTAGTATCCTGCGATCTAAGTCCCGCAGCCAGAGCTATGGAAATACAAGCCTTGTAAACTATCATGCCCAGCAGGACTCCGGTAGTGACTCTCATAAATTTGAGCTTTTTAAATACCGTTGTCCCTATAATGACGGCCGCAAGTCCCATAACGACCGTTCCTGTTCCGGAGCCAACATTGAACGCGCGCGAATACTGACAATATACCGCACCCGCCAGCGACACTAGTCCGTTCGCTATCGAAAGACCGATTATTTTTATAGTACCGGGATTTTTTGCAAGAGTTATTACCAGTCCCTCATTATCTCCGACACTTCTGAGCAGAAATCCTGATTTTGTGCGCATGTACCAGTCAAGCGCAAATTTCGCTATAAGAGCTATAGCTATTATCACTGCAAGCTTGGAATAGAGCGACGCATGACCAGGGAACAAAAACTCTGTCGTTGAAAATATAGTAACTGAGTCCATCCCAAGAAAATCCGATGCTTTTCCCACTATGCTGTAATTGACCGAATATAATGCAGTCATAGTTAGGATACCGCAAAGCAGATTACGTATCTTCAGCTTTACATTGAATATACCGGTGAACGCCCCGGCTATACATCCGGCGGCAAATGCCGCTAAGAGCGCAAGCCATGGATTCATGGAATGGCTTATCATCACAAAGCAAACAGCGATCCCAAGCGGGAAGGTCCCGTCTACCGACAGATCTGGGAAATCAAGTATAGTATATGTAATATATACTCCCATCGCCATTATGCCGTATATGAACCCCTGCTCAAGGATCCCTATTATCATCGATTCGATCATGATTCCTCCGAAGGAGCGGTCTTGACCTCTGCACGGTCTGTTATAGACTGCGGTATTTCCACATTAACAGCCGCCGCCGCGTCCGGATTTATTGTTATTTTGCTTTCGGTCATTGTCTCATACGGGATAGAGGTTATATCCTCGCCGTTAAGAACTCTTGCGGCCATAACTCCTGCCTTTTTGCCGAGCTCTATATAGTCGATCCCGGCTGATGCGATACATCCGTTTCCTACCTGCTCCTCCTCGCTTCCGAATACAGGGATCCCGGCCGCAGTCGCCTTCTCTATCAGTACCGGCAGATTGTTCACTACCGTATTATCCGTCATGTTGGTTATGCAGTCGACCTCATTTACAAGTATATCGACCGCCTGAGGTATATCAGCCGCATTTGTTATTCCTCTCTCAACAAGCTCAAAGCCGTAATCTGCTACCTTCGACTTGTAGTCCTCTATTGTTGAAACAGAATTAGCTTCGCTTGTTGTATAAAGAATGCCTATCTTTTTAGCCTCCGGCAGCATTTCACGTATCAGCTCAAGCTGAGCCTCTACCGGAAGCTTATCCGATACACCGGTTATGCCCTCCATAGCCTGCGTTTCACTCTCTGCCAGCTTGGCCGCAACAGGATCTGATACCGCATTGAATATTACAGGTATACCGGCTTCAAAGCACGCGTTATAGCAGGCCTGAGCCGAAGGAGTTGCGATACCGCATACAAGATCCATCTGCTTTGAAGCAAACTGCTGCGCTATCTGAGTATTGGTAGCATCATCATTTTTCGCTGACTGAGCTGTTAGCTCATAGCTGATGCCCTCAGCGTCCAATCCCTGCTTAAAGCCCTCAAGGCAGTTATCCAGCGACGGATGATCCGCATACTGCAGCACACCTATGCTGTACTGCGCGCCTTCAGAAGAGCCGCCGTCAGCAGTCTCTTCGTTTCCGCAGCCAGCAAAAAGCGCTGTACACATTGCCGATACTGCCATGATAGACATTATCTTTTTAAATTTCATAATTATTACATTCCTTCCGTTTATTGTTTTAATCCAAAAGAATATCATTAATATTATATTACTTTATTTTATGAATGTCAACATAAATTTTCATTGTATATACAATATTTTTCTGAAAACAGCTCAGATACATTCACAGATATTATTCCCCGGCATATAGTAAAGTATATCGACTTTTAAAAATATGGAGGCTGCTATGATAACATGGAGCTTATGCATGATAGTAAAAAACGAGGAGGCTGTGCTTGAACGCTGCCTCAAAAGCACCGGGGATCTGTTTGATGAAATAATAATAATAGATACCGGCTCTGCTGACGGCACCAAGAGATCCGCGCAAAAATTCACAGGGCACATCTACGACTATGAATGGAACGATGATTTTTCCGCCGCGCGCAATTTTGCATTTTCCAAAGCCACAGGCGACTATATAATGTGGCTCGATGCCGATGATATTATACCGCCCGGCTCTCTTCATATACTGAGGGACCTGAAATCGCAGCCTATGAAGTCAGATGTATATATGCTGCCGTATCACACCGCATTCGATGAGACCGGCACGCCGCTGTTTTACTTTTACCGTGAACGCATAATAAGGAACTGTAAGCTTTGTTTCTGGCGGGGCCGCGTACACGAGGTCATAGAACCGTTCGGTATCGTGACTAAAATAGACGCGCCTATCGAACACCGAAAGCTCGGTCACGGCGATCCGGGCCGAAACCTCAGGATCTATGAAAATATGCTGAGAGCAGGCTGCAGGCTCAGCGTCCGTGATATGTATTACTACGGTCGCGAGCTTTACTATCATAAGCGCTGCGCTGAAGCCGAAAAGATCTTTGAAGACTTTTTGAAAACGAAAGACGGCTGGATCGAAAACAAACTCGATGCGGCACAGCTTCTTGCCTTCTGCCGATACATGCAGGGCGATGACGAGGGTGCGCTTTACGCGCTTCTGCAAGGGCTGACGCTTGGAGTGCCGCGCGCCGAACTCTGCTGCGCACTGGGAAGACACTACTTTGACCGTGAGCAGTTCAAAACCGCTGCGTTCTGGTATAAAGCCGCACTCTGCACTGAAAAATGTACAGACGGCGGCTTTGTTTCGGAAGACTGCTACGGTTTTCTGCCATGCATAATGCTCTGCCAATGCTTCTGGAAGCTTGGCGATATACCTGCTGCATACAGCTATAATGAGCTTGCCGGCAGCTATAAACCGCAGTCATCTTACTATTTACACAACAAGGATTTCTTTTCCTGTATAGCTCAAGATCTTATACAGGATAAAGAATAACGCAAATTTTTATCGACTGATTTTTAAGGAGTTGGTTTGATGTATAAAAAATATCCGCCGGAAAATGGTGAAAGCACTGTAAACAGCGGCTGCCACTGCTGCCATTCCTCTGGCTGCTGTCCGCCGCCTTGTCCTCCTGTTTGTCCCACAGGCGCAACAGGTGCCACCGGACCTATGGGTCCAATGGGTCCAATGGGTCCAATCGGTCCCGCCGGGGCTGCCGGCACGCCTGGCGCTGCCGGGCCCACCGGACCGACTGGGCCTGCCGGGCCAACAGGACCCACCGGACCAACAGGACCTACCGGAACCGCCGGAGCTACAGGACCCACAGGACCCACAGGACCGACTGGACCTACCGGACCGACTGGACCTACAGGACCTGCCGGATCTGACGGACCTACAGGACCCACAGGGCCCACAGGACCGACTGGGCCTACAGGACCCACAGGGCCCACCGGACCGACTGGACCGACAGGACCCACAGGGCCCACAGGACCCACCGGGCCAACAG
>CAJFVT010000190.1 GCA_904420525.1 uncultured Clostridia bacterium | reverse complement strand
GTTAATGTTTTACCGTTTGGTTCCAAAAACCATCTTAATGCAGATTGTTCATTAATACGATCTGTTACATTAAAACAAGTATTTTCGCCATTCTCAGGATCTTGTACTAAATTCGTTTCTGAATAAGGATGCCAATAATTATTGGTCCAACTGCCGACCGTGCCGCTATTGAAATTTTCATTCAACAGCGTTTGCTCCGCCGCCATTGCAGGCAATGCTGCAACGGTTCCGCCGAGCATCGACAGCGCAGCCGTCAATGCGATCACTTTGTGTTTCATAAAACCACTCCTTTATGATTAGAAATTTTTTTCATCAGCATACGGGACTCCGCAGACAGACAGATGTACCGTATGCCGACTTACCTATATTATACAACTTTTTCAATAGAAGTAACATTATCAAATTAAAGATGATATATATATTTTTTTTTTGATGTTTTCCGTCAATACTGCGGAAAAATAAAAAAGAAAATTTATTTACAATTTTTTTTAAATAGTTTTACGGAATTTTGATAATTTACTTGACGTGCCCAATATGCTATAATGTCATCAGACAAAGAGATAGAGCAGATATCTCATGTCACTCTGATGTATGTTTGATAAGGGGCATATTCCCTCGGTGGCCTCTCCATGCATATTAACTGACAGCTTCTGTTATCTTGTACATGTTACAATACTCTCACATAAACTCTCTCTCCCTCAAAAGCTGTTACGGAATATGCCCCCAACTGCATACTGTAAGAAGATCGCACCGACGATCTTTTTTTATTAGTTTTTTGTAAATTTGTTAATAGACTAAATCTTCATTTTATGTTGGAATATACGCAGACACCCGAGCAGGGTATAAAACCATATATAAGAGAAGGTGATAAACTATATAAAAACTGATAAAGCTGACAGAGAAAAAATGCTCCGGAACACGGCTTGCGGACCCCGTGTCTCCGGAGCTTTTTCCGGTCTCGGATCGCGCTCTTTACGGAGAGCATGCCGTCGGGAACATGTACCGTATGTGACCGCAAATTACGATCAAACAAGAGGATGCAAATGCGGTGATGACCGGAATGGTAAAACTGTACAAGTGTTCAAATCGAAAATAAATATTTTTTGTTGCAATTGTACTTTATATGTGGTATAATATACATGATAAAGGGAGGTGCATGTAATGCTCAAAACATTTGGCAAGGTTATGCGCTGTTCATTGGCGGCTGCAATGGCGCTGTCGGCGGCTTCCTGCGGCGACGATAACAAGGCAGCCGAAATGAAAACTGAATTTTCTGTATATATAACAAGTATAGATGAGAGACCGACAGATGATAACAAGCTGCTTGCGAAGATCGAGAAGGAACTGGGATATACCTTTGAATTTGAGTATATGACAGGGAACGAGGCTGAATTTGCCGGGATAATGATCGCGGAGGGGTCATATCCAGACATCGTCTCCTGCGGTGACAATACATTCGTTCAGGCGGGCGCGCTCGTGCCGCTCGATGACTATATATCAGAGGAAAAGACGCTGAATATATGGAACCATATAAAGGACTGCTATAATAAGCTGTGCTATGAAGGCGACGGACATCTGTATGTTATCCCGTCATACGGCATATTTAAGGGTGAAGAGACTGCGGCTGTTTATCAGGGACCGGCGTTTTGGATACAGAAGGCGGTGCTTGAGGAGGCGGGGTATCCGGAGGTCAGGACGCTCGATCAGTATTTTGAGCTAATAGAGGCATATAAGGAGAAGCATCCGACTATAAACGGTTATTCTACCGTAGGCTTTGATATGCTGGCTGTGAGCGGGTTTGAATGGATGCTCACGACCGCACCGAACTATCTTGACGGCAACCCAAACAACGGAGATTTTAAAGTAGATGATGAAACGTATGAGGCGCATATATATGCCGATTCGGATTTTTCAAAACGGTATTTTGAAAAACTCAGCGAAGAATACGCAAAGGGAATAATCATGCCGGAAGCGTTCACCCAGAACATGGAACAGTACCTTGAAAAGATAGAGACGGGAAGCGTGCTTGGCATGTTTGACCAGCACTGGGTGTTTCAATTGGCTGAGCAGGAGCTCGGCAAAAAGGGCATGTATGAAAGACAGTATGTTCCGCTGCCGCTGGTATTTGACGAGGGAACAGAGCCGTGGTATAGAACGAAACTGTATGAGCATGTAGGGCAGGGGTACGGCATAACCGTAAACTGTGAGGATCCGGGAGCGGTCGTTCAGATGTTTGAGACTTTCCTCTCCGAGAAATGGCAGAAGGTGTTCCAATGGGGGATAGAGGGTGAGGACTACATGGTGGACGAGAACGGCAGATTCTACAGGACCGAGGAGCAGCGTGCGGAGCAGTCGGATCCGTTATGGAAATCACAGAACAAGCTCAATGCGTTTTTTTGGAACTGCCCTAAGATACAAAGCTCATACTCTGACGGAAACGCAGCGGATCCAGGATCGCAGCAGGAGGAATTTGTTGCGTCACTGTCTGACTATGACAAGATCTTTCTCGCCAAATACGGCAAAAAGAACTGGATGGAGTTTATGAACGTCCCGCCGGAAAACCCGGTCTATTTCCCGGTATGGAATATAGATAAAATAGCCGGCTCAGATGCAGACTATGCAAGCCAACAGCTGGAGAGCCTGGCGATAGAATTCCTGCCCAAGCTCATAATGTCAGCCGGTAACGGATTTGACGCGGTATGGGACGAATATTGCCGGGAGATAAACAGTATAGACGTCGCGGCATATGAGGACAGGATAAACGAGGTCATACGCTGGAGGGTCAAGCACTGGGCTCAGTGACCGGGAAGAATGCGGCGGCTGAGATGCCGCCGCTCAACAGGCAGGCACATTAGTGCCGGAACGTGAGGGGCGGCGGTATTTGCCCGGCGTGCAGCCCATGGCCCGGTGAAACAGTTTTGTGAAATACTGCACCGTATTAAAGCCGTTGCCGCGAGCTGTTTCGGTCACTGTTTTGACAGCGGCAGACGGCAAATTTTTAATCGCGCGAGAATTTATGTTTACAAAAAAAGGAACTCAACGGTTTTGCCGCAGCCTCGTGCTTTTCAATTCATCGTGATACCGTTTCTTCTGCGCTCGTGATCCCAGACAGAAAATTCATACATCCTGTCCGTAGCGCTGCGGTATTCCATAGGAGTCATGCCGAGCTGTTTGAAAATGAGGAGATGGATTTCCAACTTCTCTGCGGTGTCAGGGTCGAAGATGATGATACCAGGCTCGGAGAATATCTTAACAAAACACAGACGGTGAAAAAGGGCGTCTGGACCGAGATAACGGCTGAATGTACGATACCAGGTGACGCTGACGATTTGGAGAACATATGTATCGCAGTGCAGTCGTCTGATGATGTTGCCGGCTGGGAGACGGGTATAAGCTTCTATCTTGACAATGTATCCGTGACGGTTGAATCCGGTTCCGGCGAGATCCCCGTTACTTCCGAGGATCCGTCAGTAACGGCTCCGCCTGAGCAGGAGCCTGATTAGAACGGGCGGCTCTACTATTACGATTTCGATGGGAGCCCTGCCGATACGAGCGAGATATTCCGCGGCGGTATGTCATTGACGGAGGACGGCGGCGTATCGGGAAACGCGGCAAGATTTGACGGAACGGACGGATATATACAGCTGCCCAACAACGTCATAAGCAAGGAGATGTCGGTAATGGCATGGGTAAAGCCTGCGGCGGCAAGAGAGTGGGCAAGGGTATTCGACTTCGGTTCAGATTCCGACAATAACTTCTTCTTTGCGCCCAGTTACGGAAAGGTGGAGCTTAAGATCGGCGGTCAGATAACAAATGAGATATGGCTCGAGAAACACGACCGCACAAACGTGTGGGAGCTTTATGCCGTTACTGTATCCGAGGATATGATCAGGGTATACCGTGACGGTGTGCTCATAGGCGAGCAGGCGCTTACTGCTGATATTACAGCGCTCACACAGGGCTCCAACTATATAGGCAAATCTCGTTATGACTGGGATGCGAATTTCTATGGTGAGATGGATGATATAAGCATATATACGCGCGTCCTTACTGAGGAGGAGATAAAAGCGGAATACAACAGGATCGCAGGCGGAATTGACGATAAATACGCAAGAAGTGACCGTGATTCGCTTGAGCTTGACAGATTCCTGTCGGCAGGCGCATCTCTCCCGACAGCCGGACAGAGCGAGAGCGTTATCACATGGGAATGCTCCGACAGCAGCGTCATTGCGCCGGATATGAGCATCAACACTCCCGAGGCAGGAGAACCGGACAAGAGTGTGACCTTTACGGCGAACGGTACGGCTTCATATACAAAGGAATTTGAGTCGGTGATACTTGCGGAGCCGTCACTTAAGGATATTGAGGATTATCCTATGTCGGCTGTAGAG
>CAJFVT010000189.1 GCA_904420525.1 uncultured Clostridia bacterium | reverse complement strand
CCGGGAATATCTCTCGTTCCTATATCAAGCTGCTCAAGATCCAGCTCACATAACTGCACCGCCGTTATCTCCGCCTTAGCAGGTGTCTGCAGCGCAACAGAATTCCCCATCAGCGTCAGCACTGACACTATACTCAGTAATGATTTTGATAATTTCTTCATCGGTCAATCCTCCTCTATAATCACAATATCACCCATTTGTGCATCAACCGACCTGAATATTATTTTTTGTCCGTACTCAAGCTCCGCACTGCTTACTATTTCTGCCCTGTCATCCCTGACGTTATAGCGATATACGCGCGCGCCGCCTATATTCAGCGTAAGCTCGATACCACTGTCCGGATTTTGCACTATCACGTACTGACCATAAATCGAGCGTATATTTCCGTAAGATATGAACTTATTATTGACACTCCCTATATGAGTCCCCTGTGTGAAAACTCCGCCGTCTTCCCTTGCCGGGCTTCTGTATATCATTCTCGCAGCGGCGATATCATCCTGCTCCTGCCGTACTTGGAGGATATCTCCTCTCACGAGGCTTGCAGCTGCTATCGTACCGTTATTTGATTTATCAGGAAGATACTCATCAAGATCATAGTAAACCTTAACTTCCTCATTCATAACAAAATATGTAACTGCTATCTTTACATCATTATCAGCTTCCACATACTCCTCATTCACATCAGCAACAAGAGCATACGGTCCGTAATCAAGTGAATCATCTGTATAAACTACCGTTCCCATATCCGCCACTATGACCGATGGAATATTTGTTGCAGTATCTATATCATACAGATAAGCGTTGATATTACACGAATTCGGCATACCCGCCTCCGCCGTATATTCATCATAATCCATCCTGTCCTTTGGTACGCGTATGATCAATGTGGAACTGTCAGTTGTACTGAATCTTCCCTCTATAAATCCAAAGCTTGCGCTGTAAAGATTTGACTTGCTGTAGTCCAATGAAAATGCATTGTCGCTCGGCGACTGTTCCGCAGTCTCTATCACTGTTATTTTCTGTTCATTATTGACACGTATCTTAACAAGCTGTGACAATGGACACTGCGAATCACCGTTGTCCGAAGTAGCCTGAAGTTGACCGCTTATACCTGAATAATCATCTCTTGAAAATTTAATACCACCGAGCGTTATTTTACCTGCAGCCATATAATCTTTTACCGTGCCGTCCGCCGGATCAAATATCTTGAAAAAGGTCTCGTGAGCCTCATTCTCATATGCGTTTATAAGATAAACATATCCCGTATCCGCTCCTGATGAATCTATCTTGGCTATCCTGTTCCTGAAATCCATACTGAACGTATACGTTTCGCCCGGACTGCAGTTTAATTCACATGTAGCTTTGTATGTTTTTCCGTCAATATCCACCTCGCTTTCAGAAGGTATGACAGACATTATGGTCCCCATAAATCTCGTTGATGAAAGAAATGCGCCTATAAATTCACCGTTTTCGCTTTCATATATGCTCACAACATCACCTATAGATATATCATCGATCGTTTTATCCTCATAGTACATGTCAGAGATATTTATAAGCACTATATCTGAATAATCATCAGGGTTGAGTTTAAGACTTGTGTTGTCCTCAAACCAAACTGTCATGCTGCTCCTGTTCACCGCTGAAACAATGTGATTATTGTACTTTACTATCTCCACGTAATTATAATCACCTTTGTCATCCTGAGATAATTTCACATATCCTCCGTCATAATCGGAAAAATCAAAATCGCTCAAAGCTATCTGCTTGCTCATCCCGTTTACTATCGCTCTGTCGGTTGAAAGACGTATTCTTTTTGTTTTTCCCTCATCATCGCAATATACGATATTATTTGCGGCAAATCCGCTATCCTGAGTCTCCAGCGACTCGGCATCTATAAAAAGACTCGGAAGCTCCTCGTTCGCATTTTCTATATACACCAAAAGCCTCTCACCGTTATCATTGATCTCATACCAAAACCGCACCACCTGACCGAGTACCGATGTAAATCCTGTTTCGCCCAGCAGGTATTCCACTCCGTCTATCTTTATAGTACCCTCCCGAAGCATGCCTCCGCTTTCGGCATTCATATTCCCGGCCGCCGTCACCGTGCCCGTTCTGTAGTAAATACCCAATACGCCTTCCATCATGGCAGTATCGCTTTGTTCCATATGTCCATTTCCCGCCTGCTCCAATCTTGGAGCATTTAATGCATTATATGCAAGCACCGCAGCCGCAGATACGGTAAGCTCTGAATTCATCGCAGTTGTCATCCCATCAAGCAATTCCAGATCCGATGCATACCTCATATACCAGTTGTTCTGCGTCTTATCCGCTAAAATACTGTATCCCAATAAATTAATAACCATCTCCAGCGCTTCGTTCATCATTATTGTTTTTGACGGATAAAATCTCATAGAACTGTCCCTTGTTATTATACCAAGTGAATATGCCGTGTTTATCTGAGCTGCATACGGTGTATTTAATGTAACATCCAAAAATACCGGCTCATTATAATCTGCCATATCGCGCATATCGATCAGAGAAAGCAGAATATCGACAAACTCCCCTTTTGTTATCGTACTATCAGGACGCAATGCCAGATCGTCATTTATGCAGCCTATCGCAGTCATAAGGCTGAATACAGAATTTTGCGTCACCCTGTCTGCTGCGGCAGACACAGGAACCACAGACCAAAGCATTATCGTCAAAACGGTGATCAATGCCGTTAATCGTTTTTTCATAAATAAATTTCTCCTTTCGCTTTCCATTACCGATGCCCAGTCACAGATCGGATCCGCGTTTCCGCATCCTCTCCCTTACCTTAACTCCGTCAATATCCGAAAAACGCTTACCGCAGTCCGAAACGATCTTTGCAGCTATTCCTGCCGCCTCGCCCATCGCCTGACAAGACAGCTGTATACGCAGTGCAGATTGCGAATAAAAATCACACCCGGAGCAGCGTCCGCATACAAGAATATTTTTTATATTTATCGGAATGAGCGCACGGTACGGATATTCAAAATAGCGTTCCTCAGGCACGCACTCAGGATATTCCAGCTCACCCTCCAATTCGGACGCCGCGCCGTGCACATCTACCGGATATGCGCTTCTCAATATTGCATCATCAAATCTTCTGCGCAGCACAATGTCTTGTATCGTATATTCATATTCCGCCTTTATACGTTCCGATTCCCTTATCCCGAGCATCGGCGCGATCAAGCTTATATAAGCATTTTCAAATCCCGGTACCTCTTTCTTCATAAACTCCGCGATCCTCATGATCGAGCGGCGCCCTTTAATATACTTTCTCGTTTTTACCGCAGCTGATGAAGTATTTTTTTCAGCTCCCGTTTCCGGGCAATTAAAGTTCACTGCCCCGGGTCTTCCAGGGACCGAAAACATCTGGATATGACTCGCTTCCACAGATGTAAGTCTTTCTTCCTCGACCGCGCGTTTGACCCTCTCAAGAAAATCCTCCGCACACCCGGGATTAACATTGCATATCTGAAGCATCGGTTCCTCGAGCCAGTCCGGCTGACCGGCAGATTTTAGGTATTCTGACATTCGCCCAAGATCGACATTCGCCATCTCGAACCTCAATGAGGACGATTGATTTATCCCGCCGGGACCGCCGCTCATCACCTCAGCTCCGCTCATTTTTGCGAGATCCGCGTTTCCTGTACAGTCAATGAACACTTTTGCACCTATCTCACTTATACCATCGCTGTTGTATATCTTTATACTTTTTATTTTACCGTCCTCAACATCCGCATCTATCACATCCGTATCGTACAGTATCTCGGCTCCGGATTCAATAACCATTTTCTCAAGCACGAATTTCATATATTCCGGATCAAACCACAGCCATTTGCAATGTCCGTTCTTCTTCAATTCATACAATATCTCTTCACTTATAGATGAGTTGACAAAATTTTCATTGGGCAGACAGTGTTCCATAAATGGAGTTACCATCGAAAAGGTCTGTGTACCCCCCAATGCTGACATTCTCTCTATAACAAGCGTCTTAAGCCCCTCACGCGCTGCTGAAACAGCCGCTACAGCTCCCGCCGTGCCTCCACCGGCAATTATAACATCATACATCCTCCGTCACCCCCGGTTCCAAATATTCAATGGAATCATCCCACTGTGTGCAAAAGTACAGCGTTCCGAACCCCAGAAAAAACTCGCCGCTTCCGCTGTTTTCAAATTCGATCCTGATCTCATTTACTCCGTTTTTCAATTCTGTATCGAACCAGCCTTCATCCCTATGAAATGCCGGTACATAATGCGCTCCGTTATGCTCCCACTTGAGTTCTCCGTTAAGATACAGCCTGCTCGGTCTCGTTCCGCATGCCGTTATCCTCACACGTTTATCGGCAGGTGACTTTATCAATGTTTTATATGTAAATCTTCCATCGGGAACCGTAAAAAACGGCGTCTCGCTTTCAAATATCCGCTCATTACCGTTTTCATCCGTTACCGTCCACGGGATAGCGATCGGCAGCCCTGCCTCCGCTGTAAAATACAAACCATTCACCTTCAATGTAAATGAGAGCATATTGATCGGACATCTTTTTAGTGTCCTCAAGGGAATTAGCTCAAATTCCACTTCTCCTGTTTTTTCTGCGCCTATCTCTATACTGCAGCGATCCCCATTCACATTCCATCCGTCAGGCGCTGCGATCTTAATATCTATATTGGTATGAACGGGATATGTATTTGTGATCTTCAATTTATATTTATTCCTTACACCCGGATACGCAGCTATCTGTTCCGGATATACCAAACTCATGAGAAACGGCTGCACCGCTATAAGCGCCTCTGCAGAATCTGTTTCCCATTCCGATATAAATTTATATTCGTTTAGCCACGGTTCCTCTATTTTGATCTGTTTTATCTTCTCTTTTGAAAATTCCACACATGGGTCATATCTGTAATAAACCGCTGCCTCTGCCGCCGCCCCGATCACCGTTTCGCAAAATTCGCTTACTGTCCGGGGTTCATGCATGTTTATTATACTTGGTGTAAGCACAAGTTTATCTCCTATAGGCTTTTTCCATTTTTCATCTATCGAATCCGGATCCATTATCCCAAACAGCGCTCCAACCGTTGCACCTGTGCAATCCGCATCATAACCTAATGACACAGCTCCGCATACAGCTTTGTCAAAGCTCCCTTCCGCAGCGACAGCGGCGAGTACTACGAACGGAATATTTATGACTACATCCGTCCAGTTTTGTGAATAGTATTTATCAAGTATCTTTTTTCGCACTTCAAGCATATCCCTAGTATTCTCCCACCAGATGAGAGTATCCTCAACCGCGCGGTGCAGGAGGCTTCCATCCGGTATATTTGCAAGTCCGATATATATCAGCTTAACAATATTTCTTTCCGTAAATGCAGCGCTTTCTGCAGCTGCAAGGAACATCGCGGCATAAACACCGTCCCCGAAATGATCGTTCGAAGCATCCTCTGCAGCAAGCTGTGCCGCCAAGACGGGATTCCCCGGTGACAGACATGCCCATAGCTCACTGCGTATTGCCGCGCCCATACCATTACCGAATTTATTCCTGAATCTGCCGCTTGCCGGAGCATAGACAAGATCCAGATGATTGCTTCTTGCAGGTCCGTATTCATCCGGTGCAAAATCGGAAATATGATACTTCCATACCTCGCCAAGCTGGTATCTGCATACCGGGAAACCGGTTCTGAGCAATATTTCCAAATTCACTGCCTGCAAATCGAGATCATCATTTGGCAGCATACCATCAGGGACCGGATCATAATACGAAATATCGTTTACTGACAGATCTCCCTCAAACGGCATTCCCAAAGTTCCGCCTACCGTCTTTCCCATAAAACAACCATATACTTTTTTCCTGTAACTTTCATAATCCAAAACAAACATGCGACCCTGATACCTCCATTCTGTTGGCGCTGCATTTACTGTGCCGCCGATATGCCGCTCATCCGTACCGCTTCATCATGGCACAATAAGCACATATTCCCCAAAACCGTTTTGATCGGCCTTGTCCCTTCTGTTGTGTTTATTTTATCATAAGCGCAATGCGTATAGCATTGCTTCACACCGATACAATAAACACATCCGAGATAAATGCCGCACAGCGGCTTTTATTACCTCTGTTGTGTTTATTATACCATCTTTCCTGATCTTTTTACAGGAACAATCCTATGATAAATCGGTGTTATTCTCTACTATTGGATTTTGATCCCGGAATAGGTTTAACAAAAGAAAACCATGTGCGTATATCACACGCAGCATGGTTTCTTTTGATTTTATTTAACTGTGATCTTTAACACATGACCGTTATCGTAGGCTGCTCCGTTCAAAACGTACTGTGGAATAACCGCATCTTCACCTGAAGCCGTTTTTGCCTTAACCTCTGTGTACATATCCTCATGCAAATCACCGCAGAAGATACCCTTTATAACATCGGCATTGTTCACTATAAGATCATAAACCTTATCCGAAGCCTCATCGCCCTGTCCGTACTTCAAAAGATATGCGTCGCCTTCATAGAAGTTGTATACTGTCTTTGATGTGTCGCCTACTCTGATTGCCTCAACTGCCGATTCATCCGGATTTTTTGTGGGTATTGCAACGTGTTCAAATATAAGCATCGGAATGCCCTTTTCCCTTGCATCGGCAATATCTGCCGCGAGCAAATCATATTCAACATCGCGGAACTTGCACTTCTGATTGTCCATTACAACAACCATTACCTTATCATTTAACACCTCTGATGTATAGTAGATGTCATGCTTCCACTGTGACTGCAATAATGAATACAGCTCACTTTCGGCAGCATCATCGGCACTTGAACCATTTATAGCTCTTCTCGGCTCATGATTGCCTATTGCTATCAGAGCTTCGGGGTCCTGCTGCCATATTGCTTTATTCATAAGATCAATATTTCCCCATGAAAGGTAACTGAAAGTATCTCCCGTTACAATGGTCTTATCTGCATATGATGCATACTCCATACATGCCAATGCATTTGGAAAAGAAGCGCCATACTTTAGCCAACCGTTCGAATTCCAGCTGTCCATTACCTGTTGATTGTTCTCAATAAAATCCTTATCATTGCAATAATTAAAATGTATGTCTGTTATCTGAACTATCTCAACAGGATCGCCGCCTTTACCGCTGTCAAATTCCGCCTCCCGGACCATAAGCCCATTATCCAAACGATAGATCCATCCCGTCTTATCGTCCTCACTTCCGACAACATCCGTCCTGCCTTGTGACATGTATTCTGACCTTTTCACAGCCCGCTCAGCTTCCATTTTTTCAAATGCCGACTCGAGCGCAGCGCGTCTTTCCTCAGTTATAGTGTCATCCGCAAGCTCCGCCTTTACCGCCGCATATGCATTTGCTCCTAAGCTGTCAGTATAAAGAGTTTGTTCTGCACCATTGATATCATCGTATTTCATATATCCGCGCACAATATATTGCCTCATATATTTGCCTTCGAGCCCGGTAATACACATCGTATACTTTAGTCCGCTGCTATCAATCGAGAAAAGTTTGTCCGCAGTTATACTTCCCGTCTGATATTCAGTATCATTGTATAAAAATATCTTCCCAAGCTCCGGCTCTTCTATACCGGCGATCTCAAGAGGGATCGCTACCGCTCCGTATTCTATCGGAGTTACCTCACTTTGGAGCCTGCTGCTTACTCCTACGATGAACCTTAATCCTTCCGGCGTCTCACTGTCCTCAGTCCTGAACTGTGCCGAATTCACCGCAAAGTCAGTATTTTCGTCAAAATCTATATACTTTGCATTCAACACTGTTCCGGCTTTATATGTTTCATTATTTGCAACCGCGCTTCCGTTTGCATCCGTCCATCCCACAAATAATTTGCCAAGATGTTCAGTATGCGGTTCTGACGAAAGATCCAGCTGTGTATCACGATAAAAAATTATCTGCTCTCCATTGTTCGTATAATCCGAATTTTCGGTATAGAATACATTATATGTTCCTGCCGGTACCGTAAGCGTACCGTTGTCGGACACATAAGTTTCTCCTGCGCTGTCTGTTGCAACAGCAGTGAGTCCGCCTGTAACTTTAAATATACCGGCAGTTTCGGTTGCCTCAAGGCTAGCGCCGTTTGATTCCTCGCAGTTCATCTGCCATACGCCGCCCGCTGCATCGATTTCAGGGAGCTGCGCATATTTACCGTTGTTGCATATAAGCTGCAGTGCTTTTTCAAATACCGGTCTTCTCTCTTCTCTATCGACCAGAGCAATAGAGGCTATAGTACCGCCGTTATATGTGATGTTTACATTTTCAGTAAATGTCACGCCTCTGTGTGCATCAACGAAACCATCGGCTCCAAGCGCAAGCTGACCTATATTCCCGCCGTTCATCACGAAATCAAGACCGGCAGTTTTGCTCGCTACATTCGGAGCACTGTAAAATGCGCCGAGATATACATTCTGAAAGCTGCCCGAGTTTATGGTGAGACTTTCATGTCCTCCGTCCCCTCTCTGAGTTCCGGCATGGATACGTAAAGGCTGTGAATCAGCGTTTTTAGTCACGCCGGCGCCTATGATAAGTTCATTTGCTTTTGTATTCAGAAAACCGCCTGTTTCAGCATTTAGCGTAATTCTTTCAAATGTTGTTGGTCCGTTTATATCTATATTATTGTTGTAAGTCAGCGTCACATTATCATTCGCCCCTGCGACCGTAACATGCGCACTGTGCTCCGGGAGAACAATATCTTGATCGGAGCTGAGCGTATAATCTTCTGTAAGAATGATCTTCAGATCCTCCATCTCCGGATTGAGTAAAATAAAGGCTTTTTCAAGCGTTGCTACAGCCGTATCAGGAGACATTCCGTCATTTTCATCGCTGCCGTTCTGCGAATTCACATAAATACAATTTTCTGTACCCGGAGCTACGGCCGTAAGAATTCCCTTGCCATCGTCCTCCCAACCGGTCGCTCCCGCCGGAAGCGTGATTGTGTTCGGGTTGAACGATGATGTGTATGAAACATTATATTCCCCTTTTTCCGGTATGCTCAGCACATTGTCCACAGAATAATACACATGATAGCCGTCCGCACTGACTACATACGCCGTATCCGTTGTATCCTCTACCTCGAATACGCCTTTTTCACCGGTCGTGTCAAGATAATATCCCTCGGGCGAATACAGCTCATACTTTCCGCCTTCCGGCTCCTTGTCAAGTGTCGGCAGCACCGCATCGGCCCCATTGCCTGCCGCTCCGTTATTGGAAATAAACTGAAGTGTTCCGGTGAATGCATGCATTGCATTCCCTTTTACCGGTACAGCCTTGTCAAGCACAATATCAACATCGGTAAGGTTTGGAATGATACTCTCAGATGGTATTCCGAAATATATACCGCCGTACAGCCCCCACTCTGCCTGCGTCGCGGATGTAGCATCGCCCGTAAATCTGAGATATACAGGTCCGGTAACCGGATG